>DASUHI010000231.1:0-18637 GCA_036273575.1 Streptosporangiaceae bacterium | reverse complement strand
TGCTCGCGCTGTCGGCAAGGAACTCCTCGGCGACACTGGACACGGTCGTTGCGGCGGCGAGCGTGTCGGCACGGAAATCGCGCTGGTCCTGGTTTGCCGTCAGCACGCCAAGCGGGATAGCCGCGACGCCGAGCAGCACCGCGACGAGCGCGATCACCACCAGCGCGATGCGGCGCGCCACTTAGACCTCGCCGAGCCGGAACCCGCGGCCGTAGACCGTCTCGATCAAGCCGGGCACGCCCAGCTTGCGGCGCAGCGCGGCGACGTGGACGTCAAGCACCTTCGTCGGGCCGTACCAGTGCGAGTCCCAGGCCGACTCGAGCACCTCCTGGCGGGAGACGACGCGGCCAGGGTCGAGCGCCAGGCACTCGAGGATGTCGAATTCCTTCGGGGTCAGGGCGACGCCGTCTCCGCTCACGCTGACCTTCCTCGTGCGCAAGTCGATCGTGA
The DNA here is from genome assembly GCA_036273575.1 of Streptosporangiaceae bacterium. GTDB lineage: Bacteria > Actinomycetota > Actinomycetes > Streptosporangiales > Streptosporangiaceae > Chersky-822. The sequence goes on along the minus strand of DASUHI010000231.1, from coordinate 18,187 downwards.
GGGGTCCGTGCCTGATGACCTCACCGCCCGGCCTGACCCGCCGCAGCACTGCCCTGATCCTGGCCTGCAGCTCCGCTAGCCCAAACGGCTTGACCAGGTAGTCGTCTGCGCCGGCATCCAGCGCGTTGACCCGGTCGGCCTCCTCGCCGTACGCCGTCACCACGATGATCGCGACAGGAGACCGCTCGCGGAGCGCCCGGCAGACGCCGACTCCGTCGCCGTCGGGTAGCTCGAGATCGAGCAGGACGACGTCCGGCAGGCTGCGGGCAAGGGCCTCGGTACCGGTGGTGACGTGATCGACCTGGTATCCGCCCCTTGTCAGGCCGCGAACGAGCTGCGTAGCAATCCCTTCGTCGTCCTCGACGATAAGCACGCTAGGTCCCTGGCCGGCCGCGGCGGGCTCAGGTGCGGCACTCGGTGCTGTCATGGCACCGAGGTTAGGCCAGCCGGGGGACTGCTGGCGGCTGCTTACTCCGCAGGCACGCCAGCAGGCGGGCGGAAAGCCTGCACTGCCTGCTTTAGCCCGAACCCCCAGTTCAGCATCTTCGCGGCGTCGGAGAACGTCGCGCCGGTCTTGGTCGCGGCGCTGTCGAGCACCACACCGATTAGGGTGCGCTTGCCGCGCGTGGCCTCGAACAGAAGGCATTCGCCTGCGGCCTGGGTCCAGCCGGTCTTGATGCCGATCGCTCCCCGGTAGCGGCCGAGCAGCAGGTTGGTGTTGGTCCACAGGTACCGGTGATGACGCCACCCCGCACGCAGCAGCCAGTGCCGGTGCCTGACTACCGCGCTGATGACCGGGTCGGCCATCGCCGCCTTCCCGAGATGCAGCAGGTTGCTGGGCGTTGAGACGTCGGTCGAGAGCAGCCCGTCGAAGTTCGTGAAATGGGTCTTTACCAGGTGGAGCCGGCGCGCCGTCGCGTTCATCTTCCTGACGAATGCCCGCCTGCCAGGCCCGAAGCTGGTGGCGAGCGCCATCGCGGCGTCGGCGCCCGACGGCAGCAGCATCGCGTACAGCAGTTGCCTGGCGGACAGGATGTCGCCAGGGTGCAGGCCAGCGGTGGTGGCGTTGTGCGCGCGGGCGTAGTCGACGTCAGCGGCGGTAATCCTGATCCGCCTGTTCAGGCGGTTGGCCTTGACGACGACGAGCGCGGTCATCACCTTGGTGATGCTTGCGATCGGGCGCGCGGTGTACTGCCGGCGTCCCCACAGCTGCTTGCCCGTCGCCGCGTTCGCCAGCTCGGCGGCGCGTGCGGCGATGTTCCGCAGTGGCTGCTCCGCGGCTGTGCTGGCTGGCCGCTCCGCGGCTGTGGCCCGGTTGGCCGGGACGAGCGCCGCGGCCAGGGCGACGCCGGCGATCGCCGCGGCGGCGGTGAGGCTGGCCGGCACGCGCGAGGGACGCGGGAACCGGGGTGCTCGGGACATGGCGCTCCTTGGGGAGTAGGGCGGCGGGCCTCGGCGCGCTACCAGCCGGCAGGCAGCGGCATTCCTTCGGTATACCCGGCAGCGCTCTGGGTTCCGACCACGGCGAGCTCGTGCAGCTCGGCGACGCTGCCGGCGCCAGCGTAACTGCACGCGCTGCGCAGGCCCGCGATGATGGCGTCCACCAGGTCCTCGACGCCGGGGCGCTGCGGGTCCAGGTACATCCTCGAGCTCGAGATCCCCTCGTCGAACAGCTCCTTGCGAGCTCGCTCGAACGGCGAATCCGCTGCGCTCCTGAGCCGGACCGCCCTCGCCGAGGCCATGCCGAAGCTCTCCTTGTACAGCTTGCCGTGCGGATCCCGGAAGACGTCGCCAGGCGACTCGCAGGTACCCGCGAACCATGAGCCGATCATCACGCTGGCCGCGCCCGCGGCGAGCGCGAGCGCCACGTCGCGCGGGTACCGGACCCCGCCGTCGGCCCAGACGTGCCTTCCGAGCCTGCGCGCCTCGGCCGCACACTCCAGCACGGCGCTGAACTGCGGCCGCCCGACGCCCGTCCGCATCCTCGTGGTACACATCGCGCCAGGGCCGACACCGACCTTGACGATGTCGGCGCCTGCCTCGATGAGATCGGCGGTGCCTGCGGCGGTGACCACGTTGCCAGCTACAACGGGCACCGCCGGCGACACCGACCGCACTGCCTGCAGAGCCCAGATCATCTTTTCCTGGTGCCCGTGCGCGGTGTCGACCACGAGCAGGTCGGAGCCGGCGTCGAGCAACTGCTTGGCCCGGCCGGCGACGTCGCCGTTGATGCCGAGCGCGGCCCCGACAGCCAGCTTGCCTCTCGCGTCTGTGGCCGGAGCGTAGATGGTCGCCCGCAGCGCCCCGGTCCTGGTGAGAATGCCGACGCAGCGGCCGTCGGCGCCTACGACCGGTGCGAACCGGTGCCGGCCCGCCTGCAGCAGGCCGAATGCCCGCTCCGGGTCGACTCCGGCAGGCAACGTGACCAGCTCGCGCGACATGACGTTCCTGAGCTGGGTGAACCTGTCAACTCCGGTGCAGTCCGCCTCGGTGACGACGCCGACCGGGCGGCCGTCGGTGATCACCACGATGCCGCCGTGCGCGCGCTTGGGCAGCAGGCTCAGGGCGTGCCCGGTAGTGGCCTCAGGTCCCAGCGTGAGCGGGGTGTCGTAGACCAGGTCACGGCTCTTTATCCAGGAGATGACCTCGGCGACCACGTCGACCGGTATGTCCTGCGGTAGCACCGTGATGCCCCCGCGCCTGGCCACGGTCTCCGCCATCCGGCGGCCGGCCACCGCCGTCATGTTGGCCACGACGATTGGGATAGTCGTGCCGCTGCCGTCGGCGGATGACAGGTCGACGTCGTTCCTTGAGGTCACCGCCGACCGGTTCGGCACCAGAAACACGTCGCTGTAGGTGAGGTCATGAGCGGGCGGAGTGAGAAAGCGCACCTTAGGAGCCTAGGACCTGCCTCAGGTAGCTGTTGCCGAACCTGCGGTCTGGATCGAGCTTGTCGCGCAGTGCGACGAAATCACTGAATCTCGGGTATACGCGGCTCAGGTACTCTGCGTCCCTGGTGTGCATCTTGCCCCAGTGCGGCCGCCCGCCGACGGCGGTCATGATCGCTTCGGTCTCGCGGAAGTAGTCCTCGTGCGGCGAGGCGTGGTAGACGTGGAACGCGAGGTAGGCGCTGGCCCGGCCGGTGGCGGTTGACAGCCACAGTTCGTCAGCGGGCGTGACACGCACCTCGATCGGAAAGCTGATCCGCCAGTCCTTCCTGCCGAATAGCGCCCGGATCTCGCCGAGCACGTCGGCGAGATGCTCCCTGGGGATCGCGTACTCCTGCTCGGCGAATCTCACGCGCCGCGGGCTGGTGAAGACCTTGTAGGGAGCGTCTGTGTACGTGCGGGCGCTGAGTGCCCGGCTCGCGAGCGCGTTCATGGCCGTAATCGAGCCAGGCGCCATGTGGCCGAGCCGGCATGTCGTGCCGAACACCGAATTGGACAAGAACTCATCGTCCAGCCAGCGCCGCCAGGCGGTGAGCGGGCGCGCGGGCCCGCCAGACCGGTTGTTGCGCTTGGTCAGGCATCCTTCGCTGTGCGGGAACCAGTAGAACTCGAAGTGCTCGTTCTCGCTGATGAGTTCCGGCAGCCTGGAGATCACCTCGGCCCAGCGCATGGGCTCCTCGCGCGCCGTGAGCAGGAAGAGCGGCTCGGCCCTAAACGTCACAGCCGTGACGATGCCCAGCGCGCCGAGGCCGATCCTCGCGGCGTTGAACACGTCCGGCTGCGGATCGGCGGCCGAGCACGTCGTGGTGCTGCCGTCCGCCAGCACTAGTTCGAGGGCGGCGACCTGCGCCGCCATGCTGCCGCTCGCCCTGCCGGTTCCGTGCGTGCCGGTCTGCGTCGCGCCCGCCGCGGTCTGCACCTGGATGTCGCCCATGTTGGTGAGCGACAGCCCGCGGGCGTACAGGGCTGCGTTCATTGTCGAAAGCGGACAGCCAGCCTCGACGGTGATCAGCCCTGCAGCCGGGTCGACGGAACGGACCGCCGTCATCCCGCGCGGGCTAAGCAGCACGCCGTCCGTGCTGGCCGCGGGCGAGAACGAGTGCCCGCTGCCTGTCATCCTGATCGGCAGGCTGTCCGCGGCTGCCTTCGTCACCTCGGCAGCCACCTCGGCCGCCGATCCCGGCATCCGCACCCTGACCGGCCGCGCGGTCACAGTCCCTGCCCAGTTCCGCCACTCGCTGGTCATCGCGGCACGTCCTCCTGGCTGATCGTCAGGTCGGTGTGATTCCGCTGGTAGCACCCAATTCCGCCGGTTGGCCTTCGTGGTCTATACGCAGCCTGCCCAGCCCGGCGACGCATATGAGCACGCCGACGGCGCCGCAGCTCGCCGAGAACGCGAAGCTCCAACGTGCGCCGTGCGCGTCGATGATGTGGCCCGCGAACGCCGAGCCAAGCGCCACGCCAACGGAGATCGTCGAGCTTAGCCACGCCATCGCCTCGGTAGTGCGATGCGGCGGTGCCTGCCGCTCCAGGATCCCGTAGCCGGCCATCAGCGTCGGCGAGATCGCGAGCCCGGCGAGAAACCCGACGGCGTCCAGTGCCAGCAGCCCAGGCATCGTCCAGAACGTCGAGACTCCGACGACGCTCAGCGCGGCCGTGATCGTGAACCGCCGCCCGAGCGGCGCCTGCCAGTGCCGTGAGCCGTACCACAGCCCGCCCACGGCGCTGCCGAGCGCGTACGTGCCGAGGATCAGGCCCGCCACAGGCCGGTGGCCAAGCTCGGTGGCGAAGGCCACGGTGCTCAGGTCGATCCCCGAGAACATGGCTCCGATCAGCAGAAAGGCCGGGGCGAGCGTGGCGATGCCGCGGGCAGGAAGGCTTGCCGCGGACAGGCGTCTGATCGCGGCGCGCAGGCCGGGTCGCGCCTTTGCGTCGCCGGATCCAGCGGCCGGCCAGCCAGCTGCCGGCGGCTTGGGGATGGGCGCTGGCTCCGTATTGCGCTGTGCGGCGAACAGCAGGGTGCCGACGATGCAGAGCAAGCTCGCGGTGCCGATACCCGACGCGGGGGCGAGCTGCGTGGCCAGCAGGGTGACCAGGGCCGGCCCGATCACGAAGATCAGTTCGTCGTTGACCGACTCAAGCGCGAAGGCAGTGTGCAGGCGGCGCGGGTCCCCGTCGACCATGCTGCTCCATCTGGTCCTGACCATGCTGCCGATCGAGGGCATCGATCCGCCGGCGGCGATACCGGTTACGAGCAGCGTCCAGAACGGCGCGCCCAACTCGGCGCAGGCTATGAACACGGCGCTGCCGGTAGCGAACACGACTGTCTGCATGACCAGGACCCTGCGCTGGCCAAGGCGATCGGCCCTGGTGGCGATCACAGGGCCGAACACCGCGTAACCGACCGAGCCGGCCGCTGCGACGGTGCCCGCCCGGCCGTAGTGGCCGGTCAGCAGCGCGATCAGCAGGACCGTGCCGAGGCCGTACATGGACATGGACATCCGGCCGACGAAACCGGACGCTGAAAAGGCGAAGGCGCCAGGCACCCGGAGCAACTCCAGGTACGGGTTGCGCCGCTGCGGGGTGCGGGTGTCGCGCTCCCGGCCGTGCCGGTCCCGCACCTGTGTCATCGTTGACAAACCTCCCCGCCCTGTCCATATAGCGTACGACGAGATAGTTTGTCCCTCCGAGCCGGGTATCGGCGGCCGGCGCGGACCCGGCCGGCATTGGTTCTGTCCGGTGGCGCGCGACTACCATGGAATGGACATGGGACCCATGCTGAAGCGTGCAGGCAGAAGGGGCGTCCCGTCATATTCCCCGGCAGTCCGCGGGCTGGTCAGGGCCCGGGGCGTCTTGCGTTCGGTGCCCAGGTCAGTGCTCATAGGCTGCGCCGCCGTCCTGACCGGAATGGCGATCATCATCGCGCTCGCGAGCGGAGGCGTGACGGCGCGGGCCGGGCAGGAAAGCCGGCTGGGCTCCGTTCCGGCAGGGGAGGGGCAGGTCAGCGCACCTGCGTCAGGAGCCACCGCTCCAGCCGTCACCACCGGCGCGTTCAGCGGGATCATCCTGCCTGACCTGCTGATCGTGCTGCCCAGCGGGCTGCAGTCAAGCGACGTCACAGGGCTGCGCTCGATCAGAGGCGTCCGGAAGATGACCACCTTCGACGGCGCCCAGATCACCGTGGACGGCAAGCGTGCCAGCGTTATCGGGGTCAACCCCGACGCGTTCAGGTCGTGGGTGCCGCTGCGGGCCGCCTCGGACGAGTCGCTATGGGCGCGGCTGGCGGCCGGGAACTTCATGGCCTCGGCCCCCGCGGCCACCCGGCTCGGGCTGGCGGGCGGCGGCAGCTACCGGCTGACCGCGCGGGCAGCGCTGCGGCTCGGCTACGCGGGCTCCGCGCGGCTCAACGTCGCCGGCGTCGACCTGCTCGTCAACAAGGCGACATCACGCAAGCTCGGCCTGGTGCACAGGGTCGCGGCGCTGATCAGCGCGCCTGGGCCGAGCATCGCCACGCTGACCGCTCAGGTTCGCCGGGTCCTCGGCGCGCAGGCGAAGGTCGTTGACCTGCGCGGCCGGCGGCCTGCCGGCGGAGTTCCCCGTCGGCCCGGCAAGATCACCAGCTACCTGCAGCTCTTCCATGCATCCGCGGCCAAGTACTGCCCGCAGATGTCCTGGACGGTGCTAGCCGCCATCGGGCAGATCGAGAGCGCCGACGGCCAGAACGTGGGCCCGTCCAGCGCCGGCGCGCTCGGTCCCATGCAGTTCCTGCCGAGCACCTGGGCGGCGTGGGGGATCGACGGATTCGGCCCGCCAGGGCCCCCGGACATCATGAACCCGTTCGACGCCGTGCCGTCCGCGGCCAGAATGCTGTGCGCGGACGGTGCGTCCGCTGGCACACCGGCCGGGTTGCGCAATGCGATCTTCGCGTACAACCACGCTGACTGGTACGTGAACGAGGTGCTCGCGCTGGCCGGCCGGTACGCGGCCGAGTATCGCTGACGCCGTCGGTGATTGGATGGCGCCATGGCCACAGACGGTGCGTTCCTGCTTGTCTCCTTCGGCGGGCCAGAAGGGCCCGGCGAGGTGATGCCGTTCCTGCGCAACGTCACGGCCGGCCGGAACGTCCCTGACGCCAGGCTCGCGCAGGTTGCCGCCCACTATGAGCTGTTCGGCGGCGTGAGCCCGATCAACGGCCAGTGCCGCGAGCTACTCGGCGCGATCGAGAAGGACTTCGCCGCGAGCGGGATCGACCTGCCGGTGTACTGGGGCAACAGGAACTGGCAGCCGTTCCTCGCCGACACCATCCGGGCGATGGCCGCTGACGGCGTCAAGACCGTGGTCGCGCTCGCCACGGCGGCGTACAGCTCGTACTCGAGCTGCCGTCAGTATCTTGACGACATCGACAGGGCTCGCGCCGCCGTCGGCCGGGGAGCGCCGCGGGTGGTCAAGATCCCGCCGTATTACTGGCATCCCGGGTTCGCTGCGTCGTTCGCCGCCGCCACCGCGCGGGCGCTCGCGTCGCTGCCGCCAGACACGAGGGACGATGCAGAACTTGTCTTCACCGCGCACAGCATCCCCGCGTCAATGGCCGCGGCGAGCGGGCCAGATGGCGGGGCGTACCAGGCTCAGCTCGCCGACGTGGCAGGCCGGGTCGCGGCGGGAACCGGCAGGACATCCTGGACGCTCGCCTATCAGAGCCGCAGCGGGCCGCCGTCGGTGCCCTGGCTCGAGCCTGATATCAACGACTGCCTGACCAGCCTGGCGAATGCCGGGGCGCGGGCGGCCGTCGTCGTGCCGATCGGGTTCGTCAGCGACCATATGGAGGTCATCTTCGACCTGGATGTCGAGGCGGCGCGGACCGCCAGCGACCTAGGCCTGCCGATGGCCAGGGCGGCCACGCCGGGGACCTCCCCCGAGTTCGTCACGATGATCTCCAGCCTTGTCAGCGACGCGCTGGCCGGCGTGCTCGGCCCTGCTGGCGGGCGGCTCTGCGGTGCGGGCTGCTGCCGGGCTGCGTCGTGACCAGCAAGGATCCAGGCGACCTGCTGGCGCTGGCCGCCGCAGCGGCGAGGGAAGCTGGCGACCTGCTCGCCGAGCACCATGGCCGTCCTGCAGTGGTCGGCACCAAATCCAGCCCGACGGACGTCGTCACAGAGATGGATCAGGCCGCCGAGCGGATGATCAGAGCCAGGATCCTGGCCGAGCGACCGGATGACGCGATCCTCGGCGAGGAGGGCGGCCAGACCGGCGGAGGCGCGCCGGTGCGGTGGATCGTGGACCCGCTGGACGGCACGGTCAACTACCTGTACGGGCTGCCGGACTGGGCGGTGAGCATCGCCGCGGAGGTCGGCGGGCAGGTGGTGGCGGGGGCCGTGTGCGTGCCACGCCGCAACGCCCTGTATGGCGCCGTGGCTGGCGGCGGTGCCTGGCGTGCGGCGCTCACGGGCTCAGTAGGTCGCGAGGCGCTCGCCTGCACCGTCGGCGTGCCGTTGTCCCGCGCGCTGGTCGCGACGGGCTTCGGATACGAGCGCGGCCGCCGGGTGGTGCAGGGTCAGGTGCTTAGCGCCGTCCTGCCGCGGGTAAGGGACATCCGGCGTAACGGAGCCTGCGCCGTTGACCTGTGCTCGCTGGCAGCCGGCCACGTGGACGGCTACTACGAGCGGGGCGTGCAGTACTGGGACATCGCGGCAGGTACCCTGATCGCCCACGAGGCAGGGGCGGTGGTCGGTGGCCTGGCCGGGAAGCCGGCCGGACCGTCGATGACGATCGGCGCGAGTCCGGCACTCTTCACAGAGCTGCATGACCTCCTGCTCGGCCTCGATGCAGAGCGGGACGCCTGATCGCTCTGACGGCTGGCTCGGGGCACCGATGCGGTAGTTAACAGTGATCTAAGAGTCAATCGGTGCGACACGAACTGCCGCTGAGGTCTGCTGTGTGTACCTCGGGACGGGGACGTGACAGAATTCCCCGCCGGATTCGGGCACAACTACGGCCTCGAAAGCGTTGCACTCGCGCGAGGAATTTAACGATGGAGGAGTAAGGCCACCATGGCAACCGACTACGACAGCCCGCGGAAGACTGACGAAGAGCTGACCGAGGACAGCTTGCAGGAACTTCAGGCTCGCCGGATGGACAAGTCGTCGACGTCGATCGACCTCGATCCTGATGACGTTGCCGAGTCGCTTGAGCTGCCTGGAGCGGATCTCTCGAATGAGGAATTGTCGTTCCGGGTGATCCCGCGGCAGGCAGACGAGTTCACCTGCTCGAGATGCTTCCTTGTCCACCACAGGAGTCAGCTCGCTGAGACCCGCAAGGGTGAGCCCATTTGCCGGGAGTGTGCGGCCTGATGTAGCGTCCGGCAGCCGTCCGGCACGAGACTGCGGCAAACGCCGCAGGATGTTCACGATGACGCTGCCGGGTCACGGGGCCGGCCACGCCTCCCGCTCGGCTCGCCGCGGGTCATGCTGCACGCGACCGCCGCCCGCGTCAAAGATCATGACCGGGCGGCTCGCATCGTAGGCGGGCCAGCCGGGATCGCCGGTGCCAGCAAACATGATCCAGGTCGCGTGCATCTCCTCCGCCACCTCGCGCGGCGCTTCCCGACCCGCGACCAGTTCCGCCCCTGCCGCCGACAGGTTGTCGAAGACAAACGGAACATCCAGCCCGTGCCCGGCACCAACCTGCGGATGCCGCCAGGCGAACTCGTAGCAGAACGTGGGCGCGGTCGCTCCTGCCCTGGCATCCGCGACCGCGAACGCTGGCAGCAGGAAGAAACGGTCGGTCAGCAGCGCGGCCAGCAGGTCACCCGCCGACGCCGCCGGTCGGCCGATCCGGTACGCGTCGATCACGTCCTTGTCGGCGCCTACCGCTCCTGCCATCGTCGTGAGCACCTCTTCTGTGACGAGGTCTGCCATCCCCGACGGGACGAGGAATGTGCGGAACTCATCGGCATTGGTGCCGATCAGCAGCGGGACGTCGGCTCCGCTGCCTGCCGCGATGCTGGCGAGCGGGTGCTCGGGCAGCGAGTCGCCGTCGACGACCGGGATGAACGGCATGGTGCTCGCGACGATGCTGGGCCCGAACCTGGACGGATCTGGGCTGGCGGCGAGGGCGTCGCGCACTGCCGCCTGCGCGGAGTTGAGCACGGCGAGATCGGTCGCCTCGAGGATGGCGGCGGTCAGCTCGCCAGCCTGGCCTGAGCCGGCCGCCACGGCCTCGGTCGCCAGCGCGGCGCCGGCGGCATCGCCGCTGGATCCGGCCACCTCGATCCGGCTGAGTGCCCGGCCGAGTTCGGCGGTGACCAGGGCGGCGTCTGCCGGAGTCGCGGCCGCCTGGGCTGCCCCGCTCTGCGCGATCGCCTTGCTGAAGAGGCCCATCGCGCGCGGCATGGCCAGCAGCGTAATGACGCTCATGCCTCCGGCCGACTCACCGAAGATCGTCACGTTGCCTGGGTCGCCGCCGAACGCGCTGATGTTGTCACGCACCCATTCGAGCGCGGCGACCTGATCGAGCAGCCCGCGGTTCGCCGGTGTGCCAGGGAGCAGCGCGAACCCGTCGACGCCGAGCCGGTAGTTGATGCTGACCAGGACGACGCCGTCCCTGGCGAACGCGTGCCCGTCGTAGAGCGGTATCGCGGAGTTGCCGTTGGCGAACGCGCCGCCGTGGATCCAGACCATGACCGGCAGGTCCGACGCACCCGGATCCGGGGTCCAGACGTTGAGGTTGAGCCAGTCGTCGCCCGGAATGTTCGGCTCGGCGAACAGCGTGTCGAACGGCGGCGGATAGTCGGGCTTCGGCGGCGTGGCTCCGAACGCGACAGCGTCCCTGATCCCGGTCCAGGGCTCGGGCGGTGCCGGAGCCTGAAACCGCAGGCTTCCCGTCGGGCTGGCGGCGTAGGGAATGCCGAGGAAGCTCGCGACGCCGTCGCGGACCTGGCCGCGCAGCGTTCCGCGGGGGGTCGAGACAGTGGGGGCCATGTCCCGCAACTCTGCCACAGGCCGGCCCGCGGCGAGCGGCCCGGTGTCGCGGTGAGCCGGGCACCCCGGCGGTGCGCTGGACGTTTACCGTGATGGTTACCGGCCAGGATGGAGCGAATGCGACAAAGTATGCGGGCAGCCGCGCTGGCAGCCGCCGGGCTGATGCTGACAGCCTGCGGGGCGTCGAACGCGCCATCGGGCGTGGGCATACAGCCTTCTGGAAGCCCGTCCGTACGGTCGCAGTCAGGACGGGCATCCCGAGCCAGCGTGCCGCGGCCGGGGCGCATCGTCGTCGTGATCATGGAGAACCACTCGTACGGTGACGTGATCGGCAACCCGCAGGCCCGTTACATCAACGTGCTGGCGCGCTCGGGCGCGTTGTTCACCATGTCCTTCGGGGTCAGCCATCCCAGTGAGCCGAACTACCTGGCCCTGTTCTCTGGCAGCACACACGGCGTGACCAGCGATCAGTGCCCGACCTCACTGCACACGCCGAACCTGGCCGCCGACCTGATCGCTGCCGGCCTCAGCTTCGGCGGGTACGCAGAAGGACTGCCGGCCACCGGGTCGCAGGTGTGCCAGCGTGGCGGCTACGCGCGCAAGCACGTGCCGTGGACCGACTTCTCTGGCTTGCCACGGACCGTGAACCAGCCTTTCAGCAGCTTCGCGGCGGGTGGGTTCGCGGGGTTGCCCACCGTGTCCTTCGTGATTCCTGACCTGTGCCACGACATGCACGACTGTTCAGTCGCGACCGGAGACGCCTGGCTACGCACCCACCTGGCCGGGTACGCCACCTGGGCGCAGGCCCACAACAGCCTGCTGATCGTGACCTTCGATGAGGACGACGGCGGCAACGCCAATCACATAGCCACGATCATTACCGGCCAGCAGGTCATGCCGGGCCGGTATCACCTGCCGATCGACCACTACAACGTGTTGCGGACGATCGAGCAGGCCTACGGGCTGCCGTTCCGCGGCCTGACGCGTACCCACTACCCGATCACCTCCATCTGGCGCCATTCCTAGATCGCACGAGCGGCGCGGGCTTCGCGATGATGGTGCGAGGCGCACTCGGACTGGAGGGCTAATGGCGGCACGTGCGGACGTGATCTTCAGCGGGGGCGCGGTCTATACGGCGGATCGAGCCGGCAGGCGCCTCGTCAGGGCGACGGCTGCGGACGGCAGCCCGGCCACCGCGGTGGCGATCGCAGGCGGCGCGATCGCGGCTGTCGGTTCCGATGGCCACGACGCGGTCACGGAGCTGACGGGGCCGCGGACAGAGCATGTCGACCTGCGCGGCCGTGCGCTGCTGCCCGGCTTCCAGGACGCGCACGTCCACCCCGCGTTCGCCGGCGTGACGATGATCGGCTGCAACCTGATCGGTTCGGCCACCCTCGATGAGGCGATCAACAGGATCGAGGCCTACGTGGCCGCGCATCAGGAGAAGGAGTGGATCTCGGGCAGCGGCTGGCGGATGGAGTGGTTCGAGCGCGGCACGCCGAGCAGGCGCCTGCTAGACAAGCTCACCGGCGGCAAGCCAGCGTTCTTGCTGAACAGGGACGGGCACGGCGGCTGGGCGAACACCAGCGCCATCGAACTCGCCGGGTTCGACGCTCGCACCCCCGATCCTGCCGACGGCCGGTTCGAGCGCGAGCCGGACGGCGGGCTGCAGGGCACCGTGCACGAGGGAGCGGCCGACTTGCTCGGCGCGTTCGTGCCCAAGCCGACGTTCGACGAGCGGCTTGCCGGGCTGCTCCTGGCACAGCAACACCTGCACGCGCGGGGCATCACAGCCTGGCAGGACGCGATCGTGGGGCCGTACCTGGGCTCGCAGGACCCGCTGCCTGTCTATCTTGAGGCGGCCGGGTCAGGCCGGCTCACCGCGCGCGTGCAGGGTGCGCTGTGGTGGGACCGGAGCAGAGGCGCGGATCAGATCGACGAGATCCGCGGTCGGCGGGAAGCCGGCCAGGCAGGCAGGTTCCGCGCTGGCACCGTCAAGATCATGCAGGACGGAGTCGCCGAGAACGGAACCGCCGGGCTGCTCGAGCCGTACCTGGACGCCTGCGGCTGCCAGAGCTCGAGCCGCGGCCTGTCGCACGTCGATGCGCTCGAGTTGCGTGAATATGTGACCGCGCTTGACGCCCTCGGGTTCCAGGTGCACTTCCACGCGATCGGGGACCGGGCCGTGCGGGAGTGCCTGGACGCCGTCGCAGCCGCCAGGACCGCGAGCGCGACGAGTGCGCGCCGCGGCCACGACAACCGGCACCACATCGCGCACCTGCAGCTCGTGCACCCCGACGACGTGCCGCGGTTCGCCGCGCTCGGCGTGACGGCCAACATACAGGCGCTGTGGGCGGCGCACGAACCGCAGATGGACGAGCTGACCATCCCGTTCCTCGGACCCGAGCGGGCCGCCCGCCAGTACATGTTCGGCGACCTGGCCCGCGCCGGCGCCCGCCTCGCGGCCGGCAGCGACTGGGCGGTGAGTAGCGCGAGCCCGCTGCGCGCCGTCCACGTCGCGGTGAACAGGACGCTCGCCGGATCTGCCGGCGCCGCGGCAGAGCCCTTCCTGCCCGCGCAAGCGCTGGGCCTGGCCGAGGCGCTGGCCGCGTACACGACGGGCTCCGCTTACGTGAACCATCTCGACGACGTCACGGGCTGGATCGAGCCGGGCAGGCTGGCCGACCTGGTGGTGCTCGACCGCGACCCGTTCAGCGGGCCCGCGGCCGAGATCGCGCACACGGGCGTGCTCGCCACCTACGTCGATGGCGTTCCCGTCTATACCGCGCCGCGCTTCGGCTGACGCCGCACTGTCGGAGGCTGGTGACACGATGGCACCATGCCAGGCCCCGATGTCCCGGTTTCCGGCAGCTCGGCCTCCCCCGACGTCTCAGCCAGCACGGCGATCGTCGCAGAGCGCTGCGCGGCGCAGCTGCTGTCGGGAACTCCGGGCGCGACGCCTGAAGAGGTCGTCACCAGGCTGCTCGCGGTGCAGGGCCAGGATCCGCGCGGGGCGCGGCTCGCGATCAGGGCCAGAACCGCTGGCCTCACCGCGGCTGACGTCGACCGCGCGCTGACCGCCGACCGGTCACTGCTGATCACGTGGCTGAACAGGGGCACCTTGCACCTCGTCACGGCCGAGGACTACTGGTGGCTGCAGCAGCTCACGACGCCGCCGATGGAGACGGCGGTCGCGCGGCGGCTCGAACAGGAAGGCGTGTCGGCCGATGACGCGGACAAGGCCGTCGGGCTGATCGACGCGGCGCTGGCGGCGGACGGGCCGCTCACGCGGGCGCAGCTCGGCGACGTGATCGCCGCGACCGGAATCCGGACTAAGGGTCAGGCGCTCGTGCACATCCTGGCCAGGGCCTCGATCCGCGGGCTCATCATCCGCGGGCCAATGATCGGCCGACAGCACGCGTTCGTGCGAGTCAGCGACTGGCTCGGCGCCCCGCCAGCGAAGTTCGGTCCCCGCCGGTTCGACCGGGACGCCGCCGTCGCAGAGCTGGCCCGCAGGTTCCTCGCTGGGCACGCCCCCGCCAGCGAGCGTGACCTGGCCAAGTGGGCTGGACTGCCGCTGCGCGACGCGCGGCGCGGCCTCAGCGCGATCGCCCGCGAGTTGCGCGAGCGGCCTGACGGCCGCGCCGAGCTGACGGCCGCTCCGGCGGGGCCGGCTCCGGGGCTGCCGGGGCCACGTCTGCTCGGCTCTTTCGACCCGCTCTTGCACGGCTGGGTCGACCGGGAGCCGTTGCTCGGATCGGCGACCGGCATCGTGACCGTTAACGGGCTGTTCCGCCCGTTCGCCCTGGTCGACGGCCGGGCAGCGGGAATCTGGTCGCTGACGGGCGGCACGGTCGAGCTGTCCGCGTTCGCGCCGCTGGCTGAGCCGGTCGCCGCCGCGCTGGATGCTGAGGCCGACGACGTCGTGCGATTCCTGCGCGGTTCAGACGCTGGCGGCCAGCGCGACTAGATCACCCGCCACAACGTCGACGCTGTCCGGCGGCGCGGGCGCGCGGTCGCCAGGGCCCCACTCCAGCGGGCGCGGGATGAACGCCGTCCGCAGCCCGGCCAGGTGGGCGCCCTCGAGGTCGCCGGGATGGCAGGCCACCATCATTACCCGGTCGGGCGGGACGTCGAAGTACGCGGGCGCGAGGCCGTACACCCGCGGATCTGGCTTGTAGGTCCCGGCCAGCTCAGCCGACAGTATGCAGTCGAACGGCAGGGCGGCTGACTTCGCGAGCCTGGTCAGCAGGCCGACGCCGCCGTTCGACAACGGCGTCAGGATGTGCTGCTCGCGCAGCGCGGACAGCCCGGGAACCGTGTCAGGCCACGGCGATAGCTGGTGCCAGGCCCGCACCAGGCCGCGACGCGCCGCGGCGTCCAGGGATTCCAGTCCGAACTCGGCGACGACCTCGTCAAGCATCTCGGCGTGCAGGACATCCAGCGGCTGAAACGCGCGTTCGCCGCGCAGCACCCTGGCCAGCGCCGGGTAGTACCGCGACCGCCATGCGTCGGCGACGGCTGGCCAGTCGGCGTTCAGGCCGACCGCGCCGCCGGCCACGGCCAGCGCGCGCGTGATGCTCGACCGCCAGTCGACGAGCGTTCCGAAGACGTCGAAGGCGACGACCTCAATATCCATGCCGAGAACGCTAGCCGAGGACAAAGAAAGCCCGCGGCGCTGTGACGGATGAGCGCGAAGTGGTCAGCGCAGCCTTGCTCGAGGCAGGCGGCCGGTGATCATCCGGCTGACCGGTGTATCGATGGGACACGCATGACGCAGCGGTCATGGTGACCCCCCGATACAGGGTTATCGCGATAGCGTGCACCGCGATTGTGCAAAAGTGTAGAGATCCAGAATTGCCGGATTGCCTGCCCTTCGACGGCCTCCGGTCAGCTCCGGTACGCGCCCGCCATCTCGCGCAGCCTCGCGTGCGTTCCGTCCATGACGGCGGCACCCGGCAGGTACCGCTTGGGCATCTTGGCGATCGAGGTGTAGTTCACGTCCACGACATTGGCCAGCGGCGCCTCGACGCCCTGGCTGACGAGCTGGTAGGCGTCCATGACGTCCATGCCGTACTGGCCCGCCATCCAGGCGATGAGCTCGGTCTGCGCGATCCTGAACGCGTCCTCGAGCGGCCGCGCCGACCCCGCCGTCATGATGTAGCCGTCGTTCTCCAGTCGCGGCCACGGGCACGGCACGCCCTTGAGCAGGTCGATGACCATGACCGTGTTCATCGCGGTCTCGACCGCTACCCCGCAGGTCTCGCCCTCGCCCTGCCTGGCGTGCCCGTCGCCGAGCGAGAACAGCGCGCCCTCCACGTTCACGCCCAGGTAGCAGGTCACCCCGGCGCACATCTCCGGAGTGTCCATGTTGCCGCCGAACGCGTCAGGCACGAGCGCGCTGCGCGCTTCCAGGTTGGCCGGGGCCACCCCGACGGTTCCGTGCATCGGGTTCATCGGCATGTCCATGACCATGTCGCCGTGCCGTGCCGTGAACCGGCACGTCCCTGCCGCACGGTCCAGGTGGTACATCCAGACGATCTCCGGCAGCGGCTCGTTCAGCAGGGCCGTCAGGTGCGTGTTTGTCAGGGCCCCGAACAGCGGGATCGTGGTCGACGCGCCCCAGTCCCTGGCGGGCGTGATCGACACGAAGTGCACCGCGAGCGTGTCGCCAGGTTCGGCGCCCTCGATGTAGAACGGCCCGGTCTGGGGGTTCACGAAGGGGAACTCGCAAACGCGCGAGACCAGGTCGTTCTCGCTGCGCACGCGGCCGAAGAACGCGTCCTCTGTGAACACCTCGAGCGCGGCGGGCGGCTTGATCCTGGCGACCGGGGCCACCCCGCCGAACGTCCACGCGTACTGGTCGGCCTCCGGCTTGAACGTCACGACCTGCAGATCGCTCACTGCTGTTCGACTCCCGCGGGCTCCGGCACCGGATCGGCGTCGATGTGGATCAGCCCGACGTCGACGATGCGCTGACGATGGCGCGCGTACAGGTACGCCAGGTAGATGATGCCGATGACCATCCAGATCCCGGCGGCCGGCCCCATGTAGGACAGCGGCGCGGTCAACGGCGCGATGAAGCTCAGGCCGGGTGCCTTGATACCGGCCCCGGCGAGCCACGCGGGAATGAACGCGGCGATGCCGAGCACGGGGACGATCAGGTGCGAGACGAGGCTGAAGCCGTGCGACCTGCGGGCGAAGTAGCCTATGCAGGCCACGTTCATCACGAGGTAGATGCCGACCAGCAAGATCACCAGCGCGGTGGCGATCATGAGAAACGCGGTGACCGGGTCGTAACCGAAACCGAGTCCGAGCATCGCGGCGAGGCTGATGACGGTGCCCGTGACGATCGCGGGTACGGGCGCCCGGTGCCGCTCGCTGACCTGCGAAAGTACGGGCGGGAACGCGCGCACCCGGCCCATGGCGAACGCGGTGCGGCTGGCGACGTTCACGCCGGCGTTAGAGTTCGCCAGCGTGGAGTTGATGATCGCGAAGAACACCAGCACCCAGAACAGGCCGTACAGCGCTCTTGCCACTCCCGTCCAGGACGCCGCGCCCGTGCCCGTGGTGAAGGTCCCGAACTTGGTCGGCCCGAATCCGACGTCGATGGCATAGGTGGTGAACACGTACAGGGCGCCGATCAGCAGCGTCGACAGCAGCACGGCCAGCTGAATGGTGCGCCGCGGATTGCGGGCTTCCTCGGCGAGCGGCGCCGCGCTCTCGAAGCCGAGGAACGCCAGCGTCGTGAACACCGAGCCGGCGATGACGCCCGACAGACCGTGGTACTGCCCAGCCGGGGTGTAGTGGGTCGTGAAGACCGACAGCGTGTTGTGGCTGCCTGCGTGGAACACCAGCAGCACGCCCATGATCAGGAACACGGCGATCTCGAAGATGCCGAGGATCGTGCCAAGCCGGGCCGATGCCCGGATGCCGAAGTAGCCGACGAGGAAGACGATCAGCATGCCGGCGACGGACCACGGCCACCACAGGTTCGCCGACCAGCCGAACTCGGTGTTCATGGTGGCGGCCGTCGTGAAGCCGAGCTGGAGCAGCACAAGCGGTGCGACCAGCCAGCCGACCATGACGTAGGCCCACGCGACCAGAAAGCCCGCGCCTGGATGGATGCCGCGTGCGGCGTAGGTGGCGAGTGACCCCGCCGCGGGTATCTCCTTGGCGAGCTGGCTGATCGTCCACGCCGTGAACAACGACGCGACGAGCGCGAACACGACGGCTAGCGGCAGCGCGCCGCCGGCGAACGCG
>DASUHI010000230.1:0-3745 GCA_036273575.1 Streptosporangiaceae bacterium | reverse complement strand
TCCTGGAGCGCTTGTCAACGCAGGGGCCGAGGCCGTGGTTGTTTTGTCTGGTCATGACCACGAAGGCGCCGTCCTTGCGCAGGTCGGCCCGCAAGTACAGGGAAACGTTGAACGTGAACAGGGCCTCGGAGTACCCGCTCGCCGTCTGCGTGCCCGTGGTGTCGCAGGCCTCGCGTTCTCGGCCGTTCCAGATCAGGTGGTTCATGAAGGCCGGATCGGTGTGGTTCAGGCCATTGTGACCTGGATCGATGCCGATGATCTTGCCGGCGAGCGGCTTCGCTCGCGGGGTGTCGCGATGGCTGCGAGACGCTGACGGGCTGCGCGCCGGCGACGGGTGCCGGCTGTGGTGACCCCCCGTCGCGGACGCCGGGGTCGTCGGCCCGGCAGCCGGCGGCGGGCTCACGATCGAGCAGGAGGAACCGCAAAGGCCCGCGGCCAGGCAGAGCGCGGGAGCCCACGCCGTCCGGCGGCACCAGAAGCCCACTGTTATCTCCAGGAAATGATCTATCTGGTGAGCATAGTGACGAGCGCGGCGATCTGGAGCGGAACGACTCAGCCGACGACGCCGCGGCCGCTGATCAGAGATTCGGCGATGACGGTGCGGAGAATGTCGTTGGTCCCTTCCCCGATGACCATCAGCGGCGCGTCCCTGTACAGCCGCTCGACCGTAAATTCCTTGGAATAGCCGTAGCCGCCGTGCACCTGCATCGCGGTGAACGCGCACTCGTAGGCAACCTCTGAGGCATAGACCTTCGCGAGGCCCGATTCCAGGTCGGCTCGCCGCCCGGCGTCCGCCTGCGACGCCGCCCAGTACGTCAGCAGCCTGGCCGCCTGCAGCTTCATGGCCATGTCGGCGAGCTTGAGCTGGACGGCCTGGAAGCCCGAGATCTTCTGCCCGAACGCCTCACGCTCCCCCGCGTACCGCAGGGCCTGGTCGTAGGCCTCCTGCGCGACGCCGACCGCCCTGGCGGCGATGTTGATCCTGCCTTTCTCAAGCGCCGCGAGCACCTGCTGCAGTCCTCGGCCCTCGGTGCCGCCGAGCAGGCTCGCCACGGGCACCCGCACGTCGTCGAGCACGAGCTCGCACGTCTCGGGCCCCCGGTAGCCGAGCTTCGGCAGGTCCCTGAGCACCTCGAAACCGTCAGAGGCCGGATCGATGAGCAGCACCGACATGCCCTTGTGAGCGGGCATCGCCGACGGGTCGGTCTTCACCAGCACCGGCAGCGGGTCCGCGTGCCTGGCGTTCGTGATCCAGGTCTTGCGGCCGGTGACGATGTAGTGTTCGCCCTCGCGCCGCGCGGTCGTGGCGATGCCCTGCAGGTCGCTCCCGGCACCCGGCTCGGTCAGGCCGATCCCGGTCCGGCGCTCACCGCTGGCGAGCGCCGGCAGGTGCGCGCTCTTCTGATCGGGCGTCCCGTACGCGGCGATCATCCAGCACGAGAGCGAGTGGCTGCCGATGATCCCGGCGACGCCCATCCAGCCCCGGGAGATCTCCTCGAAGACCACGGCCAGTGAGACCATGTCGGCGGCCATGCCACCGAACTCCTCGGGCACGAGCAGCCCGAACAACCCCATCTCAGCCATCGTGGCGACGATCTCGTCCGGGTACCGGCCGGACTCTTCCCACTCCCTTGCGACGGGCCTGATCTGAGCGTCCACGAACGACCTGATCGTGTCGCGGAGCAGCCGCTGCTCGTCTGACAGCTCAAAGTCCATGCGGGCTCCCGGGTCTGGCCAATCCGACTTGTGCCTTTGAATGCCAGACACTACGGCATGCCGCGGCGGCTGCCGCCGGCCGCGCTCAGTGGGTGGCGAGCGCGGGGTTGCCGGCCGAACCGGCCGGGGTCTGCTTGATGCGCGCGTGCGCCCACGGGCGGGTGAAGCCGACGGCGCCGCTGCTGGTGTACGGCTCGATCCGCACCAAGAATCCGGTCGAGGGGGCGTCGATCATCATGCCGTGGCCGATGACGATGCCGACGTGCCCCGGCGCGGTCGTTGACCCGTCTGCGCCCGCGAAGAACACCAGGTCTCCCGGCTGCACCTGACTGGGATCGACCCGCGGGCCCCACTGCCACTGCTGTTGTGACGTCCGAGGGATGTCGATGCCGGCGGCGCGATAGGCCATCATCGTCATGCCCGAGCAGTCGAACGCGTCAGGCCCTGTCGCGCCCCACAGGTACGGCTTGCCGACCTGCTGCCTGGCGAACGCGATTGCCGCAGAGGCCGCGGTGCTGGAGGTCAGGCCCACAGCGGGGCCGCACTCGGGGGCCGCGTTGCCGACCGGCGAGCTGACCTGGAAGCCGCCCTTCGCGTAGCGGCCAGCCCACGTCAGCACGGACTGCACGTAGGACTCAAGGTGGTTGTACGAGAAGACAGCGTCCGGGATGTTCGTGAGGACGCCGTGCTCGAGCAGGTACCTGGCGGCGCCCGCGATGGCGTCGGCCGGCTGGTAGACGCTCGCGACGCCGTCGCCATTGTCGTCCGTCGCGACGCCGCTGACATGCACGTGCGCCGGATGCACCGGCGCTCCGCCCCAGGTGTTCGTCGACGCGCCGCCGATGCCGATCTGCATCGGCCCGGCCGCGCCGAACGCGTTCGACCCGTCGTGCACGCCGGGGAGCGTGGTCCTGCCGTCGTTGCTCTCGACCTTGCCGATGCCGGCCAGGATCACCCAGGGCACCTTGTACTTCGCGCCGACGGACTTGAACAGCGCCAGGTAGTCGGCCGGGATCGAGTCGGCGGCCTGCGTGCTGACCGGCGGCTGAGCCGTCGTCACCGTCCCCGAGGCGCAGGCGCTGCCGGTGGAGAACATGACACCGCCGCCCGCGAACAGCAAGACGGGAGCCACGAGCGCACCGACCACGATGAGCGCCAGCAGGCCGGCGAGCCCGAACAGCGCGGGTTTGGCGAGGCCGCCGGACAGCCGGATCACAGGTTGCCAGCCGAAGCGAGCTCGATGTCGTTCACCTGCCAGCTTGACCCTGTGCCGGTCAGCGTGACGGCGTAGTCCGTGGTCTGCTTGCTGGTCCCCTTCGCGGAGGTGATCCGCTGCGAGATCGCTACCACGAACGTCAGGCTGCCTGTGCCGAACGCGCGCAGCGCCAGGATCGTCGCGGTCGCGGTCGCGACCTGCCTGGCGCTCGTCCTCGTTCCGCGCAAGCCAGGCGCGTCAAACGCCCGGCCGATCACGATGGCGAGCTGCCGGGTCATCATCGGGCGCATCAGTGCCAGGTACGCCTGCGTGCTCTCGGTGTAGGAATACGTCCCGTAATCCCTGGCGAACGCCGTCGTCGTGGCCGCCGCGCTGGCGAGGCCAGCCTGGGTAAACGGCAGCCACTGGTAGATGTCAGGCGCAGGCTGCCCTGGCGCCGTAGCAGGCGGCGAAGATGGCGGAGCCGCGGGAGCCGATGACCGCGGGTGCCGGGTGCCGCCCGTGCGCGCCGCGGCCGAGGAGTGCGGCAGGAACAGGTACGCTCCGAGCCCCGCGAGCACCAGCACGACGGCGGCGAAGGCGGCGAACCGCTGGAACGGCGTCAGCTCCATGCCGATCAGCTACTTCCGCCGCCAGAGCGGACGGCTCCAGAACGGGGTGGCCGGCGGGTCATCGGAGGGCCCGGACTGCAGGCCGAAGGGCGCGCCTGGCAGACCCGCGTCAGATCTGCCGCTGCCCTGCTGCCCTCGCTCTGGGCGCCCTCTTTCTTGTCGCGCTCGTTCTTGCCGGACCGGGCCGCCGGCGGGCCGCGGC
>DASUHI010000229.1:0-6398 GCA_036273575.1 Streptosporangiaceae bacterium | reverse complement strand
AGGGCGGCCGAGGCGGGCTGCCCGCTCGCCTACGTCAATATGGTCGGCGGGCAGGATGAGCTGGTGTTCGACGGTGACTCGGTCATCGTCGCCGCCGACGGCACGCTGCTCGCCCGCGGGCCGCAGTTCGAGCAGGCGCTGATCGTCGCCGACCTGGAGGTAGCGTCCGCCGCCGCCGCGCCTCCCGGCGACACGCAGGCGGACGCGCTGGACGGCACCAGGATGACGATCCGGCGCCTGGAGCTCGCTGGCTGCCAGGACCGCGCGCGCGAGGTGCCGCTACCCGCGATCGCCGGTCCTGTGTGGCCTCGGCTCAGCGAACGCGCCGAGGTCTACGCCGCGCTGGTCACCGGGGTTCGCGACTACGTGGCCAAGAACCGGTTCCGCTCGGTGCTCCTCGCCCTGTCCGGCGGCATCGACTCCGCGCTAACCGCCACGATCGCGGCCGACGCGATCGGCGCCGACCGGGTACACGTCGTGCTGATGCCCAGCGCGCACTCCTCCGCGCACTCCGTCTCCGATGCGGAGGACCTGGTCAAACGGCAGGGCGTGCACGCACGCACCGTGCCGATCGCTCCGATCGTCGACGCGTTCGACGCGCCGCTCAGGCTTGAGGGGCTCGCCGCGGAGAACCTGCAGGCCAGGGTCCGCGGGATGATCTTGATGTCGCTGTCCAACGCCGAGGGACACCTCGTGCTCACCACTGGCAACAAGAGCGAGCTAGCAACCGGCTACTCGACCCTGTACGGCGACTCGGCTGGCGGCTACGCGCCGATCAAGGACGTGCCGAAGACGCTCGTCTGGGAACTCGCCAGGTGGCGCAACGAGGAGGCCGCGAAGGCAGGTCATGACGAGCCCATCCCAGAGAACTCGATTGCCAAGCCGCCGAGCGCCGAGTTGCGGCCTGGCCAGCTCGACACTGACTCCCTGCCTGACTACGCGATCCTCGACCCGCTGCTCGACGACTATGTATCCAAAGACATGGGTGCCGCGGAGCTGGTCGCGGCCGGCCATGACCCCGACCTGGTGCAGACTGTGATCGAGCTGGTCGACAGGGCCGAGTTCAAGCGGCGCCAGTACCCGCCTGGCCCGAAGATCTCCGTCAAGAACTTCGGCAGGGACCGGCGGCTGCCGATCACGAACAGGTGGCGCGAGCCGCGCAGCCGCCCGCGGAGTTGAGAACTGGCGAGTGCAGCACGGGCGGGTTGAGCACGGGCGGGTTGAGCACGGGGCCATAAGGCCTGATACTTGGACGGTCCTTGCGGACTGACCAAATTGACCGGCAATCCGGCGGCGGGGGTCCGGCGACGTCCCCAGGATCCGAGCGTCACGGAGGCATGCAGTGAGCGTCCTGTCGAAGGTGCGCCAGTGAGCGTCGTGCCGGAGGTGCGCCAGTGAGCGTCGTGCCGGAGGTTCGCCAGTGAACACCGACAACAGACCAGCGATCGGCGACTTTCCCCCGGGCTCGCGCATTGCCGGCTACCAGATCGAGGAGCTGATCGGCCGGGGCGGCATGGCGGTCGTCTACCGCGCGGCCGACGTGCGGCTCGACCGGCTCGTCGCGCTCAAGGTGCTCGCGCCGGAACTCACCAGGGACGCGGCGTTCCGGCAGCGGTTCATCAGGGAGTCGCGGTCAGGCGCCGCCGTCGACCACCCTAACGTCATCCCGGTGTTCGAGGCCGGCGAGTCCGAGGGGGTCCTGTTCATCGCGATGCGTTACGTGGCGGGACGGGACGTGCGCGCGCTGATCGACAGGGAGGGCCCGCTCAGGCCGGCCAGGGTGGTGAGCATCGTCACCCAGATCGCATCGGCCCTGGACACCGCGCACGCCCACGGGCTCGTGCACAGGGACGTCAAGCCCGCCAACATGCTGCTCGGCGCCGTCGCCAGCGGATCGGCGCCCGATCACGTCTACCTGTCCGACTTCGGGCTCAGCAAGATGTCGGTGGCCGCGGTCAGCCTGACCGGCACGGGCCAGTTCCTCGGCACCCTCGACTACATGGCTCCCGAGCAAGTCGAGGGCCGTCCGATCGACGGCCGCACGGACCTGTACGCGCTCGCCTGCGCGACGTTCGAGATGCTCACCGGCAGGCCGCCGTTCCAGCGGGACCAGGACCTCGCGGTCATGTGGGCGCAGGTCTCGGCGCCGCCCCCGTCGGTGCGTGAGCTGAGGCCAGAGCTGCCACCCGAGGTGGACCGGGTGATCACGAAGGCACTCGCGAAGGCGCCGGACCAGCGCCACGCGAGCTGCCTGCAGTTCGCCGCCGAGCTGCGCGACGCGTGTACGGCAAGGCCGTCAGGCGGCGCGGGAGCTGGCGCCACTGGCTCCGGCTCGGCTGGCCCGCCCACCGAGCTCGCCGGAGCCGCCGGGTCATCTGTCGCCGGCCCCGCCGCGACGGAGCTGGCATTCGCCGCCCCGCCCTCGGCCGCCCCGCACCCGCCGGTCGCCGCCGGCCACCCGCACGGCGCCGCGGGCCCGCCTGCCAACGAGGCCACGATCACCGAGGCGGCCATCGGCGGCGGGGCAGCGGGCGGCGCCGCGGCACCCCCTGGTTCTGCCCGTCCGGCTGGCCGCCCGCCCGCTCCGACGACGCACGACCGCTACGGCGCCAGTGGTTACGGCCCGCCCCCCGACTACGGACAGGGCGGCTACGGGCAGGGCGGTTACGGACAGGGTGGCTACCGTCCTGCTGGGCAGACCGATCAGCACTGGGGAGGCTCGGGCTGGGGCGAGCCGCACTATCAGGGCCCGCCGCCACGCAAGCGCGGGAAGGCCGTGCCGGTCCTGCTCGGGCTGCTGGCCCTCGCAGTCCTGGCCGGGGCGGCCGTCCTGGTGCTGCACCTGCGCGGCAACGGCAGCCCACACACGGGCCCGACCAGCCCGGTGACGGTTCCCTCGACGCCCAGGACGTCAGGCGGGTCAGGCTCGCCGTCCTCACCGGCCACGCCGGCGAGCCCTGACGCCGTGCTGACCCAGTACTACGACGCGATCAACAGCCACCACTACAAGACGGCGTACCGGCTCAACAGCTATGTCCGTTCGACAAAGACGTTCGCAGAGTTCAAGGCGGGCTTCGCCGGCACTCAGCACGACACCCTCACGATCACGGGCGTCAACGGCGGCGTGGTGAGCTTCGACCTGAACGCGGCTCAGACCGACGGCTCAGTCAAGACGTATCAGGGCACCTATACGATCCGCGACGGCCAGATCGTCGGCGCGAACGTCACGCAGACCAACTGACCACCGGCCGCGCGGCCTACTGTTAGAGGTCGACGCTGGTCCCCGGGTCCAGCCTGGCGTAGCCGCCCTGGCCTGGCCCGCCGAGCAGCGCGCCGGCGAGCTGGCCGATAAGCGCGATCCCCTTGGCGCTCAGCACCTCGTCGTGGATCGCGTAGCTCATCGACGGCCCGACCACGCGCGCGTAGTCGAACAGCTCAGCGGCCTTCAGCCAGGGCGCGCTGATCGGCAGCAGCAACGTCTCCACGTGCTCGCCGGGCACCGTGAACGAGTCGCCAGGGTGGAACACCTTGCCGCCGACCGCGAACCCGACGTTGGCGACGACCGGCAGGTCAGGATGGACGACGGCGTGGTCGCGGCCGTAGACCCGGACGTCGAACCCCGCCGCGGTGAAGGCATCGCCGTCGCCGACCGCGTGCACCCGGTCGCCAAACCCGCTGAATTGCGCCGCCACGGCCTCGTTGGTCCACAGCTCGAGCGCCGGGTCCCGGTCCAGCGCGGCCCGCACCACGCCGGCATCGAGGTGATCGGCGTGCTCGTGCGTGATGAGCACGGCCTGCGCGCCGGCCAGCGGGTCGGCCCCGCTCCACACCCCGGGGTCGAGCACGATCTGCTGCCCGTCGCGCTCAAGCCGGACGCAGGAATGGCCGAGCTTCGTCATCCGCATGGACGCTCCCTCCTCGCCTGGGGCCAAGCTATCGTGACGCGATGCCGGTCAGCAGTTCGTCGACGACTCTCCTGCCGTACCCTCGGTCGGCGCGCTCAGTGCTGAGCCTCGTCGTCTTCGCGAGGACGGCGCCGGTCAGCATGTCGACCGCCATCTCGATGTTCACCAGCTCCCGCAGCTCGCCGGTCGCGATGCCGCGGCGCAGCACGGTCCTGAACACGTCGCGGCGCGGCTCGACAACCGCCTCGACGTAGCGCTCGATCAGCCGCGGGTACCTGGCGCCTTCGCCGAGCAGCAGCGCGAACTGCCTGGCCTGGCGCGGATCGACGGACTCTGCCCGCATCGCGTCGAGGAGCGCGACGAGATCGTCGCGCACGGACTGGCCCCTGGGCTCGGGCAGCGGGGCCCGCAGCGACGCGAGCGCGGCGAGCAGCAGGTCCTCCTTGCCAGGCCAGCGCCGGTAGATCGTGGCCTTGCCGACCCCGGCCCTGGCGGCGACCTTCTCGATGCACAGTCCTTCGGCGCCGGACTCAGCGAACAGGTCGAGAGCGGCGTCGATGATCGCGCGGTCCGCCTGCTCGCTCCGCGGCCGGCCGCGGCGCGCCTGGTCGGGCGTCCCGTGCGCGGGCGTGCTCTGCGCTCGGGGCATCGGTCCGGGCGTCGTCACGTGGCTAGTCCTCCATCAGCACGGCCACTGGCGCGCCGCCGTGCCGGTCAGTCTCTGCTTGCCTGGCGCCGCTCCCGCGGCCTGGCATCCACATCGCGATGAGCACGGTCCCGCTGGCCGCGATGATGGCGGAGATCACGGTGGTCACGTGCATCGCGTGCACGAAGGAGCGCCCGGCGAGCGCCGCGAGCTCCGCGCCCCTATGACCGAGCCTGGCCGCGGCCGCCTCGGTGGCCGCGATCGACTGGGTCGCGGCCGCACGGCGCCCGGCCGGCAGCGCTCGCAGGCCAGGCGCCAGGTCCGCGCGGTAGGCCCTTGCCAGGATGGACCCGAGCACGGCGACGCCGAGCGCGACCGCCACCTGGCGCGAGGTGTTGGTGATCGCCGAGCCGGCGCCGCCGCGCTCGCGCGGCACGACCGACATGACCGACTCGGTCGCGGTCGGCATCACGATCCCCATCCCTGCGCCCTGCAGGAAGTAGATGGACTCCAGCGCCATGATCGGCGTGGTCTGGGTCAGCGCGTGATACCCGATCAGCGCGCCCGTCACTACGGCAAGCCCGCCCGCCGCGACGGCCTTCGCGCCGAACCGGCCGACCAGGCGCGCGCTGCGGTTGGCAGCGACCAGCTGGCCGACCGCCACCGGCGTCGTCAGCAGGCCGGCGTGCATCGGGCTGTAGCCGCGCACGTTCTGCAGGTAGAAGCTCATGAAGAAGTACACGCCCGACATGGCGAAGAAGTTGAGGCCGATCGCCACGGCGGCTGAGGACAGCCGCGGGTCACGGAAGAGCCGGACATCGAGCGACGGATGCTCAGTCCTCGATTCGTGCGCGCAAAATACCGTCAGGACGCCGATCCCGGCCGCGATCGGGCCGACGACGCCGCGTTCCGCCCACGAACCGGCGTCACCGCCCCTGATGATTCCGTACACCAGCAGCACCAGACCCGCGATCGACAACAGCACGCCCAGGTAGTCCACCCGGCCGGGCGACGGGCTCCTGGACTCCGGCACGAGCGACCAGATCACCACCACGGCGACGGCGGTGAGGGGCACGTTAATCAGGAAAACGGAGCCCCACCAGAAGTGGTTCAGCAGCACGCCGCCGGTTACCGGTCCTACCGCGATCGCGACGCCGACCGCCGACGCCCACACGCCGATGGCCTTGGGCCGCTCCTCCGGGTCGAAGACGTTCGTGATGATCGACAGCGTCTGCGGCATCACAGCGGCCCCGCCGAAGCCCATGGCGGCCCTCGCCCAGATCAGCTCCGCAGGCGTCTGCGCGTAGGAGGAAATCAGCGACGCGAGCCCGAACAGGGCCATGCCTATGATCAGCATCCGCTTCCGGCCGACCCGGTCGCCGATCACGCCGAACGTGAACAGCAGCCCCGCGAAGACGAGCGTGTACGCGTTGATCGCCCACTCGAGCTGGCTCTGGGTCGCGCCGAGACCGACCGACGGCTCGGAGATCGTCTTCAGCGCGACGTTGAGCACGGTGTTGTCGAGGACGACGGAGAAGAGGCTGATGATCAGGACGCCGAGCACGACCCACTTGCGGCGGTCGGTGATCATCTGTGCGCGCACGCCTCACTCGGCCGTGCGACGGCCGGTCATTAACGATACGGAACGTAATCGTATCGGAATACGTCCGGCAATGACCAGTCTTGAACTGGTCAGTTCGGTGGAAGCATGCCATCATCGAAAGCGTCCGGGGACGCCAGCCTGGCGCCACGAGACATGGAGGATCACGATGACCGCAGGTCAAGTTCAGCCACCCCCAGTTTCTCAGCAATCCCAGGCGCTCTACGGCGGGGTAACCGGCCGCCGT
>DASUHI010000228.1:0-4688 GCA_036273575.1 Streptosporangiaceae bacterium | reverse complement strand
TAGCCTCGATCGAGGTTCGACACAGTGTCCGGTCCAGGTGAGGAGGATCCGTGGCGACCGTCAGCTCGCTCAGCATGGACGACCTCGGGTCGGCCGCTCAGCGCGACCGCCGCAAGCGCATCCTCGACGCCACGCTCGCGCTGGCGTCCAAGGGCGGGTACGACGCCGTCCAGATGCGCGAGGTGGCCGACCGCGCTGACGTCGCCCTTGGCACGCTGTACCGGTACTTCCCTTCGAAGATCCACCTCCTGGTCTCGGGGCTGGTCAGGGAGTTCGAGCGGACCAAGGAGAAGCTGGACAAGCGGCCAGTCCCCGGTGAGACGCCAGCCGAGCGGATCATCTACGTGCTCAACCAGGTCACCAAGAACATGCAGCGCGAGCCGCTGCTGACCGAGGCGATCACCAGGGCTTTCATGTTCGCCGACCCCAGCGCCGCCGCCGAGGTCAACGCCGTCGCGGCGCTGATGGAGCAGATGCTCACCGACGCCATGCACACCGGCGAGCCGACCCCTGACGAGCGGGCCATCGCCCGGGTGATCGGCGACGTCTGGCTGTCCAACCTGGTCGCCTGGGTGACCCGCCGCGCGTCGGCGAACGACGTATCCAGACAGCTCGAGCTCGCCGCCCGCCTCCTGCTTCGCTAGCGCGCCTGCGCGCCTCGCACCGCCGCCATCCTCATCTGCCCCACCCGTCACATGGGGTCGCGCAGGGCACGGCACCGCCGATCGCGGGTGGCCCCCTGGTATCGGTGGGACACCCACTGCGCTGGCAGGTTGTCGGTGTCACATCGATACGCCGGGACCCGCTGAGTCAGCGCCGGGAGGACCGCCGCGGCTAGGCGCGGCGCGGCAGGTCGGTGCCGTACCAGGTCTCGATCAGCCAGCGCGAGATCGACAGCGACGGCGGCATGATGAGCTCACCGGACATCAGCGCCGACCGCAGGTCGTCCCTGCTGTACCAGTTCGCCTCCGCGATCTCGTCCTCGTCGACCGTGATCGTCGTCCCGGTCGCGCGGGCGCGGAAGCCAAGCATCAGGTTGTGCGGCATAGGCCACGGCTGGCTGGCCGCGTACGTGACGGCCGACACGTGCACTCCGGTCTCCTCGTGAACCTCGCGCGCGACCGCCTGCTCCGCAGACTCACCCGGCTCGACAAACCCGGCTAGCACGGACACCCTGCGCTGCGGCCAGCTCGCGTTCCTGGCCAGCAGGCAGCGGTCATCCGGGTCGGTGACCAGCATGATCACCGCGGGATCGCAGCGCGGGAAGTGCTCGCTGGCGTCCACGGTGCACCGCCGTGAGTGGCCCGCGAGCTCCGGCCTGGTCGGCGCGCCGCACCGGGAGCAGAACCCGGCGACGGCGTGCCAGTTGGCCAGCGCGACGGCGTGCGTGAGCAGCCCGGCGTCGCGGTCGGTCAGCAGCGTGCCGGCCTGGCGGAGACCAGCCTTGCGGAAACCAGAGCCGGGCGGCCCGGACGCGCCGGGTCCGGCTCCGGCGGGCGGCTCAGGGATCGGGCCCCCCACGCCGAAATAGACGATGTCGTCGGCGTCGACGCCGAGCAGGAACCTGGTGCCCTCCGGCGCGTGCTCCGGGGGCACGAACAGCAGTTCGGCCGCGCCCTCGTCGATACTTGCCAGCGCCTGGCCGTCCTCGATGACCAGCACCCTGGTTCCCGGATCGTCCCACGCCTTGGCCAGCCAGGCCTCGTCCGTCCGCAGGTGCGTCGACCGCTCAACCTCGTGCCTGGTGAGTGCGATCGCGCCGGAAACCGAAATCAGGGGGCCAGTCACCGCCTCAGAATACGGCGCGCGGGCGCGGCGGCCGACAGCCGATGACCGCCCGCCGGCCGATCAGCGGAGCGTGGCCAGCTCGTCCCACAGGTACGCGGCGGTTTCCGCGCCCTTCAGCAGCAGGTCCACGCCGGCGCGCTCGTTCGGGGCGTGAACCTGGTCCTCGTCGAGGCCGACCGCGATGAAGACGAGCGGCGCGCCGAGGATGTCTGCCAGGTCGGCCTCAGGACCGCTGCCGCCTTCCCTGGTGAACAGGATCTCCTGGCCGAACGCGCGTTCCATGGCCCGGCGTCCGGCCGCGACCACCGGGGAGTCAATCGGCGAGAAGGAAGGACGGACCCCGGGACCCTCGAGGGTGAGGACGACCTCGAGCCCCGGCGGTGTGTGTTCCGCCACGAACGCACGCAGCTGCGCGGCCACCTCGGCCGGGTCCTGGTGGGCGACCAGCCGGAACGACAGCTTGGCGTGCGCTTCGCGCGGCACGATCGTCTTGCCGCCCGAGCCGGTGTGGCCGCCCCACATGCCGTTGATCTCGGCGGTAGGGCGCGCCCAGATCCGCTCGATCGTGCTGAAGCCGGCCTCGCCGGTCGCCGCGCCGCTGTTGCCGGCGGTGACCAGCCACGCCTTCTCGTCAAACGGCAGCCGTCCGAACAGCTCGCGCTCGGCGTCAGTGAGGTCGGCGACCCTGTCGTAGAAGCCGGGCAGCGTGATCCGGCCATCGGCGTCGTGCAGGGCGGCGAGCAGGCTCGCAAGCGCGTGCAGCGGGTTGGGCACCGCGCCGCCGAACGACCCGGAGTGCAGGTCGCGCTCGGGCCCGTACACGTCGATCTCCGCACTGATGACGCCGCGCATGCCGACGCACATCGACGGCACGTCGGCCGCCCACATCGTGGTGTCCGAGACCACGACCACGTCGCACGCCAGCCGGTCCTGCTCGCGTCGCAGCAGGTCAGCGACGTGTGTAGAGCCTGACTCCTCCTCGCCCTCGACGAGCAGCTTGAGCGTCACAGGCGGAGCGGCAGCGCCGCGGGCGGCCAGCCACGCGCTGAGACCGAGCGTGTGGAACAACACCTGTCCCTTGTCGTCCGACGCGCCGCGGGCCAGGATCTGGCCGTCGCGCTCGACTGGCTCGAAGGGCGGTGAGTCCCATTCGCCGAGCGGTTCGACCGGCTGGACGTCGTGGTGACCGTAGATCAGCACGGTGTGGGCGGCAGGGTCGGCGGCCGCCCACTGAGCAAACACTGCGGGCAGGCCAGGCTGGTCCGGCGTTCCCGTCTCCCAGAGCTCGGCGGTCTCGAACCCGGTCGCCCGCAGGTGGTCGGCGAGCCACTGCGCGGAGCGGCGGACGTCCGCGGCGCGCGCTGGGTCGGCGGAGATCGACGGGATGCGCAGCCACTGCTTCAGCGCCGCGAAGAACTCGCCGGCGTGAGCGTCGATATAGTCGCGGACGTCGTTGTCCATGTGTCACCTCGGGGTTGGCGTGATCGCCGGGGCTCGGAATCCAGTAAGGCACTCTAGACCCGGCCCTGAACCGCGACGTCACCGCGTTGCGAGCCGATGATCCGCCGGCGAGTGCTGAGATGTCAGACTGGCGCGGTGAATCCCGACGCACAAGGCCTCCTCGCGTTGATGCCGTTCGCCAGCCGGCTGGGCATGACCATCGAGGAGGCCAGCCCTGAGCGCGTGGTCGCCCTGCTCGAATGGCGAGCCGACCTGTGCACGATGACGGGGATCGTGCACGGCGGCGCCCT
Organism: Streptosporangiaceae bacterium; assembly: GCA_036273575.1. Classification (GTDB taxonomy): domain Bacteria; phylum Actinomycetota; class Actinomycetes; order Streptosporangiales; family Streptosporangiaceae; genus Chersky-822. Next base: position 1,149 of record DASUHI010000228.1, on the reverse strand, counting down.
GATGTCGCTCGCGGACACGACGGGCGCGATCGTGGCGTTCCTGGGGCTCGCGGAGGGCCAGACCACGGCGACGATCACGTCGACGACGCACATGTTCCGCCCGGTACCTGCGGGAACCGTCCGCGCGGTCGCGGTGCCCTTGCACCGCGGCAAGACCACCACCACGATCTCGACCAGCCTCTTCGACGAGCGCGACCGCATGGTCGCCCAGACCACCCAGGTCCAGGCCATCCGCTCGCCCGGATAGTCCGCCGGTTATCCGCGCGGCTGCGCGCCGGCGGGGACGTTCTCGATCAGGGCCGCGAGGCCGCGGGCGTCGAGCAGGTCGGCAGGCCGGACGGTCAGGTTCTCGCGCACATAGTAGAACGCGGCGCGCACCTGCTCCACGGGCACGCCGGCGAGCGCCGCCCAGGCCAGCCGGTAGGCCGCGAGCTGAACCGCGACGGCTCGTTCCTCCCGCCCTGGCCGCGGCGGCCGTCCGGTCTTCCAGTCGACGACGTCGAAGCCGCCGGAAGGGTCGTCGGCGAAGATGGCGTCGATGCGGCCGCGAACGAGCCGGTCACCGACCCTGGTCTCGAACGGCATCTCCACCTCGGCCGGCCAGCGGCTGCCCCACTCGCCCGCCTCGAACCCGGCCTTGAGCTCAGCCAGGTCCGCGTCGTCGGCGACCAGGTCCGCGTCCACGGCGCCGGCCAGGTCGTCGACGTCGATCAGCCGCATCTGCCCGAACCGCTCCTCGAGCCAGCGGTGGAACGCGGTCCCGCGCTCGGCCCGCGGCGCGGGCGGGCGCGGCATCGGCCGCCTGATCTGGGCAGCGAGCTGCGCCGGGTCCCTGGCCATCGTGACGAGCGCCGAGACGCCGAACCGGCGCGGCAGGTCAACGGCGATCGGGCCGTCGGGCCGGCGCCTGGCCCGCTCCGCGAGCAGCAGGTCCGCGTCCGCCGCCCATCCTGCCACCAGGTCCGCGTAACGCGCCGGAACGTCGCCGGCGGCGTGCGCCTCAGGCGAGGCGGCGGCGAGCACCAGGTCGCCTGCCTCGCGGATGGCCTCGTACCTGGGCCCGGCGGGCGGCTGCGGCCACGACGCCGTGAGCGGCTCGGCCAGCGCCGGGTTCTCCGCGCCGTCCTCTGGCTGCTCGGCCCACGCGGC
>DASUHI010000227.1:0-12114 GCA_036273575.1 Streptosporangiaceae bacterium | reverse complement strand
CTGCCGCGAAAAGGAACCCTGGAATGCGGCCGGCGGAACGCCCGCCGGCACAGTACCCCGGGGAGAACCCGATGCATTCCCTGACTCGTTTCGTACTGCGCCACAAGGCGCTGGTCGCGCTGTTCTGGCTGGCCGTCACCGTTGCAGGGGTGCTGACCGTGAGCGGCACGACGCACCGGATGACCAACAACTTCTCGATGCCGGGCCAGGCTTTCAAGGCGGACAACCAGATCGTGCGCACCTACGGCAACGGCGCGTCGCAGACCCCGTTCGTCACTGTGCTGACCGCTCCGGCCGGCCAGCCGATCAGCGACCCCGCGGTCGCGGCGCAGACCGGCCGGATCTTCGCGGCCGCGGCTGCGGCGCTGCCGAACGCGCGGGTCGCCGACTACGCGACCACGCACGACAAGGCGTTCCTCACCAAGGACGCCCGGTCGACCTTCGCGCTGGTGTACACCCCGCCGGTGACCGGGTTCGGCGGCCCGAACCTCGGACCGGTGGTCCAGCGCGCCCTCGACCGGGCCGCTCCGGCCGGCTGGACTGCCGGCGTGACCGGCACCCAGCTGCTTGACAACGGCAACGGCGCCGCGCAGAACACGGGCACGGGGATCATGGCCGAGGCGATGATCGGAGCCCTCGGCGCGCTGGCGATCCTGGCGTTCGTCTACGCGAGCTCCCTCGCGCTGCTGCCGCTGCTGATCGGCGGGATCTCCGTGATGGCCACGTTCCTGGTGGTCGGCGGGCTGACCGAGATCACGGGGGTCAGCCAGATCGTCGAATTCCTGATCGCGCTGATCGGGCTCGGCGTGGCGATCGACTACTCGCTGCTGGTGGTGAGCCGCTGGCGTGAGGAGCGGGCTGCCGGGCGGGACAACGCCGCCGCCGTGGTCGAGGCCATGAACCACGCCGGCCGTGCCGTGGTCTTCTCCGGGCTGACCGTGGCGATCGGGCTGCTGTCGATGATCGTGCTGCCCGTCCCGATGCTGCGCAGCGTCGGCTACGGCGGCGTGCTCGTCCCGCTGGTGTCGGTCGTGGTCGCCGTGACGTTCCTGCCGGTGATCCTGGCCACCGTCGGGCCGCGCCTCGACTGGCCGCGGCTGCGTACAGAGCGCACGGCGAGCAGGCTGTTCTCGGCCTGGGCGCGCGGCGTGTACCGGCACCGCTGGGTCGCCGCCGTGGCAGGGCTCGCTGTCATCGTCGCGCTGATGCTGCCCGCGCTGTCCCTGCACCTGGGCCAGCCAGGCAGCACGTCAGAGGCCACCTCTGGTCCCGCGCACAACGCGCTGATGACCCTGACCCGCGGCGGCGTACCGTCCGGCGTGATCACCCCGGCCGAGGTCCTGACCTCGCGCCCTGGCGCGGCATCGGCTGTGGCCGCCAAGGCGGAGCGCGTGCCGGGCATCTACGCGGCGATCGCTCCGGCCACGCCCGACTACCAGCGCGGCGGCACGGCCATCGTGACCGTGATCCCGTCGACGGAGAGCACGGTGCCGGCCGGCCAGCAGACCATCGGTCATCTGGAGGACGCGCTGATCGGGCAGCCGCACGTGATCGGCGTCGGCGGGTCAGGAGCGTCGCTGATCGACTTTGACCACGCGGTGTACGGCGACTTCCCGCTGATGCTCGCGCTGATCGCGGTCGCGACGTTCTTGCTGCTGGCCAGGGCGTTCCGATCGGTGCTCCTGGCCGCGAAGGCGGTCGTGTTCAACCTCGTCTCGCTGGCGGCCGCCTACGGCGTGCTGACGTGGGTGTGGCAGGGCGGGCACGGCTCGAACGCGCTGTGGGGCATCCCGGCCACCGGCGCGATCACGATGTGGGTGCCGCTGATGGTGTTCGCCTTCCTGTTCGGCCTGTCGATGGATTACGAGGTGTTCATCCTGACCAGGATCAGGGAGGCCTACGACACGACAGGCGACGCCCGTGTCGCGGTCACCGAGGGACTCGGCAGGACGGGCCGGCTGGTCACCAGCGCGGCGGCGATCTTGATGCTGAGCTTCCTGTCCATGTCGACGGGTCCGCAGACCGACCTGAAGATCCTCGCGACCGGCCTCGGCGCCGGGATCCTGATCGACGCCGTGGTGATCCGCTGCCTGCTGGTCCCCGCGATGGTCGCGCTGTTCGGCCGCGCCAATTGGTGGCTGCCGCCGTCGCTGGCCAGGATCCTGCGGGTCCCGGCCTCCTCCGCCCGGCCGGTGCCGGCCGGGCAGGCCAGCGAGGAGGTGCCAGCCCTGACCGGGGTGCGGTAGCTCGGGGTACCCGCACCCCCCATGCGCCCGCCCGGCCGACAGGCCGGGCGGGCGCCCTCTGTCAGTTGGGCCAGGCCAGTGACCGGCCCGGCGAAATAGAACACCAATGCGCCATCGCTGTTCTTGTTAGAACACCAATGTGCCATCGCTGTTCTTCGGCCATCAGTTCGCGCGGCCGCCCAGGCGGCGAGAGCTGATCCTGATCTTGTCGGCCGGGTACTCGCCTTCTCGCGGCGGGCGCACCCTGGTCAGCTCCGGCTCGAGGCCGCGTTCGCGCAGCAGCCCAGCGAGTTCGTCAGGCGCATAGCTGCTGACCACGACCTTGCCGCCGGGGCGGTCGAGCCACTCTTCGCCATCGCCGCCGTGCGTGATCACCACCAGGACACCGCCGGGCTTGAGGACCAGGGCCAGCCCGTCGAGCGCGGCCCCGGCACGGGCCTTCGGCAGGTGATGCAGCGAGTAGGACGCCACCGCGCCCGCGCAACTCGACGCGCGCAGCGGCAGCGCGAGCAGGTCGGCGGCGAGCAGCGTGGCCTCTGGCACGAGCCGCGCCGCGGCAGCCAGCATGCCTGGCGCGATGTCCAGGCCGATCGCCGTCTTGCCGCGCGCGATCAGGTAGCCGCTGACCTGCGCGGGCCCGCAGCCGACGTCGAGAACCGGGCCGTCGGGCACATCGGCGAGCGCCGCGTCGAGGAATCCGGTGTCCGGGTCCTGCTCGCGAAGCTCGGCGCCGAAGCGATCGGCGTAGTCCGCGGCCCTGTCCTCGTAGACCCAGCGCACCGCCTCCACGTCGTAGCCGTCAGGCTCCGCATTTCGCACGTGTTGGTCCCTTCGTGTCCATTCTGGGCGGGCTAGGATCCGTTTTCATGCGAACTCGGCGCAGCGCAACGGTCGCGGTCCTCATCGCGCTCTGCGGCATCGCGATCTCGGCCGGCGCCGTCCAGACCTGGGTGAGCGCGCGCGGACTGCGGCCGGGCGCGGGCATCGAGCACACCGCGGTCAAGGGGGTGCTGCACTGGAGCTACTAGTCAACCAGCTCGTTCGCCATGGTCGTCATTGTGGCTGGCGGGCTCGTCTTCATCGGCGGAGTGCTCGCGTCCCAGCAGTTCGCGAGCCTGTTCTCGTTCGTCGCGCTCGCCGCGTCCGCGCTCTGGATCGGCCTGAACGCGACCCACTACCGCCCGGTCAGCCTGGCATATACCGATCTGCGGCTCGGTGCGTGGCTCGCCGTCGGGGGTAGCCTGATCGGCTTGATGAGCTCGTTCTTCGTGCGCCGCCACCAGGTGTGAGGCGGGCAGGAGCGCAGGAGGCCTGATGTACCACCAGCCGCGGCTGAGCGTCACGGGCGTCGTCCTGGACTCGCCGGACGCTCGCGAACTCGCCGCCTTCTACCGCAGGCTGCTCGGCTGGCAGACCGGGGCGGACGAGCCCGACTGGGTCACGCTGCGGTCGCCCGACGGCGGCGCCGGACTGTCCTTCCAGACCGAGGACGCCTACGTCCGGCCCGTCTGGCCGGCCGGGCCAGGCGACCAGCAGATGATGGTGCACCTTGACATCAAGGTCGACGACCTCCAGGAGGCCGGCGCACACGCGGTAGCCGCGGGCGCGACGCTGGCTGACTTCCAGCCGCAACAAGACGTCCGCGTGTACAGCGATCCGGCCGGGCACCCGTTCTGCCTGTGGACCGACGAGCCCGCCGGAACGCCGGGCGGTTGACGGACGCCGTCCGGCGCACCTAGCGTCACCTGCCGTGAGCAGTGCAGCGCGTGGCGAGGGACCTGGCGTGATCACCCCTGACGGGTGCGCGGTCGACTTTTACGCAATGCTGTCCCCGCGGGGCGAACCCGAGATCATCCACGAGGCCGTCGGTCATCATGCAGCCTCGGTACTCGAGCTCGGCGCGGGCGCAGGGCGCGTCACAGGCCCGCTCGCGGCGCTCGGTCACCGCGTGGTGGCGGTCGATGAGTCGCCAGAGATGCTGGCGCACATCACGACCGCGCGCACGGTCTGCTCCCGCATCGAGGACCTGGCCATGGATGAGAGGTTCGACGTGGTTTTGCTCGCCTCGCACCTGATCAACGTGCCCGGCGACCAGGAACGACGCGATCTGCTCACGGCGTGTGCGAGGCACGTGTCGCCGTCGGGCTGCGTGCTCATCGAGCAGCACGCGCCCAGCTGGTTCGACGAGGCCGCGGAGGCCGAGAGCGAAGCGGACGGGATCGTGTTCCAGCTGCGCGATATCTCCAGGCCGGAGCCCGGCTTGCTGTCGGCCACGGTCGAGTATCAGGCGGGCGACCGGGTCTGGACCCAGACGTTCACGGCTCGCCGGCTCAGTGACGAGCAGCTGATCGCGGCGCTCGCCGAGGCCGGGCTCGTATTCGACCGCTACCTGACGGCGGACCACACGTGGCTCAAGGCGCTCCCCGTCAGGACCAGCGAATCCGTCGCGCAGCGCCCCGATGTGCTGACTGGTCTCCACAACCGCGAATTATGCCGGTCAGCTCGTGTCCAAGCGATGTATGAATCAGACACCCACCGCGGAATTCACGGATGAGTGTCACATTCATACGCGCCGACGGGCCGCGGCGAAGGCCGCACGGCCGCCGTCTCCTGCTTAGATCACAGACCATGGAGAACAGAACGCTCGGGGAACGGCTGGCCGCAGGGGAGACCCTCTACGGCGGCTGGAACGTCACCGGCGACGTCACGGCGGCCGGGCTGCTGGCCGCCGGCGGTCTCGACTACGTCGTCGTAGACCTGCAGCACGGCGCCGCGACCGAGCGCGAGCTGCCCGCGCTGACCGCGGCCGTCGAGCGGGCCGGCGCCACGCCGCTGGCGAGGGTCAGGTACGCCCACCCCGCGGACATCGGCCGGGCGCTCGACCTCGGCTGCACAGGCGTCATCGTGCCCAACGTCGACTCCGCCCAGCAGGCCCGCGCCGCGGCTGGCGCGTGCCGCTTCCCGCCGGCCGGCTACCGGTCTGGCGGCGGGGTGCTGGCCAGCCCGCGCGGGCCGTTGTGCCTGATCATGGTTGAATCGCGAGCCGCGATGGCCGACCTCGACCAGACGCTGGCGACCGACGGGGTCGACGGCATCTACGTCGGACCGCGGGACCTGTCGTACTCGCTGGGCTGTGCGTTCAGCCCCGGTGACGCCGTGCTGCGGGCCGCGCTCGAGCAAATATGGGCGGCGTGCCTGGCGGCGGGGAAGCCCGTGGGCGTGCACTCGACGGACGGCGCGACCGCCAGGATCTACCGAGAGAACGGCTGCCGGCTCGTCAATGTGGCCTCCGATGTGACCGCCATTTCGCGAACCGTCGCGGCCGAACTCGCCGTCGTTCGCGCGTGACGCGGGCCCTGTCTTTCCCGCACCTCATGGGCTGTGCGCGGCTGACCCTGCGGCGGCGTGCCGCTAGTCTGGGCGCGAGGGCATCGGTCGGTGAACTGGAGGCGGCCCATGGGGCTGATGGACCGGGTCAAGCAGCAGGCCTCGGCGCTCGCGCAGCAGGCCAATGAGTCAATGGCCAAGCTCGACAATCTGCCGGCCCAGCGCCGGGCCGACGCGCTGCTGCGCAGCCTGGGCGTCGCCGTCCTGGCCGACAAGACCGGCCGGGCGACGGGAAACAGCGAGGAACAGATCGCGAGGATCCTCGACGACATCGCCCAGCACGAACGGCAGTACAACGTGGACCTGGTTCAGCAGGCCGCCCAGGCCGCGCAGGCACAGCAGCCGTGGCAGCAGGGCCAGCCAAACCAGCCGTGGCAGCCGGGCCAGCCGAACCAGCCGTGGCAGCCGGGCCCGCCCGGTCAGCCTGGTCAGCCGTGGCAGCCGCCGCAAGGAGACTTCCTGACCAGTGCCCCGCCCGCCGGCCAGAACGCGCCGGCTCCGCCGGGACCGCCCGGACCTGGCTATGGAGGGAGTCCTGGCTACGGCGCGGGACCCGGCGACAGCGGCCAGCCGACGTCGGGGCCGCCTGGCTGGGGTCAGCAGGGGATCGGCCAGCAGGCCGGGCAGATGCCGCAGAGCGCGTTCCCTGGCGGACCGCCTGCGGGCGCGCAGGACCCCGACGAGCCTGGCCGGCGGTTCCCGCCTGGATCTGGCAGCTAGCCCGGTTATCGGCACGCGGCCTGAGCCGCGGTCTTGGGCGTGGCCCGCCAGACGCTCTTCTGGCCGCCAGGCGCGGCGTGGCCGTGCCTGCGGTGGTGCTTGTGCCTGTGCCACGGGACTTGGTCGGCCTTGATCCGCTCGAACAAGGCGCTGGCCGCGCCGGAGTTCCACAGGACAGCGGACTCGCCGTTGGGTGCCATGTAGTTGGTGCTGGCCAGCGGCACGGTGGTGAACGACACCGCACCCGGCCTGATGAACTTGAGCTGGTCGGCCAGGCCGGTCACGTCGAGATGCTGGTCCACCTTCGTCGCCGCCGTCGCGGCCGACAGGAACCGGGAGAACTTCACAGGGTTCCCGAGCGTGCCCGAGCTGATCGCCTCGGACAGGATCGACGCGAGTATCTGCTGCTGATCGCCGATCCTGGCGAGGTCGGACAGCGCGAACGAGTGCCGGTCCCTGGCGAACTGCAATGCCCTGATGCCGTTCACGTGGTGCCGGCCGGCCGCCATATGCAGGCCGCTGTACGGGTCATCGACCGCGTACGGCAGGCAGATGTCCACCCCGCCCAGCGCGTTGATGATCTTCACGAAGCCAAGGAAGTTCACTTCGACGAAGTCGTTGATCTGCAGGCCGGTCGCCTGCTCCACGGTCTTGACCATGAGCCTCGGGCCGCCGAGGCCGAAGGCCGCGTTGATCTTGTTCATTCCGAAACCGGGAATCCGCACCCAGGAGTCCCGGGGCAGGCTGACGACCTGGATGTGCTTGTGATTGCCGGTGATGTGCACGACCATCAGCGTGTCCGAGTTCCGGCCCGTGGCGTGGCCGACGTGCAGCACCCGCTGCTCGTGCCTGGACAGGCCCGACCTGACGTCCACGCCTGCGAGCAGGATGTTCAGCGGCCCGCTCCCCGGAGTCCCGGCGGTGCCGGCGTTCACGCGGCCGAGATGGCTGGTGACGTAGCCGGCCAGCAGCCAGCCGCTGCCGGATGCGAGCAGCACGAGTGCCGAGAGCCCGCTCGTCAGGAGGGCAAGCGTGCGCCTGGTCCTGGCGCGCTTGGTCGCCGCGATGTGCGCGGCCAGCCGGCGCCGTGCCGCGAGCGCAGGGTTCTCGCCGGTCCGCCTCGGCGGGTCGTCCGAGTTATCCGCCCACGATGCACCCCGCGCCATCAATCCCCCCGGAGACGCCCAACCTGACGAGGTTAACGTGACGCTGAGTGATTAAGTTGCATCTGAGCGGCTGACTCGCCATCGGGGCTCAGACGGCTGGCGCCTCTGGGTCGCGCGGAAGGCCGAGCATTCGCTCGGCGATGATGTTGAGCTGGATGTCGGTCGTTCCGCCGCCTATCGTCGCCGCCCTCACCGCGAGGTCCTGCCGCGCCCAGTGCGCGCCATTCGGCTTGCCGTCCTTGCCGACGGGCGTCCCGAAGCCCGAGGCGACGGCGGCGCCGTCGCCGGACAGCGCGAAGCACAGGTCGGCGATCTGCTGGGCGTTCCGCATCCCGAGCAGCTTGCGCACGCTCCCGGTGGCGCCCGGCTCGGTGCCAGAGACCCGCTTGAGCGTCACGCGCAGCCCGAGCAGGTCGATCGACCTGCTCTCGCACACGAGCCTGCCGACGTCTCCGAGCGGCGGCCGGTCCGCGGCACCGGCCACGGCCAGCAGCTCGGTCACACCTGCGCCGAACGTCCACGTCTGCGACAGCGAGACCCGCTCGTTCGCCAGCGTCGTCCGGGCGATCCGCCAGCCGCCGTTGACGTCGCCGACCAGGCAGTCGTCTGGCACGAACACGTCGTCGAGGAAGACCTGGTTGAACGAGGCCTCACCGGTGACCTCGCGGAGCGGGCGCACGTCGACGCCCGGTGATCTCATGTCGACGAGGAAGTAGCTGATCCCGTCGTGCCTGGGCGCCGCCGGATCGGTGCGGGCGATGCAGATTCCCCAGGCGGCCTGCTTGGCCAGTGACGTCCAGATCTTCTGAACGGTGATCGCCAAGCCCCCCTCGACCCGTTCCGCCCTGGTCTGCAGGCCAGCCAGGTCCGATCCGGCGCCGGGCTCGCTGAAGAGCTGGCACCACAGGTAGTCCATCCGCAGCGTGCTAGGCAGGAACCGGTCCTGCTGCTGCGGCGTCCCGTGCTGGATGAGCGCGGGCACGACCCAGGCGCCGATCGCGAGGTTGTGCGCCATGACGCCGGCGGCGCGCATCTCCTCGTCGATGACGAGCTGCTCGAGCGGCTGCGCGTTCCGCCCCCACGGCCTGGGCAGGTGCGGCAGCACCCAGCCGCCGTCCGCGAGCGCGGCCGTCCGCTCGCTCCCTGTGAGCGTGCTGATCCTTGCCAGCTCGGCCCTGACCGCGGCGCGGAACTCGGCGTCGCCGTCCGGCAGCTCGACCCGCACCGGCGGCACGCCGCCGTCCATGGCCATCGCGGCGACGCGTTCGCGCCAGCGCGCAGACGGGCCGAGCAAGGCGCGCAGCGACAGTGCCCGGCGGTAGTACAGGTGCGCGTCGTGCTCCCAGGTGTAGCCGATGCCGCCGAGCGTCTGGATGCAGTCGTTCGCGGCGTCGACCGCGGCGTCAATCGCGACCACGGCCGCCACAGCGGCGGCGAACTCGCGGTCACGGCCAGGCGGGGTGCGGGCGGCATCCCAGACTGCGGCCGCCGCCTGCTCGGCGAGCGTGAGCATCCTGGCGCAGCGGTGCTTGACGGCCTGGAACTGGCCGATCGGACGCCCGAACTGGTGCCTGACCTTGGCGTACTCGGTCGCGGTCCGGACCGCCCAGCCGGCGATCCCGCAGGCCTCGGCGCCGAACAGGATCGCCGCCAGGCTTGTCACGCGAATCCGGTTCACGCCGGTCAGCAGCCGGTCGGCGGGCACGAGCACGCCGTCGGCGCGCATGGTGGCCAGCGGCCTCGCGAGATCGACGGCCTCGACCTGCGTCATCTCGAGGTCGGCCGCGTCCAGGAGCACCCAGACCTCGCCGTCGGCGGTGCGGGCGGCCGCGACGATCAGGTCGGCCAGCGGGCCGGCGAGGACCGGCCCCGCCTGGCCGGTGACCGTGAGGCAGCCGCCTGGTCCCTGCCCGGCCGTCAGGCCCGTCCCGAGCGCGACGGATCCGGTTAGCGACCCGTCGGCGAGCCTGGTCAGCAGCTTGCCGAGCGACGAGTTCGCCGCCTGCCCGTCGCCGGCGCACCCGGCAGCGTCCTGGCCCAGTGCCTCGGCGACTGCCGCGGACGCGAGAACGGTCGCCAGGTACCCGCCCGGTAGCAGCGCCCGCCCGGTCTCTTCGAGTGCGACGGCGAGCTCAGGCAGGCCGAAGCCCTGGCCGCCGGCCTCCTCAGGCAGGTGCAGCCCGAAGAGCCCCTGCCCCGCGAGGCTCGGCGCGAGCACCGCGCGGTAGTGCGGGCCGCCGCCGTCGCCGCCGTCCACGGCGGCCCTGACGACGTCGGCGGGGCTGTGCCGCTCCGTCCAGCCGCGAACCGCCGCAGCGAGGTCCAGATGTTCAGGGGTCAGGCCAAGCGCCATCGGTGTCCGCCTCGTTCGCAGGTGTTGCCGGTGCCGACACTGTAAATCGGCTCGCGGCTGCATGGCGATGGCCGGCCGGCCCGTTCCGCGATTCAGCGCTTCCCGAAGTTACTCGCCGGTAGTATACTTTGTTACTCGCGGGTAACTGGGGCGGGACCAACTGGAGGCGCGGTGACGCACTTCAACCACTTCAAGGCCAACGTGCGCGACATCGAGTTCAACCTGTTCGAGGTGCTGAACAGGCAGCAGCTGCTCGGCGCGCCGCCGCACGAGGAGCTGGACGAACAGACCGCGCGCGGCGTGCTCGCGGAGGTCGAGCGGCTGGCGGCCGGCCCGCTCGCGGAGTCCTTCGCCAGCGCCGACCGGCATCCGCCCGTGTTCCACCCGGCGACGCACTCGGTCACGATGCCGAAGGCGTTCGTGAACTCGTTCCGCGCCTGGATGGACGCGGAGTGGTTCAGGCTCGAGCTGCCGGTCGAGCTCGGCGGCAGCGCCGCACCCAGGTCGCTGTGCTGGAGTGTGGCCGAGCTGGTGCTCGGCGCTAACCCGGCCATCTGGATGTACGGCAGCGGCGCTGCGTTCTGCAAGGCGCTGTACTTGCTCGGCACCGACGACCAGAAACGGTTCGCCGCTCACGCCGCCGAGCACGGCTGGACGGCCACCATGGTGCTGACCGAGGCGGGCGCGGGCTCCGACGTGGGCGCCGGCCGGACGAAGGCGGTCAGGCAGCAGGACGGAACCTGGCACATCGAGGGCGTCAAGCGCTTTATCACGAGCGCCGAGCACGACATGGCCGAGAATATCTTCCACCTCGTGCTCGCCAGGCCTGAAGGCGCGGGCCCAGGCACGAAGGGACTGTCGATGTTCCTGGTGCCCAAGTACCTCGTGAACGCCGACGGCTCGCTCGGCGAGCGGAACGGCGTCTACGCCACCAACCTCGAGCACAAGATGGGGCTCAAGGCGTCGGCCACGTGCGAGCTCACCTTCGGGGCCGAGCACCCGGCGGTCGGCACGCTGGTCGGGGACGTGCACGACGGGATCAGGCAGATGTTCCTGATCATCGAGCACGCCAGGATGATGGTGGGAACCAAGGCGATCGCCACGCTGTCGAGCGGCTACCTGAACGCGCTCGAGTACGCCAAGACCCGGGTGCAGGGCGGCGAGCTGGCCAGGATGACCGACAAGGCCGCGCCCAGGGTGACGATCATGCATCACCCCGACGTCCGGCGAATCCTGATGCTGCAGAAGGCGTACGCCGAGGGCATGCGCGCCCTCGTGCTGTACACGGCCACGTTCCAGGACGCCGTGCAGCTCGCGGACGCGGCCGGCACGCAGGACCCGCAGTCCGCGGCGATGAACGACCTGCTGCTCCCGCTCGTCAAGGGGCTCGGCTCGGAGCGCGCCTACGAGATGCTGACCCAGTCGCTGCAGACCTTCGGCGGGTCTGGCTACCTGCAGGATCACCCGATCGAGCAGTACCTGCGGGACGCCAAGATCGACAGCCTGTACGAGGGCACGACCGCCATCCAGGGCCTGGACCTGTACTTCCGCAAGATCGTCAGGAACGAGGGCGAGGCGCTCGCGTCGCTGCTTGGCCAGATCAAGGCGACCGCGCAGGGCGAGGCCGGCAATGGCCGGCTCAAGAAGGAACGGGCGGCGCTGGCGAGGGCGACAGAGAACGTCGAGGCCATGGTCGCCGCCTTGCACGGCTTCCTGGCCGAAAGCCTGGAGCAGCCAGGCGAGATAAACCGCGTTGGCTTGAACACAACCCGCCTCCTGCTCGCCCTCGGGGACCTGGTCATCGGGTGGCTACTCGTGCGCCACTCCGAGGTGGCGACGGCCGCGCTCGACGCCGGCCAGGCGTCGGCCGCTGACGAGGCGTTCTACCAGGGCAAGGTCGCGGCGGCCAGGTTCTTCGCCGAGACCGTGCTGCCGCGCCTGGCGACCGAGCGCGAGATCGCCGAGGCGACGACCACCGACCTCATGGACCTGCCAGAAGCCGCGTTCTGACGCGCGCCAGGAATTGAACACCTATGTCACATCGAGGGTCTTCATTCACCGTCGATGTGACATAGGTGTTCATCACGCTAGGACCAGGCCAGCATCCGCAGCGGGTCGGTGAGCATGGCGCCCACCTCCCTCAGCACGGCCGAGCCCGTGTCGCCGTCGACGATCCGGTGGTCGAAGGACAGCGACAGCGTGCAGACCTTGCGCACGGCCAGCTCGCCGCCCACCACCCAAG
>DASUHI010000226.1:0-7643 GCA_036273575.1 Streptosporangiaceae bacterium | reverse complement strand
CAGCGCGAGAACCTCCGCGATCCGCTCGTCCGGCTGGAACGCCAGCAGGTTCGCGACATGCTGGCCGCGCGCGTCGCGCGCGGCCTCGGGCAGCTCATACGCCTTCGCGCGGTATACCCGGCCCTTGTTCGTGAAGAACAGGATCCAATGGTGCGTCGACGTCACAAAGAAGTGCTCGACAATGTCGTCGGTCCGCAGCTGAGCGCCGCGCACGCCCTTGCCGCCGCGCCGCTGAGCCCGGTACAGGTCGGTCTTGGTCCGCTTGGCGTAGCCGCCGCGCGTGATCGTGACGACCACGTCCTCCTCGGCGATGAGGTCCGCCATCGAGACCTCGCCGTCGTAGGCGACCAGCTCGGTGCGCCGGTCGTCGCCGTACTTGGCCGTGATCTCGCCGAGCTCGGTGCCGATGATCTCGCGCTGGCGTTCAGGCGAGGCCAGGATCGCCTCGTACTCGGCAATCTGCGCCATCAGCTCCTCGTACTCGTCGACGAGCTGCTGCCGCTCCAGCGCGGCCAGCTTGCGCAGCTGCATGTCCAGGATGGCCCTGGCCTGGATCTCGTCGATGTCCAGCAGCTCCATCAGGCCCTGCTGCGCGACCGCGGCCGAGGCGCTGGCCCTGATCAGCGCGATCACGGCGTCGATCTGGTCGATCGCCTTGAGGAGCGCCCGCAGGATGTGGGCGCGTTCCTCGGCCTTGCGGAGCAGGTACCTGGTCCTGCGTACGATCACCTCGATCTGGTGCGCGACCCAGTACCTGATCATCTGGTCCAGGCGCAGCGTGCGCGGAACGCCGTCGACCAGCGCGAGCATGTTCGCGCCGAACGTGTCCTGCAGCTGGGTGTGCTTGTACAGGTTGTTCAGCACGACCTTGGCCACGGCGTCGCGCTTGAGCACGACGACCAGCCGCAGGCCGGTCCTGTCGCTGCTCTCGTTCCGCACCTCGGCGATGCCCGCGACCCTGGCGTCCTTGGCCAGCTCGTCGATCTTGATGGCGAGGTTCTCCGGATTTACCTGGAACGGCAGCTCGGTGACGACCAGGCAGGTCCGGCCACGCCGGTCCTCCTCGACGTCGACGACGGCCCGCATGGTGATCGAGCCGCGGCCGGTGCGGTACGCGTCCAGGATGCCGCGGCGGCCGACGATCTGGCCGCGGGTCGGGAAGTCAGGACCCTTGACGCGCTGGAGCAGCGCCTCGAGCAGTTCCTCGTCGGTCGCGTCGAAGTTGTCCAGGTACCAGTGGACGCCGTCGGTGACCTCGCGCAGGTTGTGCGGCGGGATCTTGGTCGCCATGCCGACGGCGATGCCCTCTGAGCCGTTCACGAGCAGGTTCGGGAACCTGGCCGGCAGCACGACCGGCTCCGCTGACCGGCCGTCGTAGTTCGGGCGGAAGTCGACGGTCTCCTTGTCGATATCCCGCAGCATCTCCATCGCCAGCGGGGCGAGCCGGCACTCGGTGTACCGCATTGCCGCGGCTGGGTCGTTGCCAGGCGAGCCGAAGTTGCCCTGCCCGTCGACGAGCGGCATCCGCATCGCCCACGGCTGGGCGAGGCGGACCAGCGTGTCGTAGATGGCCGAGTCGCCGTGCGGGTGGTACTGGCCCATGACCTCGCCGACGACGCGGGCGCACTTGGAGAAGCCGCGGTCGGGCCGGTACCCGCCGTCGTACATCCCGTACAAGATCCTGACGTGCACGGGCTTGAGCCCGTCCCGCACGTCGGGCAGCGCGCGCCCCACGATCACCGACATCGCGTAATCGATGTAGCTGCGCTGCATCTCGACCTGGATGTCGACTGGCTCGAGCCGGCCGCCCGGGCCTTCAGGGCCGCCGGCCGTCGCTTCCGGCGTGTCCACGCTCATGCAGACCTCTCCTCTGCCGTGACCGCAGGCTGTGCGTGGCCCTTAGGGCCAGGCAAAGCAGCGGCCGAACAACCCTCAGTGGCCATTCGCGGCGCCGCATCCGCGGCGCCGCCGGCCCCGCAAGCTAGATGTCGAGGAAACGAACGTCCTTGGCGTTGCGCTGGATGAACGCCCTCCTCGCCTCCACGTCCTCGCCCATCAGCACGCTGAACAACTCGTCAGCCTGGGCCGCGTCGTCGACCGTGACCACCTTGAGCACCCGCCTGGCGGGGTCCATTGTGGTCTCCCACAGTTCCCTCGCGTTCATCTCGCCGAGGCCCTTGTACCGCTGGATGCCGTCCCTCGGCCGCGGATCCCTCCGGCCCTCGGCGATCCCGGCCTCGATCAGCGCGTCGCGCTCCTTGTCGGAGTAGGCGAAGCCCGGCGCGACCCCGCGCCCGTCCCACTTGATCTTGTACAGCGGCGGCTGGGCCAGGTACACGTGCCCGGCCTCGATCAGCGGCTTCATGAACCTGAACAGCAGCGTCAGCAGCAGGGTCGTGATGTGCTGCCCGTCCACGTCCGCGTCGGCCATCAGGATGATCTTGTGGTAGCGCAGCTTGGCGATGTCGAAGTCGTCGTGAATGCCGGTGCCCAGCGCCGTGATCAGCGCCTGGACCTCGTTGTTCTTCAGCACCCTGTCGATCCTGGCCTTCTCGACGTTCAGGATCTTGCCGCGGATCGGCAAGATGGCCTGGAACATCGGGTCCCGCCCGCCCTTGGCGGAGCCGCCCGCCGAGTCGCCCTCGACGACGTAGATCTCGCAGATCGACGGGTCGCCTGACTGGCAGTCCGACAGCTTGCCTGGCAGTCCTGAGCCGCCGCTCAGCCCCTTGCGGGTCAGCTCGCGGGCGTGCCGGGCCGCGATCCGCGCCCTGGCGGCCTGGCTCGCCTTGATCACGATCGACTTTGCTTCGCCAGGGTTGCGCTCGAACCAGTCCCGCAGGTGGTCGTTGCACACCCGCTGGACGAACGACTTCGCCTCGGTGTTGCCGAGCTTGGTCTTGGTCTGGCCCTCGAACTGCGGCTCGGCGAGCTTGATGTGGATGATCGCGGTCAGGCCCTCGCGGACGTCGTCGCCCGTGAGGTTCTCGTCCTTCTCCCTGACCAGCTTCTGCTCGCGCGCATACCTGTTGACGATCGAGGTCAGCGCCGCGCGGAAGCCCTCCTCGTGGGTGCCGCCCTCGGCCGTGTTGATCGTGTTCGCGAATGTGTGCACCGACTCGGAGTACGAGCCGCTCCACTGCATTGCGACCTCGACGGCCATGCCCGTGGCCTCGTCGCCGAACTCGATGACCGTGTCGTGCACAGCCTCCTTCGAGGCGTTGAGGTACCGGACGAAGTCGGCGATCCCGCCGTCGTACCGGTAGCTGACCACGTGCGGCTCGCCGTTGACGTACTCGGGCCGCTCGTCGGTTAGGACGATCGTGAGGCCGCGGTTGAGAAACGCCATCTCCTGCAGCCGCCTGGACAGCGTCTCGAAGCTCCACGTCGTGGTCTCGAAGATGTCACCGTCTGGCCAGAACGTGACGATCGACCCGGTCTCGTCGGTCTTCTCGCCCTTCGTGAGCGCGCCAGTCGGCTCGCTCATCGCATAGGACTGGCGCCAGACATATCCGTCTTTACGGATCTCTACGTCCAGTCTGGTCGAGAGCGCATTGACCACCGAGACGCCTACGCCATGCAGGCCGCCGGAGACCGCGTAGGACTTGCCGTCGAACTTGCCGCCCGAGTGCAGCGTCGTCAGCACGACCTCGACGGCGGGGCGCTTCTCGACCGGATGCTCGTCAACGGGGATACCACGGCCGTTATCGGTCACCCGGACGCCCCCGTCGGCCAGCAGCGTCACCTCGATCCGGTCACAGAATCCGGCCAGCGCCTCGTCGACGGCATTGTCGACAACCTCTTGAACCAGGTGGTGCAGTCCGCGTTCGCCAGTCGAGCCGATGTACATGCCCGGGCGCTTGCGAACCGCCTCCAGTCCCTCAAGGACCGTGATTGAGCGTGCGTCGTAAGACAAACGGTTCGCTCCTCCTGAAAGCGGACAGCCCTAGGGACCGGGCGCACGGGCGCCTGGCAGCACTTCCCCGACTGTGGCTGTCCCGGTACTCTTCCCTATTTTACCTGCTTGCGCGGTCAGCCTCAGCCGTACGTGGCCCTCAGAACGCCCCTAGTTCACGCAGTTGGAGTATCCTGCCGGCCCGCACGTCGGCCGCCACCCTCGCCAGGCCCTCACCCGTAGGTGTCGCGCGGGCCGCGGCTGCCCTTGACGCGCCACTGGCCGGGGCGGCGCGGCTGCGCGCCGGGCCCGCGCACGTTCACCCGGCGGACCGAGCCGTCGCCGAGCTCGGCGTTCAGCTTGCGGACGAGGTCCGCGGCGAGCAGCCTGAGCTGTGTCGCCCAGGCCGTGGAGTCGGCGAGCACGGTCAGCTCACCGTCGGCGAGCCCGTCAGGAGCGGTGTGCGCGGCCAGGTCAGGGCCTACGATCTGCGCCCACCGGCCGAACACCGACCCGGTGGCGACCGCGAGCTCCCAGCCGGTCTCGCTCACGAGCCCGTCTATAGCGCTGTGGAGCGGCGCCGGGTCGTCCCGGCGCTCACGCCTGGCGGACCGGCCCGGCGAGGCCGGTGCGGGTCGAGCGCCTTGTTGCGCGATATCTCGCTCAGCCGGTGCCGACGGCCGGCTGCCCCTCGCCGCCGCGTCCGCCTTGGCCTGAGCCAGCGCGTCTGCCGCCCGCGCGAGCCGGTCTTGCCCGGCGGATTGCCGCGGTCCGTCCTCAGGCCGCACGTGCGAGCACCCCGTTCGCGACCGTGTAGCTCGCGCCCGCGAGGCGCGCCGGGACGTCAGCGAGCACGGCGGCCGTCACGAGCACCTGCTCGGCGTCGCCCGCGAGCTCGGCCAGCCGCTCCCTGCGGCCGGCGTCCAGCTCGGCGAACACGTCGTCGAGCAACAGCACCGGGTCCTCGCCTTCGGCGCGGAGCAGGCCGAAGGCAGCCAGCCGCAGCGCGAGCGCCAGCGACCAGGATTCGCCGTGGCTGGCGTAGCCACGCGCTGGCAGGTCGCCGATCCGCAGGTCGAGCTCGTCCCGGTGCGGCCCGACCAGGCACACGCCGCGCTCGAGCTCGGCCCGGCGCAGGCGTTCCAGCGAGTCGCGCATGGTCTGGGCGATCTTGGCCGGCTCAGGGTCTGGGTCGAACACGCCCGACCGCTCCGAGCCCTGCCGGTAGCTCATCGCCGCCGCGCGCTCGTCCCCGCTCACGTCGCCGTAACGGTCCGTGACCAGCGGCCGGAGCGTCGCGGTGAGCCGCAGCCTGCCAGACGTCAGCGCGGCGCCGTGGGTGACCAGCTGCTCGTCCCAGATATCCAGGCCCCCCGGGTCGACGCGGCCTGCCGCCCTGGCCGACTTGAGCAGCGCGCTGCGCTGCTTGACGACGCGTTCGTAGTCGGCGCGGACCGCCGCGTACCTGGGGCGGCTGGCGACGAGGAGGTCATCGAGATAGCGGCGGCGCTCGGATGGATCGCCCTTGACGATCGCCAGGTCCTCGGGCGCGAACAGCACGCTGCGCAGCGTGCCGAGCGCTTCGCGCGGCCTGCTGAGCGGGGCGCGGTTGAGCCTGACCCGATTGGCCCGCCCTGCGTTGAGCTCGATCTCCACCAGGCTCTCACGCGCCTGTGAGCTCACCGAGGCGCGCAGGATGGCCCGCTGCGCTCCGGCCCTGATCAGCGCGGCGTCGGTGGCGACCCGGTGGCTGCCGAACGTCGCGACGTAGTACGCCGCCTCGACCAGGTTCGTTTTGCCTGCTCCGTTCGGGCCTGAGAACGTCGTCACGCCGGGCTCGAACCTGACGTCCGCCGCCTCGTAGCAGCGGAAGTCGGTGAGCGCGAGCCTGGCCAGGTACACGCCTGGCAGGGTATCGGCTGCCGGTGCCTGTCCTGCCCGCGCTGCTAGGTGTTGAGGCGGAAGGGCATCAGCAGGTAGCGGTAGTCGGGGCTGCCGTCGGGGCCCGGCTTGCCGGTAAGCAGGGCCGGCTTGCCCGGCTCGGTGAACGCGATCCTCGTGGTGTCGGAGTCCATCGCGTTGAGCCCGTCGAGCAGGTAGTTCGGGTTGAACGCGATCGTCAGGTCCTCGCCGTCGAAGCTGGCCTCAATCACCTCATCGGCCTGGGCCTCGTCGCCGGTGCCCGCTTCGAGGGTCAGCTGGCCAGCGGTGAAGCTGAGCTTGACGGCTGTGTTGCGCTCGGCAACTAGGGCCACGCGGCGTACGGCCTCCGCGAGCATGCTGGTCGAGACCTCGGCCGTGGCGTTGACGGCCGACGGCAGCAGCGTCTTGTACCGCGGGAACTCGCCGCTGAGCAGCCTCGTGGTGGTCCGGCGGCCGCCAGCCTCGAAGCCGATCATGCCGTCGCCGCCCGCCGCGTGACTGAGGCCTGGCGTCCCGGCGACCGCCTCGTCACCTGGGAGGGCCAGCGCGATCGAAACCTCGGCGGCGGTTGTGAGGGAGCGCGCCGTGTCGGTGAGCGCCTTCGCGGGGACGAGCACCGCGGCCGACAGGTCGGGCTTGGCCGGCGTCCAGCGGAGTTCGCGGACGGCCAGGCGGTACCGGTCGGTGGAGATCAGCGTCAGCGTGTCGCCCTCGATCTCGATCCGCACGCCGGTCAGGGACGGGAGCGTGTCGTCCCTGCCCGCTGCGATCGCGGTCTGGCTGACCGCTGTCGCGAACGCGTCGCTGCCGACCGTGCCCGCCGCGGGCGGCATCTCGGGCAGCGCCGGGTACTCGTCCTCTGGCATGGTCAGCAGGTTGAACGTGGCGCTCCCGCACGTCAGGACCGCCCGTCCGCCTTCGGAGCTGATCTGAACCGGGCGGCCAGGCAGGCTCCTGCTGATCTCGGCGAGCAGCCTGCCGGAGACCAGCGCACTCCCGGGCGTCTGCGTGTCGACCGGGATCTTCGCCAGGGCGGAGACGTCGTAGTCGAAGCTGGACAGCACCAGTTCGTCGGCGTCGGCGTGCAGCCGCATCCCGGCCAGGACGGGCACGGTGGGACGGGCAGGCAGCGCCCGCGCCGTCCAGGCCACCGCATCGGCGAAGACGTCTCGTTCGACGATGATCTGCACGGCAAGCCGCCTTCCGTTCTCGCTCCCCGCCAGGCAAGCTTTGGCCCGTACCAGCCAGCACGGACCAGCCATCGCAGACCGGCTAGCCGGGGCTAGCTTGCGCTTGGCCCGCCCAGGCCGGTCCGGACTGGCTCACACAGACCTGCCGCGGAGCAGAAGCGCCAAGCGAGTTCAGTGCTAGGCACCACTGGCTGCGGGCGTCTGGTCTTCCCTGAAAGCCTAACGTGCCTGCGGGTTCCGGGCTTGGGCTTCTACCAGCCCCGCTCCGATGGGCCGCACGCTACTTGGGTCTTAGATCTCGCTATAGATATGACTCGTAGTCGTAATAGGCGGCGTGGATTCTGGGGACAGCGGCATCGGACCAGGTCAGGGTCGTAAACTCATGCACAGCCCAGGTGGATAAGAGGAGCGGCTCGGGGCGCTCGGCTGTGCAGGGCTGGAGCCGGCTGACCGGTGTGCGTCCGTTGTCCCCCGCATAGTCCCAGCCCTGCCCCGCCTATCCGCAGGTTCATCCACAACGTCATCCACAGCCTGTGTGTACGGAAAGTGATAACTGCCTGCCTTGTGTGAGTGCGCGATCACGCTAGGTGCCCGAGCGGCTTCAGTACCGCTCGCCCTCATGGCGAGGACATTCC
>DASUHI010000225.1:0-11899 GCA_036273575.1 Streptosporangiaceae bacterium | reverse complement strand
GCGGGCCCGGCAATCCGGCCGGGTTACCGCCGCCGCGTTGGTGTTTGCGGTTGGCTGGTTCGGTGACATTTCCCAGAAACCGGCTGCTGCCGGGTCGTTAGCCGGCGGGCCGGGCGTGCGTAGTACGCACAAGCCTGGGACACTAGAGCCAGGCTTGGAACGGCCGCGCTCCGGCCGGGAAGGGGTGCGAGGGATGGCCGACCAGGAAAGCCGCGCTGAGCGCGGAACCGTCGCGGTGCGTAATGGGGCAGCGGCGAACGGCAAGGTCTCGAAGCGCGATTCGGATGAGATCGTCGCCGACATCGAGCGGACCAGGCAGAACCTCGCGCGCACAATCGACTCGCTCGCTGACCGGGTGAGCCCTGCCAGCAACATGAAGCGGCTGAGGGAGCGCGCGGCGCAGGAAGCAGCAAAGCCCGAGGTTCAGCTAGCCGCGCTGGCCGCGGCGCTGGCCATCACCGGTATAGCCATCTACCGGATCTGGGGCCGCCGCCGGGCCTGATGTGGTGACTCGTGCTTTTTCCAGCATGTGCTGATTTCACTGGCGTTCACCGGTCATGCCTATCCTGGAGAAAGGTCGTGCCGGGCGGCCCGCGAGGATGGTGAGCGGAGATGTTCGAGCGTTTCACCGACCGGGCCAGGCGCGTGGTTGTTCTCGCCCAGGAGGAGGCCAGGCGCCTCACGCACGGCCACATCGGCACCGAGCACATGCTGCTCGGCCTGATCAGGGAAGAAGAGGGAATCGCGGCCAGGGCCCTGACCGCGCTTGGCGTGGACCTGGAAGCCGTGCGGGGCCGGGTCAGGGAGATCGTCGGTGAGGGCGGTGGCGAGGCGGGGCCCGAGGGGCACATCCCGTTCACGCCCCGTGCCAAGCGGGTGCTCGAGCTATCGCTGCGTGAGGCACTGCAGCTCGATCAGGAATACATCGGCACAGAGCACATCCTGCTCGGTCTGGTACGCGAGGGACAGGGCGTGGCCGCGCAGGTCCTTGTTGAGGTCGGCGCCGACCTGAACCGGGTACGTCAGCAGGTCTTCGGCTTGCTTGGTGTATCCGGCGGGCGGGCAGAAGGCGGCAGTCATCCAGGGCTCGAGGGCGTCACGGTACGGCGACGCGCGGTATCCGGCCGGAGGGAACTGGTCCTCGGTTCCAGCTTCGGTGTGCACATCCGCGAGATCGAGGCGCGCCTGCACGCGGTCGAACAGCGGGTCGGTTTCGGGCCTGACGCGGGCGAGCTTGACAAGGAGATCACCAGGGTCCTTGGCGAGAGGCACGCCGCAGCGGACGCGCAGGATTACGAGCAGGCGGCCGAGCTGCGGGACACAGAGCGCAGGCTGGCGGCGGAGAAGACCGCCAAGCAGGAAGAGTGGGCGGCGGCTCATCCGGATCTGGCGACCCTGGCCGAGACGGTGCAGCGGCTCGAGGGTGAAGTCAGGAGGCTGCGGCAGGTGCTCAGCAAGCACGGCATCGAGCCGGAGGCCGAGGAGCCCGGCGGGGTGGCTTAGCTGCAGCCGCGGCCTGTTCACCCCACCTTGGTCGCGCGGCCAGCCCAGTATGGCGCCCTGAGCTGACGCTTGAGCAGCTTGCCAGAGCCTGTTCTCGGCAGCTCGTCGGTGAACGAGATCGATCTGGGGACCTTGTATCCGGCCAAGTGCTCGCGGGCGAACGCGATCACGTCGGCCGCGGACTGCGACGCGCCGGGAGCCAGCACAATCGTGGCGTGCACCTGCTCGCCCCACTCCTCGGACGGGATGCCGAAGACCGCGACGTCGAAGATCGCCGGATTCTGCTCGAGCGCGGCCTCGATCTCGGCCGGATAGATGTTCATGCCGCCCGAGATGATCATGTCGTTCTTGCGGTCACAGATGTAGTAGTAGCCCTCGTCGTCCCGGTAGGCGATGTCGCCGACGGTGTGGAACTCGCCGAGCCTGGCGGCCTCGTAGCTGTCCGGCTGCTTGTAGTACTCGTTGAAGACCCCGGTGGAGCGCACGTAGAGCTCGCCGGCGTGGTCGGGTCCTGTGCCGGTCACTACGTTCCCGTCGGCGTCGAGAAGCCGGATCTCGACGCCCGGCGCCGGCCTGCCGCACGAACCCGGCTTGCGCATCTGGTCATTCGGCTCCAGCACGCAGTTCACGCCGAGCTCGGTCGACCCGTAGATCTCCCACAGCGAGTCGGCGGGGAAGTCCGCGACGTAGGACTGCTTCAGCGCGAAGCTCCACGGCGCCGCGTTCGCGAGCATGCGCTTCATCGACGAGCGGTCATAGCGGCTCTTGACCTCCGCGGGCAGCGCGCAGACGAGCCTGATCAGCGGCGGCGCCGAGAAGGTCGAGCTGACCTTGTAGGCGTCGACCAGCCGCAGCCAGTCCTCAGGGTCGAACTTGCGCTGCACGATGATCGTCTGGCCGAGGGCAAGTCCGGCTCCCATGAAGGCGCTCGGGCCGCTGTGATACAGCGGGCCGGAGGTGAGATATACGTCGTCGGGCGTGTACCCGATGAAGCCGATCAGCGCCATCGCTGTCGCCGGGTCGGTGGCGGTGCGGTAAGCGCCCTTGGGCTTGCCTGTCGTGCCCGAGGTGTAGATCATCGTCGCGCCGCCGCCCTCGGAGTCCTCATCCGCCGGAGGCTCGGCCGAGGCGGACTCGACCACGTCATGGCCGGCCATGCCGGGCAGCGCAGCGCCGCCGTGAACGATCACATGCCGCAGGTTGCCGAGCTTGCCGCCGTCGGGCGGCGTGAAGAGCTTGGCGTACTCCGCGTCCACGTACGCGGCGCTGGCGTCGGAGTGCACGACGATGTACTGCGCCTCCTCGGAGGTCAGCCGGTAGTTCAGCGGGACCGCGACCGCCCCGATCTTCCTGGTCGCGTTCATCACGGCTACGACCTGCGGCGAGTTCGGGCCGCACCAGATCACCTTGTCGCCGGCGCCCACGCCGAGCGACTTGAGCGCGTTGGCCAGCCGGTTCGCCTCGACCTCGAGCTGCGCATAGGTCCACGTGAGTACGCCATGGCCCGGCCTGTCGTCGATGACGGCCGGCTTGTCCGGCTGGGTCGATGCATAGAGGGTCAGCAGATCTGGCATGCGGTCCTATCCTTCAGTTCTGGCCTGGTGATCAGATCCCTAGCCTGTCGTGATTCTTGTCAATTGTCACCATCAGCAAAAGGAGGCAGCGCAGATGGCCACCGTCAGCGTCCGCTACATCGTCGACGACGTCGATGCTGCGATCGCGTTCTACCGTGACAGCCTCGGGTTCACCGAGATCATGCACCCCGCACCCGCGTTCGCGATGATGTCGCACGGCGATCTCCGGCTGGTCCTGAGTGCCCAGGGCGGCGGCCCCGGCGGCGGCCAGGCCATGCCGGACGGCACGCTGCCACGGCCAGGAGGGTGGAACCGGTTCTCGATCGAGGTGAGCGACCTCGCCGGGACCGTCGAGCGGCTGCGCGCCAGCGGAGCGACGTTCCGCAACGAGATCGTCACCGGGGTCGGCGGCAAGCAGATCCTGGTCGAGGACCCGTCGGGGAATCCGGTCGAGCTGTTCGAGCCCACGGCACCAGAGGCGAGGCTGCAGCAACCCTCCTCGTGAGATTTTCCGCGGCCGTGTCGATCCCGCCCACCCGCGTTCGTAGCGAGGGTAGAGAGCCAGCCAGAGCCTGGCCCGCCACATGAGAGGAATGAAGCGATGAAGCAGTACCTGCTCGCCGTGCACATGGTCGAGGGAGAGCCGCAGCCATCGCAGGACGAGATTCAGCAGGCCTTCAAGGACGTCGACGCGGTGAACGCCGAGATGCAGCGGGCCGGAGCGTGGGTCTTCGGCGGCGGCCTGCACCCGCCGGCCACGGCGACGGTCGTCAAGGTCAGCGGCGGTGAGGTCGTCACCACCGACGGCCCGTTCGCAGAGACCAAGGAGCAGCTTGGCGGCTTCTGGGTGATCAAGGCGGCGGACCTGGACGAGGCGCTGGGGTGGGCAGCCAAGGCCACCCGCGCCTGCCGGGCCGCCGTCGAGGTGCGGCCATTCCAGGACGACGCCGAGGACTAGAGCGGGAAGCACCTTGATGCCGCGGTCGCATCCCGATGAGATCGACGGCTGCTTCCGACGCGAGTATGGCCGGTGCGTGGCCACGCTGGTCCGCTTCTTCGGCGACATCGATATCGCCGAAGAAGCGGTCCAGGATGCGTTCACCGTGGCCCTGGACCGCTGGCCGCAGACGGGCCTGCCGCCGAACCCCGGCGCCTGGATCACCACGACCGCCAGGAACCGGGCCATCGACCAGCTGCGCAGGGAGGCGTCCCGCCACGACAGGCACGCTCAGGCCGCGCTGCTCTACCAGAAGGACGAGCCGGCCGGGCAGGTGGGCCCGGTGAGGGACGACAGGCTGCGGCTGATCTTCACGTGCTGCCATCCCGCGCTCGCCAGGACCGCGCAGGTGGCCCTCACGTTGCGGCTCCTCGGCGGCCTTGAGACGCCGCAGATCGCGCGCGCGTTCCTGGTTCCCGAGCCGACGATGGCGCAGCGGATCGTGCGGGCCAAGAAGAAGATCAAGGCAGCGGGGATCCCGTATCGCGTGCCCGGCGACGCGGAACTCCCTGACCGGCTCGCCGCCGTGCTCGCGGTCGTCTACCTGATCTTCACCGAGGGTCACACCGCCACCGACGGCGGCGAGCTGACCAAGCTGAACCTCTGTGACGAGGCGATCAGGCTCGCGCGCCTGCTGGCTGAGCTGATGCCGGACGAGCCCGAGGTGCTTGGCCTGCTGGCTCTGCTGGTGCTGACCCACTCGCGCGCCGCGGCGCGGACCGCGCCAGGACGGCCGCTCGTGCTGCTGCCCGACCAGGACAGGACGCTGTGGGACCAGGCGCTGATCGCCGAGGGGCAGCACCTGGTCAGGCGGTGCCTGCGGCGCAACCAGCCAGGTCCGTACCAGATCCAGGCGGCCATCGCCGCAGTGCACAGCGCGGCACCGGTCGCGGCGCAGACTGACTGGTCCCAGATCCTCGCGCTGTACGACCAGCTGCTAGCCTGCGCGCCGACGCCGGTGGTCGCCCTCAACCGCGCGGTGGCGCTGGCCGAGGTGCACGGCCCGCAGGCGGCGCTGGACGCGGTGGACAGCCTGGAACTCGGCTCGTATCACCCGTTCCACGTGGCCAGGGCCGACCTGCTCGCCAGGCTCGGCCGGACCAGCGACGCGGCCACGGCGTACGCGGCGGCGCTGACGCTGACCTCGAACCCCGCAGAGCGTGCCTTTCTCGAACAGCGCATGCAGGAGCTGACCGGCTGAGCGGCGTACCGTCCGCGCTACTCCTCATCAGCCGTCAGCGCCGTGTACTCGGCGGCTGACAGCAAACCAGGCGGTACCTGGTCGCTGGCGTCGAGCTTGATCTTGAAGATCCAGCCTGCCCCGTACGGGTCGGAGTTGACCAGGCCCGGATCCTCGTCGATCTCCGGGTTCACCTCGGTCACCTCGCCGTCAGCCGGGCAGTAGATGTCGCTGACGGACTTGGTCGACTCAACCTCGCCGCAGGGGTCACCTGCCGTGACCCTGGTTCCCTGGGCGGGCGCGGTGACGTAGACCACGTCGCCCAGAGCGCGCTGAGCGTAGTCGGTGATGCCGACCCTGGCGGTCGCGTCTGAGATCGCAACCCACTCGTGCTCGGCGGTGTAGTAGAGCTCTTCGGGAACGCTCACGAAATTCACCCTTCTCGTGGCTGTTAGCGCGCAGGTCTAGTTAAGCCATAAATCTCAGAGCCGCAGGCGCCAACGGTCAGTCCCGCGCCGGCCGCTTATAGAACGGAAGCGGGACCATGCCGGCCGGCTCGGCGCTGCCGCGGATGTCGACATAGAGCCGGCCGCCGTCCTCACCCGAGTCCGATCGCGCGGCGGCCGCTGCAGCCGGAGTCAGGTACGCCATCGCGATCGGCTTGCCGAGCGTCGGTGACGGCGCCCCGCTGGTCACGGTCCCGCACGCCTCACCATCCCACAGCACGGTGTAGCCGTGCCTGGGGACCCGTCTGGTGTGGCCGACCAGGCCCACCAGGTCCCTGGTCGGCCCGGCCGCGGCCCGCTCGGCGAGCGCCGCCCGGCCGACGAAGTCGCCCGGCTTGTCCAGCTTCACGACCCTGCCGAGACCCGCCTCGAAGGGCGTCATATCGCGGCTGAGCTCGTTTCCGTACAGCGGCATGCCCGCCTCCAGGCGAAGCGAGTCCCGCGCCGCGAGCCCGGCGGGGACCAGGCCGTCAGCGCTCCCGGCCTCGGTCAGCGCCGCCCAGACAGGCACGGCCTCGTCCGGGCTGACGAAGATCTCGAACCCGTCCTCGCCCGTGTAGCCGGTCCTGGCGAGCAGCGCCTGCGCCCCGGCGACGGTCGCGTCATAGCTCGCGTAGTAGCGCACCGCGTCGAGGTCGGCGCTGGTCAGGCCCGCCAGGATGGCGGCCGACCTGGGGCCCTGGATCGCGATGAGCGCGTAGCTGTCGGTCCGGTCTGTCATCGTCGCGCCCCGGCCGCTGACCCGGTCGGCGAGTTCGGCCGCTACGACCGCGGTGTTGGCGGCGTTCGCGACGACCAGATACGAGGTCTCGGTCAGCCGGTAGACGATCAGGTCGTCGATGACTCCGCCGTCGGGCGCGCAGATCATTGTGTACCGCGCGCGGCCAGGTTTGATCGCCGACGCGTCGGCCAGCAACGCGTAGTCGAGCGCGGCGGCAGCACCGCCGCCCTCGATGATCAGCTCGCCCATGTGCGAGAGGTCAAAAAGGCCGGCGGCGTTCCTGACAGCCTTGTGCTCGGCGGTCTCGCTGCCGTACCGCAGCGGCATCATCCACCCGGCGAAGTCGGTCATCGTCGCGCCGAGGCCGGAGTGCACGGCGGCGAGCGGGGTCGTTCTCGGCGCTTGGGGATGCGAATCAGGCACCTGCGCAGCCTATCGCTGCCCGCGGTGGCGGCGGCTGCGAGTATGAGACCATGACGCTGCTAACCGAAGACCAGATCGCGGCCGGACTCGGCCGCGCCGCAGGCTGGGAGCGGGCAGGAGATTCGATCACCCGCACCGTCAAGCTCGGTGACTTCCGCGACGCCATGCTGTACGTCGGGGCTGTCGCCCACCTCGCCCAGGCGGCCAACCATCACCCGGACATCGCTATCTCCTGGAACACGGTCACGCTGACCTTGTCGACCCACTCGGCCGGCGGCCTGACCGAGGCCGACATCGCGCTCGCCGAGCAGATCAACGCGCTGCCCTGAGCAGCGCGGCCATCGCGTCGAGGGCTGCCGTTTACGCTTCGGTGAGGCCGGCAGGCACGGCTGGAGACTGCACAGGACCGGGGAGGACGATCGCAGCGTGGTCGAGATCAAGACGAACGGCGAGGTCGAGGCGATCAGGGCGGCAGGGAAGGTCGTCGCCGAGGCACTGGAGTCGGTACGCGCGCACGCCACCGCCGGCACGCGGCTGACCGAGCTCGACGACATCGCCAGGTCTGTGCTTGCCGCGGCGGGAGCGACTTCGCCGTTTCTCGGCTACAAGCCATCTTTTGCGCCTGTGCCGTTCCCGGCGGTGATCTGCGTGTCCCTCAACGACGCCGCCCTGCACGGCATCCCTACCAGGCGTCGGCTCGGGGCCGGGGACCTGGTCAGCATCGACTGCGGCGCCCTCCTGGACGGCTGGGTGGCCGACGCGGCGATCTCCTTCACGATCGGCCCGGCCAGCCAGGAGGACGAGCGGCTGATGGCCGCGACGAGGGCGGCGCTGCGGGCCGGCATCGCGGCTGCCGTCGCCGGCGGACGGATCGGCGACATCTCAGCGTCCATCGGGGCGGTCGGCCGCGCCGCCGGGTACGGGCTCAACACCGACTTCGGCGGTCACGGGGTCGGAAGATCCATGCACGAGCCGCCGTCGGTGCCGAACGAGGGCGCGGCCGGGCGCGGCATGCGGCTCAGCCCCGGCCTGGTGATGGCCATTGAGCCGTGGTTCATGGCGGGCGGCGGTGACAAGTATCAAATCGATGACGACGGCTGGACAATCAGAAGCGCAGACGGCAGCAGGGCCGCGCACTTCGAGCACACCATCGCGGTCACGGCGGACGGGCCGGCCGTGCTGACCGTGCGCTAGCCAGATCCTGCTGGCACGGTTCCGTGGGTTCTTGTTCTGGCCGGTGGATCTTGTCCTGCGGACGACGCCGCGCCCCCGAGCGGCCCCGTCCGCAGGACAATGACCCGGCCACCCGCCGCGACCCTCGTCATTTTCGCGTGCCGTGCCCCGGCGGATGAGCCAGGGCGGCACTGCGCCCCCCGGACGACGGTCCCCCTCCGCGACGTGCGGCTTCTTCCCCGTTCCCAGCGTCGCGACTCCCTGGGTCCGGCAGGAGCAGGGCTGTGCGCCGCTTGGGGTTCTAGTTATACACGTTGTCCAGCCTTGACTACGGCTAGTTACGAGAAAGTCGGGGCTGCGTAATGGAACGCGTCCACCTCATGCGGTCGATCGCGGCGCGTATACCGTTCGGCTTCCGCCTTTCGGTAATGGCGCGCCGAGTTAGCGGCCGGGGGAGTGACTGACGGGAACGCAGTCGCGGAGCGCCTGCCACGCGGGCCGCGCTGCCGGCGCGACGACCTGCACCCACTGACCCGCCTTCGCGTCGATGCTGACGCG
Source organism: Streptosporangiaceae bacterium (assembly GCA_036273575.1). GTDB lineage: Bacteria > Actinomycetota > Actinomycetes > Streptosporangiales > Streptosporangiaceae > Chersky-822. The sequence continues at coordinate 3,264 of DASUHI010000225.1, read as the reverse complement.
GCGCTGCGCCCGGCCGCCAGGCCCGATGATCACAACCCGGCCGTGGCGCTTGATGATGATCTGCTTGAACGCGGGCGCCTTGCCATTCCTCACGCCAATGGCGGTCCAGCAGCGCGGCGGGATCACCTGACAGCCAGGACCAATGATCGCGACCTTCTGCCAAGCCCTTCCCCGGCCGATCACGGTCCAGCTCAGGCGGCCGCCTTTCTTGCCGATGGCGACCCGCTGCCGGCCGTAGATCGTGACGCTGCGCGGGTGCCTGAACATCGCTGGCGGCGTGCGAGGGCCGGGGAAGGCGCAGGCCGGCGCCAACATGCCGCCAGCGAGCGGGCCGCCGGGCGCGATGTAGGCCCGCCTCGGGGTCACCGGCGCGAGCTGCATCCGCCAGCTTGCCCTGCCGCCTGCCGGGGTCGTCGTCCCGCTGACGTTACGGACCGCTATCTGCCCCGCCGGCTGAGATGTTCCGCCGTCGGCCAGCAGCGTCACAAGTGAGCCCGCCAGGGCGGCCGCGACCATCCAGCCGGCCGTCCGGCTCGTGACCGCGCCCACGACCCGCGCGGCTGCCTGCCCGCGGGTGCCGGCCTTGCCGGGCGGATCCGGTTCATGCTGTCCGGGCGGCTGGCCGGGAATGGTGGGATCCGACCCGGCGGATTCCTCGTGCTCGCTCACGAACGACCCCTCGCTTGCTCGAACTGTGTACCGCGCTGCGCTTCGCGTCCGCGCGGTCCTAAGAATGCTGGCCCGGCGTGCGGGGTTCGCGGGAGAAGCATGGGAAAACTCACAGAACCAGAAGGCAGGCCTGGCCGGGTGCGGAGGCGCTAGCCGAGTTCGCAGGGCAGGTGCTTGATCCCGTTGATGAAGCTGGACAAAAGCCGGTCAGGCTCGCCGGCGGCGCGGATGCCAGGCACCCGCAGCATCAGTTCCCGCAGCATCACCCTGATCTCGCGCCTGGCGAGGTGCGCGCCGAGGCAGAAATGCGGGCCAGCCCCGCCGAACCCGACGTGCGGGTTGGGGGAGCGGGTGATGTCGAACCGCTCTGGGTTCTCGAAGACCGACTCGTCCCTGTTGGCTGACCAGTACATCAGCGCAACCTTGTCGCCCTCGCGGAACTGGTGCCCGTTGACCACGGCATCCTTGGTCAGCGAGCGCCGCATCCAGATCACCGGGGCGACGTACCTGACGATCTCCTCGACCGCTCCGTCGATCCGGCGGTCGAAGTCAGCGAGCAGCAGTTCCCGCTGATCCTGATGGTCGGTCAGCAGCACGAGCGCGTGCGAGAGCGCGGTGCGCGTGGTCTCGTTGCCGGCCACGACTAGCAGGATGAAGAACGAGGCTAGCTCGGCGGGGGTCAGCTGTTCACCGTCGACGTTCGCGGTCGCCAGCGCCGACACCAGGTCATCGCCGGGGTGCTCGGCGCGCTCCGCGCTGAGGGTGGTCACCAGGCCAGCGAGGTCGGCACCCGCGGTCAGGATCTGGCCGATGGCGGCTTCCATGTCGTCGCTCAGGAACTCCGGGTCGCCGCCCGCGAGGATGATGTTGGTGTTCCTGAGCACCATCTCGTAGTGCTCATCGCCGATCCCCATCATGTCGCAGATGATCTTCAGCGGCAGCCTGGCGGACACCTGGCTCACGAAGTCGCACGGGCCCGTCGCCAGCAGGTCGTCGACCACGACCGCCGCCGCCCGCTGCACATCGTGCTCGAATTTCTTGATCATCTTCGGCGTAAACGCGCGGGAGACAATTCTGCGCAGCCTGGCGTGCCGCGGGTCGTCCATGTTGATCATCGACCCGAAGTACTCGTTGAAGTCGGGCGGCAGGTCTACCAGGCTGGTGGCGCCACGCGCAGAAGAGAACAGGTGCGCGTGGCGGCTGGCCTCGAGCACGTCGGCGTGCCTGACGAACGCGTAGTAGCCGGCTTCCTCGGTGTTGAACGGGTTCTCAGGGACGTCGAAATACGGCGGGCTGTCAAGCTTGCGCAACTCCGCGAACGCGGCCTGCCGGTCGTCGAGCGAGAGCGCCCAGAACTCGTTCTGCGAAATGTCGATGCCGCTGGCGGCCGGCGTCGGTGCGGGTGCTGGAGTCGTCGTCACGGCGGGCCGCCTTCCAGGTCGGGAGCGCGTCAGGCTGAGGGCCTCAGACTCAGCCCAATGATAACGAGGGCGGCCTTTATCACGTAGTGATGTGGTTTGCCGTTCCATCCGCCGTGGCCAGCCGCGTCATCTCCAGCCCGCAATCCGCTCCGCAGCCTCCGGCTACGCCGCTCCCGGCCCCGCAGCCCCCGGCCTCGCACCCCCCGGCCCTGCCGCCTTCGGCCCCGCCGCCCCTGCGAGCGTCTCCTCGGGGTCTTGGTGCTGCAGCGGCCCCGCGTCCCGCATGCGCAGCCCGTTCCAGCTGATCAGCGTGCGGCCGGCCGCGTCGGCGATCCTGACCTGCCAGGCAGGCCCGCCTGGCCCGGCGTGGTCGCCTGACTCGGAACGCGGCCTGGGCACCGCTGCGCTCTCGCGCGCGGCGGGGACCTGAACGGCCAGGATCCGCGCCGGGCCAGAAGCGACTGTGGCAGCGGCATCGCTGAACCAGACCGAGTCGCAGCCTGCGAACAGCATCCGGCGGTCGGGCACGAAGGCCTGCACAACCTGCAGGGCGGCATCGGCGAGCGCGGCGTCGCCCAGGACGAGCCCGGTCCTGGCCGGCCGTGCGGTGGCCGGCCGAGCGGCGCCGAACCATGGTGGCTGGCTGGCCGCTGCCGTCAGGCCAGCCTCGGCAGAGGCCGATCGAGAACCGGTCAGCAGGACACCCGTCAGCAACCTGAACCGCCCGGTCTGGAACAGCGGGCTTTCGTACACCTCCCCGACAGGCAGCGACTCGGCCGCGGCTTCCGCCCAGCCCGACGGCTGCTCATCGGCTTCGGCCGCGACGGCGGCGCCGAACGTGGCGCGGCAGTGGTCGACGGCGAAGCCGCTGTTGTCGCATCGGACGCTGACGGACACGGCGTCGCCTTCGCGAAGCGCGTAGATCCTGATCACCGTCTGCGACGCAGGCGTCCCGGCGGGAAGCACGATGGGCGCCCGCATCGTCACGTCGCTGGCCCGCCGCACCGGAGCGCCCGCAAGGGCCACGGCCGCCTGGGCCATAGCCTCGAGCGCCATCGTGGGCGGCAGGACGGGAACGCCGTCCGCCTGATAGTCGAGCAGGTAGGGGTCGGCCAGCAGTGACAGCTTCGCCTCGGCGATCAGCTCGACGCCCGGGTAGTGGACGAGAACCCGC
>DASUHI010000224.1:0-12565 GCA_036273575.1 Streptosporangiaceae bacterium | reverse complement strand
CCGGGGGGGGGGGGGGGGGGTTGGGGGGGACGCGGCGCCTGGAAGGCGGAACGCGGGGCGACGGTCGCGCTGCCGATATCCCGTAGCCTTGACGGATGACGCTCCGCCTGCACGACACCGCGACGCGCACTGTGCGCGACTTCGTTCCCGTGACGCCGGGCAAGGCTGGGCTGTACCTGTGCGGCGCGACCGTTCAGGCCCCTCCGCACATCGGGCACATCAGGTCCGGGGTCAGCTTCGACATCCTCGTGCGCTGGCTCAGGGTGAGCGGCCTGCAGGTAACGTTCTGCCGGAACGTCACTGATATCGACGACAAGATCCTGCGCACGGCGGCCGAAGAGGGCAGCCCGTGGTGGGCCGTCGCCGAGCGCAACGAAAGGGCGTTTAACCGGGCCTACGACGTACTCGGCTGCCTTCCGCCGGACGTCGAACCGCGTGCGACCGGCCACGTGCCCGAGATGATCACGCTGATGCGGCGGCTGACAAACTCCGGCCATGCCTACGCCGCCGGCGGGGACGTGTACTTCGACGTGTCGTCCTACCCGCCGTACGGCGAGCTGTCGGGCCAGCGGCCCGAGCACATGCGCGCGGCCGACGACGTCGAGGGCGAGAGCGCCAAGCGAGACCCGCGCGACTTCGCGCTCTGGAAGGGCCACAAGCCTGGCGAGCCGTTCTGGGAGACGCCGTGGGGGCCCGGACGTCCTGGCTGGCACCTGGAGTGCTCGGCCATGGCGACCAAGTACCTCGGCGAGACCTTCGACATCCACGGCGGGGGACTCGACCTGGTCTTCCCGCACCACGAGAACGAGCAGGCCCAGTCCAGGGCCGCGGGCGATGGCTTCGCCCGGTACTGGATGCACAACGGACTCGTCAGGCTCGGCGGGGAGAAGATGAGCAAGTCGCTCGGCAACTCGCTGCTCGTCGACGCCATCGTCGCCGACGTCAGGCCGGCTGAGCTGCGGTACTACCTTGGCCAGGCGCACTACCGGTCGGAAATCGACTACTCGCCTGAGGCGCTGGCCGAGTCCGCGGCAGCGTACCGCAGGATCGAGGGCTTCGTCACGCGCGCCGCGAACTCGCCGGCCGCGGCCGGGCCGATCGGACCAGCCCCGACCGGACCAGCCCCGACCGAACCAGCCCCAACCGAACCAGCACTGCCGCTCGCGAGCACGCTGCCCGCCGCGTTCGCCGCCGCGCTCGACGACGATCTCGCGGTCCCGCAGGCGCTCGCCGTCATCCACGAGAGCGTGACAGAGGGCAACACCGCCCTCGCCGCGGGCGACCTGGCGGGCGCCGCGAAGCAGGCCGAGTCGGTGCGCGCCATGCTCGCGGTGCTCGGCCTGGACCCGCTCGCCGCGCCGTGGGTCACCGCGCCGGGCGCGGGCCTGCGAGATGTCGTGGACGCGCTGGTCAGCGTCGCGCTCGAGCAGCGTCAGGCGGCCAGGGCGCGCAGGGACTTCGCCGCGGCCGACTCGATCAGGAGCCAGCTGCAGGCGGCCGGCATCGTGGTGGAGGACACCGCGGCTGGCCCGCGCTGGGAGCTTGCCAGGTGAGCGGGCAGGGCAGGAAGGCCGGCCCGGGCAGCCGCAGCAAGGCCGGCAAGCCGCGGCCGGGTACAGGCGGGTACGGCCGGCGCAAGCTCGAAGGCAAGGGCCCGACCCCGCCCGCCGAGATGCGGCCGGGTCATCCGGCCCAGCGCCGCGCGGCCGCGGCGGCGTCCGCGCGGGGCACGTCGCGGTCAAGGCCGGCCGCAGTCACGGGTGCGGGCCGTAACGCGTCATCGAACAGGGGAACCGGCAGCGCGACCGAGGTCGTCGCGGGGCGCAACGCGGTGCTCGAGTCGCTGCGGGCCGCGGTGCCCGCGCTCGCGCTGCACGTGGGGCCCCGCCTGGACGCGGACGACAGGATCAGCGAGGCGATCAAGCTCGCCGCTGACACGGGCGTGCCCGTTGTGGAGGCCGGCCGCGCAGAGCTCGACCGGCTGACCGGGGGAGCGGTGCACCAGGGCCTGGCGCTGCGGATCAGGCCGTACGTCTACGCCCATCCCGGCGAGCTGCTCGGCCGCAGCAGGGCGGGGGCCGCGCACGGCGCTCAGCCGCCGCTGATCGTCGCGCTCGACGGCATCACCGATCCGCGCAACCTCGGCGCTGTCGCCCGCTCGGTCGCCGCGTTCGGCGCCACCGGGGTCCTGGTCCCCGCGCGCCGGTCAGCCGGGGTGACCGCGGGCGCGTGGAAGGCGTCGGCCGGCGCGCTGGCGAGGGTTCGCGTCGCGCAGGCGCCCAACCTGTCGCGGGCACTTGCCACCTATGCCGAGGCCGGCCTGTTCGTGGTCGGCCTCGACGCGGACGCCGAGCAGGACGTCTCCTCAATGACGCTCGCTGACGGCCCGCTCGTGCTGGTGATCGGCTCAGAGGGCCGGGGTCTGTCCAGGCTGGTCGCGCAGCAGTGCGACCTGGTCGTGAGGATCCCGATCAGCGGCGCCGAGTCGCTCAACGCCGGCGTGGCCGCCGGGATCGCGCTGTACGAGGTCAGCAGGCAGCGCGTACGCGGCGGGGCGGGAGCCGCCGAGCTCGCGTAGCGCGGCAGGGGCCGGGATCCGGCTGCGCGCGACCGGGGCGAGCACGGGCTCGGACTCGGCCGCGGTCAGCTCGGGCAGCGGACCGACGCCGCCGGTGATCAGCGGGTCCACGTGCCCGACGACGCTGGGGTCCTTGCCCTGGTAGTCGAACAGGGCCAGCACGTAGCGCATGGCTTCCAGCCTTGCGCGCTTCTTGTCGTTGCTCCTGATCACGGTCCACGGGGCTTCCGGCACGTCGGTGCGCCGGAACATGGCCTCCTTGGCCCTTGTGTACTCGTCCCACTTGTCGAGCGAGGCGAGGTCCACGGGGCTGAGCTTCCACCGCTTGACCGGGTCGTCCTGACGGCTCACGAACCTGGCGAGCTGTTCGGTCCTGGTGATCGAGAACCACAGCTTGATTACTGCGATACCGTCCGCGACCAGCCTGCGCTCGAACTCGGGCACGTCGAGCAGGAAGCTGGCGTACTCGTCGGGGCGGCAGAATCCCATCACTTGTTCTACGCCAGCCCGGTTGTACCAGGACCTGTCGAACAACACGATCTCGCCCGAGGTCGGCATGTGCGGCAGGTACCGGCGCAGGTAGTTCTCGCCCTGCTCGTGCTCGGCCGGCTTGTCGAGGGCAACCACGCGAGCACCACGCGGGTTCAGGTTCTCCGTGAACCGGCGGATCGTACCGCCCTTGCCGGCCGCGTCCCGTCCCTCGAACAAGATGAGCACCTTGCTGCCCGTGGCCTTGACCGTGCGCTGCAGCTTCAGCAGTTCGATCTGGAGCTTGCGCTTGCTCGGCTCGTACGCCCTCCTGCCCAGGCGCTGGGGGTAGGGGTAGTTCTCCCGCCAGGCCTGGATCCGCCGGCCGTCGGGACTGACGAGCACCATCCGCCCGTTCTTCCGCCGCTCGATCTGCAGCCCCAGCTCGCCCGCGAGCCTGGCGAGCACCGCGTAGACGGCATCAGCGTCTGGCAGCTGGTCTGCGGCTACCGCAGTCACGGCCCTCCCCGGGGATTCCGTGCGTTCCGACGCAGCCTCACGCCGTCGCCCGGTCAAGCGATGCCGCGCCGCTGGCAACGTGATGCCAGCCGGGCGGCTCCGGGCTCGCGCGGTGCTGACCAGGAGAACGGGCCTGACCAGGAGAACGGGCCGGAACGCGAAGTTAAACAACGGACGAATAGATACCCCTGCGGCCGGCCGGCACACTCCCGGGGCAGGGGTGGCTGGAGAGGACGCCCTGGCCGTCACGCAACTGGTACGTGGATCGTATCGAGCCGGGCGAAAACGGGTAACGAAACTCTGTAACGGGACAACCTCAAGCTGGCGATGAGCGTCCAGAAAGCTGGAGTCGTCCGCGACTCAGGTCAAAGACAACAACCAGCGAGCGTGCGTCTCGCACGCACCGAACGGAGCACGACGATGGCGCATCGAGCACGGCGGTGGATGGCCTGCCTGGGGGCGGCTGCGGCGGCCGGAACCGCGTTCCTCGCTCAGGCGGGCGCCGCCAGCGCGACTGTCAGTCCCAGCGCCCGCTATCTGCACCTTGGCAGTCACGGTCCCGCGGTCACGGCGCTGCAGAAGCGGCTTGCCGCCCTGCACTATTACCCGGGCAAGATCGACGGTAAGTTCGGATGGTCGACGATGGAGGCCGTCTGGGCGTTCAAGGAAGTGCAGTATCGCAAGCGGACGCCGCCGCGCCCGAACGTCGTCGGCCCGACCCTGCAGCGCCAGCTCAAGCATCCGCGGCCGTACAAGGCGCACAACCCGCACGCTGACGGGTGGCGCGTCGAGGTGAACAAGAACCTTGAGGTCCTCGTCGTCTTCAAGCACAACAAGATCACGCTGATCAGCCACATTTCCTCGGCCGCCTACCATAGGCCGGACGGAACCGGGTTCGTGACGCCGAACGGCCGGTACCGGGCGCGGGAGTACCTGGCAGGCGCGGTGCCCGACTCGACGTACGGCGGCTTCCTGTACAACCCGGTGTTCTTCATCGGGCGCAGCTACGCCATTCACGGGATGCCGAACCCGACGTCCACGTTCAGCTATGACGGCGTGCCGCTGAACCCGGCATCGCACGGCTGCGTCCGGGTGCCGATGTCGGTCTCCAAGATCTTCCACAAGTTCGTCCGCATCAGCCCCACCCGCGGCACCCACATCTACGTGTTCGGCCGCAACGACTGAGCCGACGCTGGAACCGGCTGCCTTGCCGGTAGAATCTGGCCGCAACTATAGGAATTGCGTGTGCGGTCTGTTGCCAGTGTGTGGGGTGGGCTCGATGCGACGGTTTATCGTGGCGGCTTGCGCCGCCGTTGTGGTCACCGCAGGACTTGCTGCCTGCGGCAGCTCGGGGAGCGGCGGAGGCGCGACTCCCAAGGCCGGCGGCGGGTCGTCGGCGAGCTGCACAAAGGCGAGCCTGTCCAGCCAGCTGAAGACGCCAGGCAAGCTCACGGTCGCGACCGACAATCCCGTGTACCCGCCATGGTTCATTAAGAACAACCCAACCAACGGCAAGGGCTACGAGAGCGCGGTCGCCTACGCGATCGGGAAGCGACTCGGCTTCTCCAGCTCGGACGTGACGTGGGTGAAGGAGCCGTTCGACAGTTCCTTCGCGCCAGGGCCGAAGGCGTTCGACTTCGACATCAACGAGGTGTCCGTCACGCCGCAGCGCGCGCAGGCTGTGACGTTCTCCGACAGCTACTACCCGGTCCAGCAGGCCATCGTGGCCCGCAAGGGCACGCCGATCGTGACCAAGCACTCGCCGTCGCAGCTGAAGACCTACCTCTACGGCGACCAGATCGGCAGCACCGGCCTCACCTACATCACGACGCACATCCAGCCGACCAAGCAGCCCAAGGTCTTCGACACGCTGGCGCAGGCCTCTGCTGCGCTCGAGTCCGGCAGGATTGACGCCCTGATCACTGACACGCCGACGGCTCAGTTCATGGCTTCGGCGCAGCTCAAGCACGCCGTGCTGGTCGCCCAGTTCCCGACCGTGGGCGAGCACTACGGCCTCGTCTTCCAGAAGGGCAACCCGCTCGTGACGTGCGTGAACAAGGCGATCTCCGACCTGTCGAGCAGCGGTCAGCTGGCCGCGCTGCAGAAGCAGTACCTCGGCATCTACCTGAAGTTCCCGACCATCCAGCCCTGACCCGATACTGACAGGAGTCCGGCGGCAGGCGCATGGACGCGAACTCGTCGATCCCGCCGGGCCAGCCGGGCCAGCCGGGTCAGCCGGCGGGATCGTTCACCGCCACCGGCCGGGGGCCGCGCCTGCTGTCCGGCGGTGGCACCAGGGCGACGGTTGTGTCCACGATCAGCACGATCGTCGTCCTCGCCATCCTGGTCCTGATCTTCCTGCTGGCGCCCGGCGCGCGATCGGTCGAGCACTTCTTCTTCAACCCCACAGACATGTGGAAGGCGTTCATCGGCAACCCCAGGCAGGGCTACTACTCCGTCGGCGCGGCGATCTGGCTCAACATCAGGATGTTCCTGGTCGCGGAGGTGCTGATCCTGCTGCTCGCGCTGGGCCTCGCGCTGATCAGGCAGTCGACCGCGCCGGCGCTGTTCCCGATCAGGCTCCTCACGACCGGGTACGTGGACTTTTTCCGCGGCGTGCCCCTGATCCTGGTCATCTTCGCGCTCGGCCTGGGGGTTCCGGCTCTCGGCCTGCCGTTCGTTTCGAGCCAGCCAGACGCGGTCTACGGGGTCGCCGCGCTCGTGCTCTCGTATTCCGCGTACGTCTCCGAGGTGTACAGGGCCGGGCTGAACTCCGTGCACCAGAGCCAGGTGTCGGCCGCCCGCTCGCTCGGGCTGTCCCAGGGCACGGCCCTGCGCTATGTCGTGCTGCCGCAAGCGGTGCGCAACATCATCCCGCCGCTGCTCAACGACTTCATCAGCCTGCAGAAGGACACCGCGCTGGTTGGCACGCTCGGCGTGATCGAGGCGAACAAGGCCGCGGGCATCTTCAGCGAGACTGTGTTCAACTTCTCCAGCTTCACGGTCGCCGCGATCTTGTTCCTGATCCTGACCATTCCGCTGGCCAGGTTCACCGACCGTCTGATCGAGCGCGACCGGCGCCGCAGGCTCGCCCTGGGGGGCCAATGAGGGCTGCACAGTGACGGCGCTGGCCAAGGAAGCGATCCAGATCGAGGACCTGCACAAGTCCTTCGGCACCAACGAGGTGCTCCGCGGCATCGACCTGGCTGTGCGCCCGCACGAGGTGATCTGCCTGATCGGCGCGTCCGGTTCTGGCAAGTCCACGCTGCTGCGGTGCGTCAACCTGCTCGAGCCGATCGACTCGGGCCGGATCAGCCTGTTCGGCGAGGACATCACCGGCCTGCGGGTCGACGCCAACCTGGTGCGCCGGCAGATCGGCATCGTGTTCCAGTCATTCAACCTGTTCCCGCACATGAACGTGCTGCGCAACGTCACCCTGGCGCCCACGAAGGTGCTCAAGACGCCGTCCGCCCAGGCAACCGACGAGGCACGGGCGCTGCTCGACCGGTTCGGGTTGCTCGACAAGACCGACGATTATCCCGACCGGCTATCCGGCGGCCAGCAGCAGCGGGTCGCCATCGTGCGCGCGCTCGCGATGCGGCCGCAGATCATGCTGCTCGACGAGGTGACGAGCGCGCTCGACCCGGAGCTCGTCGCCGAGGTGCTCGAGGTGATCGCCGAACTGGCTTCCGGCGGCATGACGATGCTGATAGCCACCCACGAGATGGGCTTCGCCAGGGACACCGCGAACCGCGTGTGCTTCCTGGAGGAGGGCAAGATCATCGAGGACGCTCCGCCCGCGGAGCTGTTCACGAACCCCAGGGACGACCGGACCCGGCGCTTCTTGCGCCGCATCGTCGAGGCCAAGCGCCTCTGACCGCCTCCCGCCCTGGGCGCGAAAGCCGGCCCGGCAGGCTGACCTGCCGGGCCGGCTCGCTCGGGCGGTTAGTGCTGGGCGAACAGCGGGGTCATCGGCTTGACTCCGTCCTGCGTGTCACAGGCCTTCCGCAGGCACGGCAGGCCGAACGCGTCCTCGATGCTGCGCAGCAGCGAGTAGTGGTTGTAGGGGGTGTTGTCTGTCACGTGATGGTGGCCGTGATTCGTGATCACGATCGTCACCACGTGGCCGCCGCCGGGGTCGGCGCCGCAGCAGCCGGTTCCTGGCTGACCTTCGTCGGAGAAGTCGTCCTCGTCCCAGGTCACGACGATGGCGTTGGTGCCGCGGTCCCAGACCTGCGAGTGCATGATCTCCGCCACCAGGGTGCCGACGTAGGCGTCTCCGGTCGAGATGAGCGTGTTCTCATCACCGCATCCGCCCGTGCCGTGCATGTCGTGGCACTGGTCAGGCACGACGTAGCTGAAGTTCGGCAGGTGACCCGTCGCCAGGTCGGCGCCGAGCTGGGTGTCGGGAACCATGTCGGCCACGTCGCCCTGGGTTCCGGTGAAGTTGACGAACGGGTTGTGCTTGGAGGCGTACAGCGCGTTGGCGCTGCTCGGCCACTTGAAGACGTAGGGTCCATTGGCGTTCGGCCCCGTCATGACCGGGCCGGCCGGCGGGATCGGCGGCAGGTTCTGGAAGTAGCCCTTCCAGGTCATGTGCGCGGCGGTGAGCTGGTCTGCGAGGCTCGGTCCCGCGATGGTGTGGTCCACGGTGGTCCCGCCGCAGGTGGGATCGGAATTGGCCAGCGCGGGGGTGCAGTAGAAGTTGTTGTCGTCCTGGATCCCGACGAAGCTGCCGCCGATGTTCGCCACGTAGTTGGGCTCGCTCGGGTGGGTGACGCCGAAGTAGTCCGTCGCCAGGCCGAACTTACTGGCCAGGGCGTTGAGGTTGGGTGCGAGGGGGTTGCCGATGATCGTCGAGAAGCTGGTGTTCTCCATCATGATCTCGACGATGTGCTGGTAACGCGGAATGCCCCCGGGGTGATTGCTGCTGTTGTGCATGCTGCTCGCCGAGCTGACGCCTGACGTGACCATCCAGGCGACGCTGCCGAGCATCATCGCTCCTGCGGCGATCTTCTTCCATCTCATGCGCTGGGTTCGTCCTTCCCCACTAGCGGCGGCTGACGGGGCGAAGCTACCGGCTCAGGATGGCCACGCAATGCCGCCGGGGCAACATCCACCTGAACCACGCATTGCCGAACAGTAACGCGCGACTTCGCACGGATTGGCGTGGCACAAAAGCCTCAAAACCCGCGCGATCATGACTGGAATCCGTGCGGAGTGTGGCGTGCGGGCCGTGGGACGCGGGGCGGTGGGTGCCGGGCGGAAATGGGCTCGGTGTTGGCACTCCCGTTACGCGCGGCTATCTCGCTATAGTCCAGGAAGTTACGTGATTCATGCGCATACGCTGCCGAGGAGGACTACACGTGCCCAGCTTCCCCCGAAGATTGATGGCTGCGGTTGCGCCCGCGCTCCTGGTGGCAGGCCTCGCGCTGGCCATCCCGAGCGCCGCGACCGCGAGCCCGGCGGCCTGTCCGGCGCCCATTGTCGCCGGCGACCAGGTGCTGTGCGGCTCGCTCCAGGACGGCGCGACGTACCTGATCGAGGTTCCCGCGCAGTGGAACAAGACGCTGTTCCTGTACAGCCACGGCTACGTGACGCCGGGCGGCAACAACCCGGCGACCGACGTCGGCGACCCGGCGACCGGCGCCTGGCTGCTGACCCACGGGTACGCACTGGCCGGGTCCTCCTATTCGAGCACGGGCTGGGCGATCGAGCAGGCGCTGCCGGATCAGATCGCCACGCTTGACCTGTTCGATGCGCAGGTCGGCAACCCGCAGCGCACGGTCGCGTGGGGTCATTCGCTCGGCGGCATCATCACCGCAGGGCTGATCCAGACCTACCCGAACCGGTTCAGCGGCGCCCTGCCGATGTGCGGCGTGCTCGCGGGCGGCGTGGCCACCTGGAACACGGCGCTGGACGGCGCCTTCGCCTTCCAGCAGCTGCTCGATCCCTCGGTGCAGGTCACGGGCATCACCAACCCCGGCTCTAACCTCCAGGGGGCCGAGGCCGCGATCGCCGCGGCGCAGGCGACGCCGGCGGGCAAGGCGAAAATCGCGCTGGCCGCCGCGCTTGGCGACACCCCAGGCTGGTTCACGCCATTGTCACCAGAGCCAGCCGCCACCGACTACGCAGGTCAGGAGGCCAACCAGTTCCAGTGGGACGCCAACGTGGACTTCCCGTTCATCTTCGCGTTCCGCGCGGAACTCGAAGCCCGCGCCGGCGGCAACCCGTCGTGGAACACCGGCGTGGACTACGCGCGGCAGCTCGACAAGTCGGCAGACCGGACCGAGGTGCGCGCGCTGTACAAGGCGGCCGGGCTGAGCCTGCGCGCGGACCTGCGGACGCTGAACAAGGCCGCCAGGATCAGCGCCGACCCGAAGGCCGTGAGCTACCTAGCCAGGAACATCAGCTTCACAGGCCGGATCACGATGCCGGTGCTCAGCATGCACACGACCGGCGACGGGCTGGTCATCCCCCAGAACGAGCAGGCCTACAGAAGCGTCGTGCGCAAGGCCGGCCGGTCGTTCCTGCTCCGCCAGGTGTACGTGGACAGGGCAGGGCACTGCGCGTTCACCCCGGCCGAGACGATCACCGCGGCCCAGCGGCTGCTCGACCGGATGAGCACCGGGCGCTGGCACGACGGGGCGCTGACTCCGGCGAGCATGAACAGCGCGGCCACCGCGCTCGGCCCGAACTACAACATCTTCTCCAGCGGCGGCAAGATCGTGCCCGTCGACCCGGCGTTCACGGACTTCCAGCCGACGCGCTACCCCCGTCCGTTCGACCTGGGCTTCGGCTTCCACCACTAGCGCGGTACGCATAGCAACGGGGGCGCCCCGCTGTCGCTAGAACAGCAACGGGGCGCCCCCGTCGTCCGTGCGTGGCTAGGCGCCGCGCTTGAGCGGGCCTAGCTTGAGCAGACGCCACCAGGTCAGGGCCGAGTAGAACAGCAGCAGGGCGACCATCGCTCCGATGTCGATCAGCCACGCGTGCGACGTGTGGTTCCAGATCGGGTCCGGTGTCGAGCCCTTCGGCGCGATAACGTTCAGGTCGATCGTGGACGCGCTTGCCGCGAACCCCCACCGGGACGGGGTGAACCAGGCGATCTGCTCGAGGCCAGCCGTGCCGTGGATGGCGAAGATGCCGCCGGTCGTCACGACCTGGACCATGACCAGCAGGAACACCAGCGGCATCGCGCGCTCCGCCGTCGGGACCATGGACGACGTGAACAGCCCGATGACCATGGACACGACGGCGACCATCGCGATCGCGATCGCGATCTCCAGCAGTGGTATCGGGAGCGCGGACCCCTTCGGCGGGAATTTCTTCCCGGCCAGGCCGATCGCGACGAGCAGCACCGCCTGGAAAGCGCTGATCACGCCGAGCACGATCACCTTGGAGGCCAGGTACGCCCCAGCGGACAGACCTGTCCCCCGTTCTCGGGCATAGATCGGCCGTTCCTTGACGATTTCCCTGATGGCGTTCAGTGCGCCGGAGAAGCACGCGCAGAGCACGAGGATGAGCAATGCCGATTGTGCGCCGTCGTTATTAGGCCCGACAAAGCCGCCATTAGGCAGCGGGAAAGCCCTGACCAGGATGCCGAGTCCGAGCACGACGCCGACCAGCAGGTACAGGAAGCCGCGGTCGGACGCGATGACCGCCGAGTACCTGCGCACGAGCGTCAGCATCTGGGCAAACCTGTTGCTCGTCTTCGGCGGCGCGGTCGCCGCGCCCTGCGGTACCCGGCCCTGGATCGCGCCGGCGTTCTCCATGCCGGCGGCGACGTACTGCTGGTAGTAGATGGAGTTGCGATACTCGGCTGCCCAGTCGCGGTTCGGCTCCTTCTCGAAAGCCTGGAAGACCTCTGCCCAGCCGGGCTGGTTGAAGTGCTTCAGGCCTTCCCTCGGCGGCCCGAAGTAGGCGATCTTGCCACCTGGCACCAGCACGAGCAGTTGGTCGCACAGGTTCAGGTTCGCGACCGAGTGCGTGACCACGATGACGGTGCGGCCGTCGTGGGCGAGGTCAGCCATCTGCTCCATGACCGACTTGTCGAGGCCAGGGTCAAGCCCAGAGGTTGGTTCATCCAAGAACAGCAGTGAGGGCTTGGTGAGCAGCTCCAGCGCGACATTCACGCGCTTTTGCTGGCCGCCGGACATCGCCGCCGTCTTCGTGTCGGCGTGCCTGGTGAGGGCCAGCTCCTCGAGCACCTCGTCGATGCGGTGGCTACGCTCGGCCTTGCTGGTGTCGCGCGGGAACCTCAATTCAGCGGCATAACCGAGCCCGCGGCGTGCTGTGAGCTGCGTATGCAGGATGTTTTCCTGGGGGACGAGCCCGATCCTGTGCCGCAGCTGGGCGTAGTTCATGTAGAGGTCGCGTCCGTCGTAGAGGACCTGGCCGTTGTTGGCCGGCGCGGTTCCGGTCAGGGCGCCGAGCAGGGTCGACTTACCGGCGCCGCTCGGGCCGATCACGCCCATGAAGCAGCGCTCTCCGAGGGGGAAGCTGACGTGGTCGAGCAGCGTCCGGCCGCTCGGCAGCGTGACGGTCAGGTCCTTGGCGATGAACGAGATCTCGCCGGTGTCGAGGAACTCCTGCAGCTCCTCGCCCACGAGCCGGTAGGTCGCCGGCCCGATGCCGATGATGTCGCGCTCGGTGACCGGCGCCGACTCGACCCGCTGGCCGTTGACGAACGTGCCGTTGTGGCTGCCGAGGTCGACGATCGTGTAGCCGCCGCGCGGATTTCTGCGCAGCTCGGCGTGGTAACGGGAGACGCTCAGATCCGCGATCACGACCTGGTTGTCCTGGGCGCGGCCGATCCGCAGCAGCGTGGTCGGCAGCCGCAGCACGGCGCTCGGCATCCGCTCCATGGACGAGCGCGGTGCGGGAACCGGAGGGCCGCCGCGAACGCCGCCAGGCGGTGCCGCTCCTGGCGGGGCGGCTCCCGGCGCGCCGTAGCCGCCCTGCGGGGCGCCGTAGTCGCCGCCCGGGACTCCGTCCGCG
>DASUHI010000223.1:0-16188 GCA_036273575.1 Streptosporangiaceae bacterium | reverse complement strand
CCTCCGGGATCGTCACCCTGCGCTATAGCTGGATTGACGTCACGAGGAGACCCTGCCAGGTAGCTGCCGAGATCGCGCAGGTGCTGCGCCGGCGGGGCTGGCGCGGCACTATGCGCCGCTGCCCGTCCTGCCCGCCATGATCCTGGTCGTTAGTCAGCACATGCGCTGACAGCAGTCCAGGATCACCACCGCTCACGGCGCTCGAGCACGAGTTGATGGACGTCGAGGTAACGGGCCGCGAAACCCGCCTGCGCGTAGGCGAGGTACAGGTCCCACATGCGCTGGAACGGCCGGCTGAACCCGAGCGCGTCGACCTCGTCTTCCGCCGAGGCGAACCGGGTCCGCCACTGCGACAATGTCCGCACGTAATGCCCGCCCATCGCCAGATCCGACGTTACGCGCAGGGTCGTGTGAGACGCCAGGGCATCGGAAATCGCGCGCAGCGAGGGAATCTGGCCGCCGGGAAAGATGTACTGGTGAATCCACGTCTGACCATTCATCGTGGCCAGCAGCTGGTCGTGCGGCATCGTGATGGCCTGGATCCCTGCCCTGCCGCCAGGCGCCAGCACCCGGTCGATGGTGCGGAAGTGCGTGGGCCAGTACCTGGTCCCTACCGCCTCGATCATCTCGACGCTGACGACGGCGTCGTAGCTGCCTACGGCTTCCCGGTAGTCAGATAGGCGCACGTCGATCCGGCCGGCGAGGCCAGCGTCAGCCGCGCGCCTGGTCGCGACCTCGAACTGGGCGGGCGAAATCGTCAGGGACGTGACGCTGGCACCCCGCGCGGCCGCCCGCAGCGCCAGTTCGCCCCAGCCGGTGCCGATTTCCAGCAGCCGCGTTCCCGCGGTGGTCCCCGTGCCGTCGAGCAGGCGGTCTATTTTGCGGCGCTGCGCTTGCGCGAGCGTGTCGCCTTCCTCGAATAGCGCGCTGGAATACGTCAGCGTCGGATCCAGGAATAGCTCGAAGAACTCGTTCGACAGGTCGTAATGGTGCTCGATATTGCGCCTGGCCCCGTCGGCAGAAGGGTCCTGCTCGGCCGGCCGCGGGGGGACGTACAGGCGCCGGACGCGCGCAGCGGGGCGGGCACCAGCGCAGGCGCGTGCGCGGCGAACACCGTGAAAAGACCGGTCAGGTCGTCGCTGTCCCACTCGCCTGCCATATAGCTCTCGGCGAACCCGGCCGCTCCGCCGCCCACCCTGGCGAAGAACGCGCCAGGGTCGTGCAGCCGGAGGACGGGCGCGCCCGCGCCACCAGAACCCGACGACCTCCCGTCAGGGCCCACGATCTTAATCGGCAGCCTGGCCGCCAGCCGAGTTAGCAGCGCCCGCGCGATGACCGGCCGCAGCCCGCCTCCGCGCACCGCGGGGATGACCGGCCACTCGCCGGTCGCCGCGGCGGGTGGCCTGCGGCTGGTCGTCACGGTACTCATCGCGTTGCCTCCTCTGGTCGTGGGTCCCGATCGCGGCGCGGCAGAACCGGCAGGCGCCGCGCGACCAGCCGGATGCCTTGCCACCTGATCAGCAGCGCGACCCGCAGCGGCGCCCACGGGTACCGCGCCGAGTAGCCGAGCAGCCGCAACGGCGTGTACGGCCGCCGGGTGCCCCGCGCGGTGGCGATCAGCACCGGCGCGCCGTCGGATACCAGCGTCACGGCGAGGCTGAGCCGGTCACCCGGCGCCGGCAAGAGAAGCCGGTACTCCCCCTCCATCGGCAGGAACGGGGAAACATACAGTTCCTTGCCGGCTTCCGCGCGGCCGCGCGCGTCCGGGCGCAGCAGGTAGACGTGCCGCTGCGAGTAGGTGTTGTGTACCTCGGCGAGCACGGCCGCGAGGCCGCCTTCTGGCCGGTAGCACCAGAACACGCTGAGCGGGTTGAACGCGTAGCCGGCCACGCGCGCGCCCGCCAGCATCAGCACGCGGATGCCGGCCGAGTCGATGCCGTGCTGCCTGAGGTAGGCGTCGATGTTCTGCTTGATCGACGCCGCGCCGGGATCGCCGACGTGGTCCCGCGGCGCGAAGCTGGCCAGCGGGCGCAGCGCCCGCGGCAGCCTGGGCACCCGGTCCAGGTCTACGAGCCACAGGTAGCTGCCGTAGCGGAACGAGCGCCGCACGGGACGCGTCCGCAGGTGCGTGATCGTGCAGCGGTACAACGCCGCGGCCTCGCCGGTCACCAGCTCACCCCGAGTGCCGCGGCCGCGGTCACCGCCGACCGGCAGCCGTCTTCGTGGAACCCCCAGCCGTGATAGGCGCCGGCATAGGCGAGCGGCCCCGCGTTCAGCTCGCCGAGCCGGCGCTGCGCGGCGACCGCCTCGGGGGTATAGAGCGGGTGCTCGTAGCGCATCGTCGCGATGACCCGCTCGGGGCTCACCTGATCGAGCCGGTTCAGCGTGACCACGTAGTCCACTGGCTCGACGAGCGACTGCAGGCGGTTGAGGTAATAGCTGACGTGCACCTGGTCGGCGGTGCCAGCACAGTCCGAGAGCAGGTAGTTCCACGACGATCGGGCCGCCCGGCCGCGCGGCAGCACGGAATCGTCGGTGTGCAGCGCGACGTCGCTGACCGAGTACCTGAAGGCGCTCAGGACCTCGCGTTCTGCCCTGGTCGGCGACGCGAGCAGGGCGAGCGCCTGGTCAGGATGAGTGGCGACCACTGCGGCGTCGTACCAGCCGGTATAACCGGCGTCGTCGGTCACCTCCACGCCGCCCGCGCCGCGGCGGAGCGCCCGCACCGGCGCGGCCGTCCGCACGGACGTGACCTGCTTGGCTATCTGGTCCACGTACGTCCTGGACCCGCCGGAGACCGTTCGCCAGGCAGGCGACCTGCCCACCGACAGGATTCCGTGGTTGTCGAGGAACTCGAACAGGTAGCGCGCCGGGTAGGCCAGCGCCGCTCCTGGCGAGCACGACCAGGTGGCCGCCACCAGCGGCACGACGAAGTGACCGATGAAGTAGCGGTCGTAGCCGCCCGCCGCCAGGAAGTCGCCGAGGCTCTGATTGTCACCACCGGGCTTGTCACCACCGGGCTTGTCACCACTGGGCGTGTCGCCGCCGAGATCCAGGTGCCGCCTGGCCGCCCGGTAGAACGCGGGCACGGTGCCGAGCATGCGCAGGTACTCGGGCCTGGCGAACCAGCCAGACTGCGTGGTCAGGCCGCGGATGCCCCTGGACCCCGCGTACTCGAGCCCGCATCCCTCGCAGCGGACAGACAGGCTCATCTCCGTCTCGGCGGACCGGATGCCGAGCTCGCCGAAGAGCCGTACCAGCGTCGGGTAGGTCCGCGCGTTGAAGACCAGGAACCCGGTGTCCAGTCCCAGCGGCCTGCCGTCAGTGGCAGGCACCTCGTGCGTGTCGGCGTGCCCGCCGAGCCGCCCCGCGGCCTCGAACAGCGTGACGTCGTAGCGGCCCTGCAGCAGGTACGCGGCCGTGAGGCCGGCCACGCCCGCACCGACCACAGCAGCGGTCGGCCGGAAGGACGTGCCGCTCGCGCCTCATCGTGTCCACCCCCGTTTGCCTCCGACAAGAATAAATACTAAATTACACTAAGCATGGTGGCGACCAGGGGGGCCACCATTGAGTGCCGGCTGGGGCCGAGCGCTGCCGGAAGCGCACGGGGGCGGCCCCAGCCGGCCCAACGCGGCACGGGGTGGTAGCACGATGGCGGCATACGAGGCGACGATCCCGTCGGCATGGCCGGCCGATGAGACGTTCGGTTACGTGGCGACCTTCAGCAACGCGGCACAGTGGGATCCAGGTGTCCGTAACGCCCGGGCCCTGGACGAAGGCCACGTGCGCGCCGGGAGCCGGTTCCGGCTGATCGTCTCGTTCCTTGGCCGCGGCGTGCCGCTCACCTACGAGGTGATCAGTTACTCGACGCAGAGCCGCCACGTGCTGCTGGTTGCCTCGAGCGGCGTGCTCCGAGCGCGCGACTTGATCACGGTCCGCCCGGTCCCGCTCGCGGACGGCCAAGCCAGCTCACTCTCGGTCGTCAGCTACCGCGCCGAGGTCACGATGCGGGGCCCGCTCCGCCTGCTTGAGCCGCTGCTCAACCGCGGCTTCTCGGCCGTCGGTGACCGCGCGGCTGCTGGCCTGGCCCAGGTTCTCGCTGCTCCTGCCGGCAGCGGTACACAGGGGTCATGACGGTGGCGGGCGCGGCACGCGACCTGCTCGCTGATCCGGTCGACGCGGTCCTGGAGGCGAGCGTGGCCGGCAGCTTCTCGCGGCTCGGCTACGAGGTCAGATCCCGGCTGCTGCCAGAGTTCTCCGATGACGGCGGCGAGCGGCGGCTCGACGGCCGCACGGTGCTCATCACGGGCGGCACGTCGGGGATCGGCCTCGCCGCGGCCTGCGCGCTCGCGGGCATGGGCGCGAACGTGCACCTGCTCGCCCGCAGCGCCGAGCGCGCCGGGCGGGCCACCCGGCAGATCGCCGCAGCGGCCAGGGGCACGGCCGGATTCGGCGTCGCCGACCTCGACGACCTCGAGTCGGTGAGGAGTTTCGCCGCGCGCTTCGGTGACTCCCATGACCGGCTCGACGTCCTCATCCACAACGCCGGAGCGGTGCACCGGTCCTATCAGCGGACCTCCGGCGGGCTGGAACGCACCGTCGCGGGCCAGGTCGTCGCGCCCTTCGTGCTGACGTCGCTGCTGATCGGCCTGCTCAGGCGGTCGGCACCGGCCAGGGTGGTCACGGTGTCTTCCGGGGGGATGTACACCAGGCCCGTCGACGTGGCCGCGCTCGACGCCCGGCCCGATGGCTACCGCGGCGTTGCCGCCTACGCGCTGGCCAAGCGGGCTCAGGTGGCGCTCAGCGCGCAGTGGGCCGCGCGGACCGCGGGCTGCGGGGTCGCCTTCCACGCCATGCACCCCGGCTGGGTGAGAACACCGGGGATCGCGCGGTCCCTGCCAGCCTTCTCCCGGCTGATGGGTCCCGCGCTGCGCACCCCTGACCAGGGCGCTGACACGATCGTGTGGCTGGCGTCCGCCGATCACGCGCTGCTCGGCTCAGGCGGTTTCTGGCACGACAGGCGCCGCAGGCCGGTTTACCGGTTCCCCGGCGCGAAACCCGCGGGCGGCGCGGACCGCGGGCTCTGGGACTGGGTCGCGGCCAAGGCGGAGTCCCGATGAGCACGTCCGTCATGCTCTTCACCCGCGACCTCCGGGTCCGCGACAACCCGGCCCTGGCCGCGGCGGCCCTGGCGGATCACGTCGTCCCGCTGTTCGTGTTCGACGACGCGATCCTCGGCCGGCACGCGCGGAACGCGACGAGGATGGCGTTCTTGCTGCAGTCGCTTCGCGACCTGGACGCCAGGCTGCGTCAGCGCGGCGGCCGGCTCGTGACCAGGCGCGGACCCTGGGCGCACGCCGTCCTCGAGGTCGCCGAGCGAGCAGGTGCGGAGCGAATCCACCTGGCGCAGGACGTCTCCGGCTACGCCAGCCGCCGCCTGGCGGCGCTCGAGTCGCTCTGCGCCGGGGCCAGGCGGGAGGTCCTCACCCATCCGGGAGTCATGGTGACGGAGCCGGGGGCGATCAGCCCGGCGAGCCAGGGCACGGGTGCGTCCTGTTCCGCCTACCAGGTCTTCACGCCCTACTACCGGCGCTGGCTGGGCGAACCGCGCCGTCCGGAGGCCGGAACGCCCGCCCGCCTGGCCGTGCCGGGAGGGATCGCGGGCGGCAGGCTGCCGGCGCTCGCGAACCTGGCCGGCGCCAGGCCGGCGGCCGGCGCGCCACCCGGGGGCGAGACCGCCGGCCGGCGGCGGCTCGCGAGCTGGGCACGCGCGCACCTCGCAGGCTACGACCACGCCCGCGACGACCTCGCCGCCGACGCGACCTCCCGGCTGGCCCCTTACCTGCACTTCGGCTGCCTCTCCCCGCGCGCGGTGGCCGCAGACCTCGGCGGCCTGCCAGGCGGCGAGCCGTTTGTTCGCCAGCTTGCCTGGCGCGATTTCTTCTGCCAGCTGCTCGCTGCCGCGCCGGACGCCGCCCGCCTGGACTACCGCCCGTGCGCCCGCCGGTGGCACGACGACCAGGACGCCCTGGCGGCCTGGCAGTCGGGGCAGACCGGCTTTCCTGTCGTGGATGCCGCGATGCGCCAGCTCACCAGCGAGGGGTTCATGGCGGGCCGGGCCAGGATGATCGTCGCGTCGTTCCTCACCAAGGACCTGTCGATCGACTGGCGGGCTGGCGCGCGGCACTTCATGCGCCACCTCGCCGACGCCGACGTGGCCTGCAACCAGCTCAACTGGCAGTGGGTGGCGGGCACGGGCACCGACACGCAGCGGCACCGTATCTTCAACCCGACGCTCCAGGGCAGGCGGTTCGACCCGGCCGGCGCGTACATCCGCAGGCACGTGCCAGAGCTGGACGGCCTCGGCCCGGCCCAGGTCCACGACCCGCCCCCGCAGATCCGCCGCGCGCGAGGTTATCCGCTGCCCGTCATCGACCACGCGGCGGCCGCTGCCGCCTGGCGGCAGCGCCGCTATACTTGACACATGCGTCGTTTGTCGTGCCTGACCTGGTGGCCGTCTCAGGACGGCTGATCAGCGTACGCACGATGAGGGCCGTCCGGCTGGGCGGCCCTTTGCGATTTCCTAACAGGACGCGGCCGGACTGTCCTCCTTCAGAGCAGAAGGAGAGTCCCGTGAATCACAACCAGCCCGCATCGGTCACCTCGCTGCACGCCGAGCAGCGCAGGAGTTCTGACCTTGAGTCACTGATCGCGGCCGACCCGGCGCGGTTCAGGATCGCCACAGGTGACCGGCCGACCGGCCCGCTGCACCTGGGCCACTACTTCGGCACCCTGGCCACGCGCGTGCGGCTGCAGCGCGCCGGCGTGCAGCTGTTCGTGCTTATCGCCGACTACCAAGTGCTGACCGACCGGGACGTAGCCGACGACCTGCCCCACCGCGTCGAGGGCCTGATGGCCGACTACCTCGCGGTCGGCATCGACCCAGGTACGGCGACGATCTTCACGCACAGCGCCGTGCCGGCCCTGAACCAGCTGATGCTGCCGTTCTTGTCCCTCGTCTCCGTACCCGAGCTGCGCAGGAACCCGACCGTGAAGGAGGAGATCGCCCAGGCCAGGCAGCGCAGGCCCAGGCAGCAGACGGTGAGCGGCCTGATGTTCACCTACCCCGTGCACCAGGCCGCCGACATCTTGTTCTGCAAGGCCAACCTCGTCCCGGTCGGCAAGGACCAGCTGCCGCACCTGCAGATCGCCAGGACCATCGCCAGGCGCTTCAACGAGCGCTACGCGGCCGGGGCCACGTTCTTCGAAAGTCCCGACGCCCTGCTGTCGCCCGCGCCGAACCTGCTCGGCACTGACGGCGCGAAAATGAGCAAGAGCCGCGGCAACGCGATCGCGCTCGCGGCGACCGCGGACGAGACCGCCCGGCTGATCAAGGGCGCCAAGACGGACACGCAGCGGCACATCACGTTCGACCCGGTGGCGAGGCCCGAAGTGTCCAGCCTCGTCCTGCTTGCCGCGCTGTGTCAGGACCGCGACCCCGAGCGCGTCGCGACCGAGGTCGGGGCTGGCGGCTCCGCCGAGCTGAAGCGCGTGGTCACCGAGTCGGTGAACGAGTTGCTGCGCCCGATCAGGGCCAGGCGGGCCGAGCTGGCGGCCGATCCCGGATACCTGCGGCAGGTGCTCCGCGATGGCAACGCGCGGGCAGGCGCGATCGCGTCGCGCACCCTGACCGAAGTGAACGCGCTCACCGGGCACGCGGCACCCGCGTCCGTTACGTAGAGTAATCACCACAGGCAGGGGTAAACTCTGTGGGCTGGCATGCGCGAGCGACGGCGGGGGCGACATGCGGAGTGCGAGCACAATGGCCCTGAGGGCAGGCGGCACCGGGCCGGCGGGCTGATGGCAGAGGCCCGCGACACTCGCCAACGGCCACGCAGCCATCACCGGCGACCGCGCGCGAGCAACGCGGCGGATATCGGCGCGGCGATCCTGGCCGCTGCCGCCGACGGGGTCGTGGCCGTCGACGACCGCGGCGTCATCAGGTTCGGCAACGACGCCGCTGCGCACTTGCTCGGACTGCCAGCCGGCGACCTGGCCGGCCGGCGTTTCTGGCACGAGATAGCGCCTGGACAGGCCGACGAGATCCAGGTCGGCGCGCCGGGCGCCGAGCGCGTGCTCGAGGTACGGACGACGACGACACACGTCGGCGGGGAACGCCTGAGGGTCGCCGTACTCCGCGACGTCACGCAGCGCAAGCACTCGGAGCGCGCACTCGAGGCGGCGCTTGACCAGCAGAGCGCGGCACTAGCGGTCGCCGCGCACGAGCTGCACAGCCCGCTGGCGGCGATCGGCGTGCTCGCCAACGTGCTGGCCGACCAGCAGGTCTTGATGGAGATCCCGGAGCGGGTCAAGCTCGCCGAGCGGATAGTCGAGCTCTCCGGCCGGCTGCAGATGCTCATGCGCAGGCTCCTCACCAGCGTTCAGCTCGAGTCTGACGGCCCGCGCTCCGCGCCTGGCCCATGCCGGGTCCTCGAAGTGATCATCGATCAGCTCGCCCTGGCAAACGCCGCGCCGAGCCAGGTGCTGGTGCGCTGCAGCCCCGGCGTGAGCGCCGCCGTCGACCGGGCTGAGCTCACGATGATGCTCGCCAACTACGTCGACAACGCGCTCGCCTACGCCAAGCCACCGATCGAGATCTCCGCGCAGGAGCGCGGCAACTGGACAAAAATCGAGGTCAGGGACCACGGGCCGGGCGTGCCCGCCACCTTCGAGCCGCTTTTGTTCGAGCGCTTCGCGCGGGCGCCCGAGGCAGAACGGCAGACCGCGGGCATTGGTCTTGGCCTGTGGATCGTGCGGACGCTCGCACGCACGGCCGGCGGCGACGCGTGGTACGAACCCGCCGAAGACGGCGGATCTCGCTTCCTGCTTCGCCTGCCGAGGCCAGCAGCCAGAACGTAGCCGGGCGCCTCCGCGGAGCGGTGCCAGTGGGTTCCGCTGGGTATGCCCAGACCGAGACGGCACGAGCATCGGAGGCGGGCTGCATGATCGGCGTTCTCGTGGTGGAGGACCAGCAGGTGCTGGCCGCCGCGCTCGAGATCGCCATCGGCGCGCAGCCCGACATGAACTGCGTCGGCACAGCCAGCACTGTCGAGGACGCGCTCGCCAGGGCCGCTGAGCGCCGGCCGGACGTCGTGCTGATGGACATCCAGCTGCCGGGGACCGACGGGATCGAGGGAACCCGCCGGATCAAGGCCGCGTATCCGGACGTGAACGTCCTGATCCTGACGGCTGGCGCGACGGCCGGACGGCTGGCTGCCGCAGCGGCCGCGGGTGCGGGCGGCTTCCTGGCCAAGAACGGCTCGTTCTCGGACATACTGGCCGCGATCAGGAACCCGATGCCGGGCAAGATGGTCATCGAGGGCGCCACGCTCAGAGAGCTCATCAAGAACATTCCCGGTCCGCCGGGACTCCGCCCGGCGCAGCCGGCCGATGCGGGGGTGCTGCCGGGAGCCGAGGAGAACGGCCAGGCCCCCGAGGCGCCGCGGCTCACTGCGCGCGAGCAGGAGGTGCTGGCGCTGATGGGCGAGGGACTCGATCCGAGCGCGATCGCCGAGCGGCTGGTCCTGAGCGTGTATACGGCCCGCGGCCACGTCAAGAACGTGATGATGAAGCTCGGCGCGCACACTCAGCTCGAGGCCGTGGTGCTCGCGACGAAGTCGGGGCTCCTGCCGCCGCGGAGCGCGCCGCTCGGGGGTTAAACGGACGGTGATGACCGAGAATGTCCGCTCAGATGAGGGCCAGAAACAGACCATCTAGGGGTCGTCGTTGCCGTTCCGCGACCGTAAGGTCGCTGTGTGCGATGGATCCCGCACAGCGGCTCTGAGACGCTGCGCGGTACCCAGGCTGGGGGGCCTGGGGTACCCGCTATTCCGAGAGCTGCCGGCTGCGGCGGGCCAGGATGACCACCGCGACGCACTCACCGCGGGCCGCACGACAGCGGTGATGGTGGCACGCAGCGGTGGCCGGCCTGACGGCACGGGGGTACGTCCGGACCTGGCCCGCCCAGTCGTTCTTCACTCGCCGGCCGCCAGGACCTTTCGCGGATGGCTGCCGTCGACGTATCCGACAAACGGCGGATAGATGTTATAACCGAGCAATTCGGCAAGTCGCTCGGGCAGCAGCCTGACGGTCGCGCGCGGGACGGCCAGGCAGTGGTTCTCCTGCTGGCGGAGCCAGCCAGCCGCGTACTCCAGGATCACGCCGAGCCTGGGCTTGCTGGTGCGGTTCTCGCCGCCGCCGTGCCACAGGCTGCCCAGGTAGAACATGGCCGAGCCAGGCGACATGGTCGCGGTGCTGACGGGGTCGCTGGCGGCCGGACGCCTGCCGGGCTCCCAGCGGTGACTGCCCGCGATGAACCTGGTCGCACCGTTCTCGGCCGTGAACTTATCGAGCGGCCACATGGTGTTGACCACGACCGGCGGGTGCGGCTGCGGGAGCGGATAGATCATGTCGTCGGTGTGCAGCACCTGAGCCTTCTCCCCTGGCCCGATCCTGATCCCGACGGGGGCGCTGAGCTGGTAGTGCCCGAGCACCTTGTCGAGCACGTCGAGCAGCAGCGGGTGGATGGCGGCCTGGTCAAAGGTCCTGGTCTTGGCGAACAGCGCGTAGATGCGCTGGGTCGAGTAGCCCTCGAACGCGTTGCGCCCGGTCCTGGTCGCCTCGAGGATCCTGCCGAGATCCGCGCGCGCGTCCTGCAGGCCCTGGTCTGTCATCATCCCCGACACGACCACATAGCCATCTTCCATGAGCCGCTCGGCGACCTCGCTGCCGGACGACGTCGCGGCCGGTATCGGCTCGGTCATCGGGCGTCTCCGCGGCGGCTGACGCCGTTGCTCGGCTGCAGGGCCTTGGGCAGCCTGAATGTCTTGCTCAGCCTCGGCCCGCCGGAGGCCGTCCCCCGCCCGGCCGACTTGATGGCCCCTGCCGACCGCCAGGACAGCAGCGACCAGCGGGACAGCCCGGACAGGACCGAGCCCACGCTGAGGAACGAGCCGACCGAAAACGCCGACGCGAACGAGCCTGCCGAGCCGATCGACAAGATCGAGCCCGACGACCCGATCGACAAGATCGAGCCCGACGATCCGATCGACAGGATCGAGTCGGACGTGGAGTCAGGTCTCATGCGGGCATTCTCGCAGCCGCCTCGCCCCGGCACTAGCCGGCTAGCGAGCGGTGACGTCGTCAGCGGTACGTGTGTTGATGACCCGGTCAGGGCCGATGCCCATGGCCTCGGCCCGCACGCAGCCGCCGCCGATCCAGTCCAGCTGCCCTGGCGCGTGCGCGTCGGTGTCGATGGAGAACAGGCAGCCTATGTCTGCCGCGATGCGCAGCAGCCGGTCTGGCGGGTCCTGGCGCTCTGGCCGGCAGTTGATCTCGACGGCGACCCCGTGTTCGCGGCAGGCCGCGAACACCCGTTCCGGGTCGAACTGGGACTCCGGTCGCCCGCGCCCCATGACCATCCGCCCGGTGCAGTGCCCGAGCACGTCGACGTGCGGGTTGGACACCGCCGTGATCATCCGCTCGGTCATCTCCGGACCGGGCATCCGCAGCTTGGAGTGCACGCTGGCGACGACGACGTCGAGCCTGGCCAGCAGGTCCTCGCGCTGATCCAGGCCGCCGTCCTCGAGGATGTCGACCTCGATACCGGTCAGGATGCGAAAGGGCGCCAGCTCGGCATTCAGCCGCCCGACCAGCTCGAGCTGCTCCTTCAGGCGCGGGGCGGACAGCCCGTTCGCGACGGTCAGCCTCGGCGAGTGGTCGGTCAGTGCCACCCACTCGTGGCCGAGATCCCTGGCAGCCTCGGCCATTTCCCCGGGTGGGCTGCCGCCGTCAGACCAGGTCGAGTGCGTGTGACAGTCACCGCGCAGTGCGTTTCGCAATGCGCTGGCAGGCGCTGGCTCGGCGCCGCCGAGCAGCTTGGTCAGGTACTCGGGCTCCTGACCTGCCGCCGCCTGAGCGATGACCTCGGCGGTCGCCGGACCGATCCCGGACAGGGTCTGCAGCGCGCCCTGCTGCACCAGACGGTCAAGCTCGCCAGCGGGCAGCGCGCTGACTACCTCGGCGGCACGACGGAACGCACGGACCCGGTACGTCGGCGCGCCAGCCCGCTCCAGTTGGAACGCGATCTGCCGCAATGCCCACGTCGGTTCCACGATGACCGTTATCCCGGCTAGTCCCAGCGATGCGCGTTCTGCTCGTGCAGCGATCCCGGCTGGTCGGGAATCACGCAGAACAGCAGGCCGGCCGGATCGCTCATCACCCACCACGAGTGCGCCTGGAACTCCCGCTTCGCGCCGAGCGCCTCGAGCCTGGCGAGCTCGGCCTCCAGGTCATCGGTGTGAATGTCAACGTGCATCCTCGGCTGGCCGCCCCCGATCCGCTGGATCAGGAGCCCGATCTCCTGGCCAGGCAGGTCGGCGCCGTGATACTCGGGGAACTTCTCGGCCTGGACCATCTCCTGGCCGGTTGCCGAGCCCCAGAACGCGAGTTCTGCGCGGTGGACCTCCTCGGGCACATCGATGACGATCTTGCACAGCCGGCTGTAGTGGGTCACGGATCATTACCTTAAAGCAGGAACCGGCGCACTGGGGGGTCGTGGTGGAGCGACCGGTCCTGGCTACGCCATGATGACCTCGTGTCTCTTGCGCCCCGCCAGCATCGACGCCGAGTCATGCCGTGAGGCCGCCGAGCCCGGGCCCGCTGGCCCTTGTGGGCAGCGGCGAATACCTGCCCGCCATGACGAAGGTCGAGGGCCTGCTGATCGACGGCAGGGCGCCCCGGTACGTGCAGCTGCCGACGGCGGCGGCGCCCGAGGGCGAGCGGAGCCTGCGCCGCTGGCTCGACCTCGGCGCCGCGCAGGCGGACCGGCTCGGCGTCGAGCAGATTCCCCTCGTGGTCAGGGACCGCGCCGAGGCAGACTCACCTGAGCTGGCCGCGCGGGTCGCGGGGGCGGGCCTGATCTATCTGTCAGGCGGCAGCCCGGTCTTCCTCGCCCAGACGCTGCGGGGCACCAGGGTCTGGGACGCCATCCTGGCGGCCTGGCGGTCAGGATCGGCCCTGGCCGGCTGCTCGGCGGGGGCGATCGCGCTGACGGGCTGGGTCCCGTCGATGCGCGCTCCGCTCCGTGACCCGGACCCCGGCCTCGGCGTCCTGCCGGCGCTGCGGGTGCTGCCGCACTTCGACAAGATGCTCGCGTGGGTTC
The DNA here is from genome assembly GCA_036273575.1 of Streptosporangiaceae bacterium. GTDB lineage: Bacteria > Actinomycetota > Actinomycetes > Streptosporangiales > Streptosporangiaceae > Chersky-822. The sequence continues at coordinate 2,966 of DASUHI010000223.1, read as the reverse complement.
CTGACCTGCTGATCGGGGCGCTCTCGCACCCGCCTGACGGCACTGCCGTGCTCGGCATCGACGAGGACACGGCGCTCGTCGACCTCACGGGCGGCGGTCACAGCTGGCAGGTCTACGGCAGGCAGCAGGTCTGGGCGCTCGCGGACGGGAAGCGACGCGGCTACCCCGCGGGAGCCACGCTGACCACGCTCTAGAGTTCATCCGTGCAGATCCGCGAGTTCGCCAACGCCGACTGGCCGCAGGTGTGGCCGATCATCCATGACGTGATCCGGGCGAGGGACACCTACACCTACGACCCGGACATGACGCAAGAGCAGGCAAGGAGCATCTGGCTGGAACCGCCGCCCGGCCACACGGTCGTCGCCGTCGACGACGGCCAGGTGCTCGGTACGGCCAAGATGGGGCCCAACCGGCCCGGTCCTGGCTCGCACGTGTCGACGGCGAGCTTCATGGTCGCCGCGCGAGCCCGCGGCAAGGGGGTAGGCACCGCCTTGTGCCGCTACGCGCTGGACTGGGCCAGGTCGAACGGCTACGCGGGCATGCAGTTCAACGCCGTGACGGAGGCGAACCGCTCAGCCATCGAGATCTATCAGCGACTCGGGTTCACCATCGTCGGCACCGTGCCTGGCGCCTTCGAGCACCCGGAACTCGGCCGGGTCGGCCTGCACATCATGTACCGGGAGTTCTGACCCGCCCCGCGACGCCCCGGCGGCTGAATGTGACATTCAGCGCGGAAAGCGACTGGATGGCGCATTCAGTCGGCTTCAGGCGAGCACGACGCGGACGCCGGCGTCGGCCAGGGCCTCCGACAGAGCCTGGTCGATCCCAGCGTCGGTCACGAGGACGTCGACCTCGTCGGCCGCGCAGATCCTCGCGAAGGCCCGCCTGCCCGCCTTGGACGAGTCGGCGGCCACGATGACCCGGTCCGCCCGCCGCGTCATCAGCCGGTTGATGCTGGCCTCGCCCTCGTGATGGGCGGTAGCCCCGCCGGCCGCGTCGATCCCGTCCACCCCGAGGATCGCCACGTCGAGCGTGACCTGCTCGAGCACGCCGGTCGCGAGCGGGCCGGTGAGCTCGTACGACTGCGGCCGCGCCACTCCCCCGGTCACCACGATCTTGATGTGCTGCCTGACGGCGAGCTCAGCGGCGATGTTGAGCGCGTTGCTGACCACGGTCAGGGCCGGCGCGAGCGGATCGCCGGACTGCAAGTCAGGCCGGACCGCGAGCGCCCTGGCGACCTCCGTGGTCGTCGTGCCGCCATTTAGCCCGACCACCTGACCTGGCCGGACCATGGCGGCGGCCACCGCCGCGATCTTGTGCTTCTCGGTCGGGTGCCGTTCTGTCTTGTACCGCAGCGGCAGGTCGTAGGTCACGGCGCGGGCCACGGCACCACCGCGGATCCTGGTCAGCATCTGCTGCGCTGCCAGGTCGTCGAAGTCGCGCCGGACCGTCGCCGTCGACACGCCGAGGGCATCCGCCGCCTGCTCCACCATGAGCTGCCCGTCGGCCGCGAGCATCTCGAGCAGGTCATTCAGCCGTCGGTACCTGGTCATGGACGGAGGACCGTGAGCAGCCTGGCGACCTCGGCCGCGACGGCGTCGCGGCCCGCGGCGCCGTACTTGCGGGGGTCGACGAGCCGCTCGTCGGCGGCCAGCCGGTCGCGCACGGCCGCGGTGTACACCTTGTTCAGCTGCGTCGCGATGTTGATCTTCGTCATGCCCGCGAGGATCGCCTTCCCGAGCGCCACGTCGGAGACGCCAGACGAGCCGTGCAGCACCAGCGGTGCCTGCACCTGCGTCCTGATCCGGCCGATGAGGTCGAAGTCGAGCACGGCGTCCCTGGTGAGCATCGCGTGCGAGGTGCCGACTGCGACCGCGAGCGCGTCCACGCCTGTGGCGCTGACGTACGCGGCGGCCTCCTCTGGCCTGGTGCGTGCCCCTGGGGCGTGCACACCGTCTTTGCCGCCGATCTCGCCGAGCTCGGCCTCCACCCACAGGCCGCGCTCGTGGCACCACGACGTCAGGCGGGCGGTCGCGGCCACGTTGTCGGCGTAGTCCAGCGCGGACGCGTCGAACATCACCGAGCCGATCCCGAGGCCTGCGGCCTGCTCGACGAGGTCCGCGCTGGTCGCGTGGTCCAAGTGCACGGCGACCGGCACGGCGGCCGCCCTCGCGATCGCGAGGGCCGCGAGCGCGACCGGCTCGAGCGCGCCGTGGTACCTGACACAGTTCTCGCTGATCTGCAGCACGACCGGCATCCCCGCCCGCTCCGCGCCCGCGACGATCGCCTCGGCGTGCTCGATGCCGATCATGTTGAACGCGCCGACGCCGCGGTCTGCTGCGCGCGCCGCCGCGATGATCTCCGAGGTGCCAGCGGCGGGGATCACGAGGCGCCGACAATCTCGACCGTCGTCGCGAGCCGCTCATAGTCGGCGACCGCGAACTCGCCGGCCACCGGAGTGCCCACTGCGGCGGTGCCCAACGCGGCCGCGTGCCGCAAGCTCGCCGGCCAGTCCATGCCGCGCGCGTAGGCGTCGGCGAGGCCTGCGGCGACCGCGTCACCGGCGCCGGTCGGGTTGCCTGGCACGTGGCCGGGCGGCCGGGCGTGCCAGGTGCCTGCCTGAGTCACCGCCAGCAGTCCGTCCGAGCCGAGCGAGACCACCACCGCGCCCTGCCCGACTGAGCGCTGCCCGACCGCGCGCGCGGCCCGCTCGACGGCGTCGAGTTCGGGGCCGTCCGGCCCGCGCAGCGGGCGGCCTGCCGCCTCCTCGAGCTCGGCCAGGTTCGGCTTCACGATCGCCGGACCGGCGGCGGCGCCCAGGGCCAGCGCGGCCCCGCTGGCGTCGAGCAGCGCAGGAACTCCGGCCGCCGCGGTGATCAGCCCGGCGTACGCGCTGTCGGGCACGCCTGGCGGCAGACTGCCCGACAGCACGACGAGCTCCGCGGACGCCACCGTCTTCTGGTAGG
>DASUHI010000222.1:0-18402 GCA_036273575.1 Streptosporangiaceae bacterium | reverse complement strand
CGGCGGACGCGGCGTCGAGCTCGCCCGCGCCGAGCACGTGCAGCGCGCTGGCCCAGCTGATCGCCTCGGCGATCCCTGGCGGCTTGGCCAGGTCGAGGTGCCGCAGCCTGGCCACGCCGGCGGCCACCTGGTCAGCAAGCGGACCGGTCGCCTCGGGCACCCGTCGCCTGATGATCGCCGCCACCCGCGGCACGTCCGGGTAGTCGATCCAGTGGTACAGGCAGCGCCGCTTCAGCGCGTCGTGCAGGTCGCGCGTCCGGTTGGAGGTGAGCACGACGATCGGCGGGTACGCGGCCCGCCTGGTGCCCAGCTCGGGGATCGTCACGGCGGACTCGGCGAGCAGCTCGAACAAGAACGCCTCGAACTCGTCGTCGCCGCGGTCGACCTCATCGATGAGCAGAACGGCGGGCCGGGGCCCCGGATGGTCGAGCGCCGCGAGCAGCGGTCGCTCGAGCAGGTACTCGTCGCTGAACAGGTCGGCCTCGCGCGGCGACTCGCCCCTGGCCTCGGCGAGCCTGATCGCGAGCAGCTGGCGCGGGTAGTTCCACTCGTACAGCGCCTCGGCCGACGTCAGTCCCTCATAGCACTGCAGCCTGATCAGCGGCGTGTCGAGCGCGCTGGCGAGCGCCTTCGCCGCCTCGGTCTTGCCGACACCCGGTTCGCCCTCGAGCAGGATCGGCTGGCCCATCCGCGCCGCGAGGAACAGCGCCGTGCCAAGCGGCTCGTCGGCCAGATAGCTCGCGTCGTCGAGCTCGGCAAGCAGCGTCGCGACGTCGGGAAGCTGCTCGGAAATGTCGCTCATCCGCGCGCCGGCCTTTCAGTCTTCGCAACAGGGACACACACCATCATGCTGCAGCCAGGCCAGTGTCCCGGCATCCGGGATGTAAGGCCCGCTCCGGCCCGGTCACGTGATGGCCAGGTCGCTGCGGATCGGACGGCCCTGGATCGCGCTCCAGACGGCGGCCGGGGTCAGCGGCATGTCGGCGTGCCTGACCCCGAACGGCGCGAGCGCGTCGAGCACCGAGTTGACCACCGCGGCCGGCGATCCGACCGTCGCCGACTCGCCGATTCCCTTCGCGCCGACCGGGTGGTGCGGCGAAGGCGTCACGGTGGAGCCGAGCTCCCACGACGGGCACTCGACCGCGGTCGGCAGCAGGTAGTCCATGAACGAGCCGCCGAGGCAGTTGCCGTCCGCGTCGAACGCGATCGCCTGCATCAGCGCCATGCCGACGCCGTCGGCGAGCCCGCCGTGCACCTGGCCTTCCACGATCATGGGGTTGATCCGCACGCCGCAGTCGTCGACCGCGATGAACCGCCGCACCGCCACCTGACCGGTGCCAGGGTCGACGTCGGTGACGCAGATGTAGGCGCCGAACGGGAACGTCAGGTTCGGCGGGTCGTACACGGTCCCGGCGTCGAGGTGCGCCTCGACGCCGTCGGGCAGTTCGAGGCCAGAATGCGCCGCCAACGCGATCGCGCCGAGGGTCGCCGCCTGCTCGGGGTCACCGCGTACCCGCCAGGCGCCGTCCGCCCACTCCAGGTCGCCGGCCGCGACCTCCATCATCGCGGCCGCGACGATCCTGGCCCGCTCGCGCGCCTTCCTCGCCGCCATCACCGCGGCCGCACCAGAGACTGCCGTCGAGCGGGAGCCGTACGTGCCGAGGCCGAACGGGGTCCGGTCGGTGTCGCCGTGCACGACCTCCACGTCGTCCGGCGACATCCCCAGCTCGCCGGCCACGATCTGCGCGAACGTCGTCTCATGCCCCTGGCCCTGGGTCTGGCAGGAGACCGCGAGCACCGCCTTGCCGGTCGGGAAAATCCGCAGGTCCGCACCGTCGGCCATGCCGAGGCCGAGGATGTCCATGTGCTTGCGCGGGCCAGCCCCGACGCCCTCGGTGAAGAAGCTGATCCCGATGCCCATGTACTCGCCGCGCTCGCGCTTGTCAGCCTGCTCGCGGCGGAGGTCCGCGTAGCCGGCCAGGTCCATCGCCGTGCGAAGCGCCCGCGGGTAGTCACCGGAGTCGTACTGCCAGCCGGTCGGGCACGTGTACGGGAACTGCTCAGGCCTGACGAGGTTCCGCATCCGCAGCTCAGCGGCGTCCACGCCTAGCTCACGGGCGAGCAGGTCGACCATCCGCTCGACCAGGTAGACGGCCTCGGTGATGCGGAACGAGCAGGAGTACGCCACCCCGCCCGGCGCCTTGTTCGTGTAGACGCCAGTGACCTCGCAGTACGCGGCGCGCAGGTCATAGGAGCCGGTGAAGATGTGGAAGAACCCGGCGGGGAACTTGGTCGGCTGCGCGGCACCGTTGAACGCCCCGTGGTCGGCCAGCACGCGAGCGCGCAGCCCGAGGATCGTGCCGTCCTTGCTCGCCGCGATCTCGCCGTGCATGTGGTAGTCGCGGGCGAACGTGGTCGACATCAGGTTCTCCGACCGGTCCTCGACCCACTTGACCGGCCGCCCGGTGATCATCGAGCCGATGACCGCGCACAGGTAGCCAGGGTAGATCGGCACCTTGTTGCCGAAGCCGCCGCCAATGTCGGGCGAGATGACGCGGATCTTGTGCTCGGGAAGCCCGGTGATCAGCGCGTACAGCGTGCGGTGCGCGTGCGGTGCCTGCGTGGTGCACCACATCGTGAGCCGCCCGCTCACCTGGTCCATGTCAGCCACCGCGCCGCAGGTCTCCAGCGGCGCGGGGTGCACCCGCGGATAGAGCATGTCCTGGGCGACGACCACGTCAGCGGACGCGAACACGGCGTCGGTAGCCGCCTGGTCGCCGGCCGACCAGTCGAAGATCCGGTTGCTCGCCTGACCCTCGAGGTCGTCGCGGACCAGCTCGGCGCCTGGATCGAGCGCGGTGCGCGCGTCGACGACGGCGGGCAGCGGCTCGTACTCGACGCTGATCAGCTCGAGCGCGTCGCGGGCCGAGTACCTGTCCCGCGCGACCACGAACGCGACCTCCTGGCCCTGGAACCTGACCTTGTCGGTCGCGAGGACGGCCTGCACGTCCGCGGACAAGGTGGGCATCCATGCGAGGTTGCGCGCGGCGAGGGTCTCCCCCGTGATCACGGCCTCGACGCTGGGGTGCGCCTGCGCGGCGAGGGTGTCGATCGAGCGGATCCTGGCGTGCGCCAGCGGGCTGCGCAAGATCGCGCCGTAGAGCATGCCAGGCAGCGCGACGTCGTCGGTGAAGGTGCCCTTGCCGCGCAGGAACCTGGCGTCCTCTTTGCGCGGCACTGATCCGTACGCCTTGTTAAAAATGTGCTCAGAATCCGGTGTCACGGCTGGTCACCCGACTCGTGACGCGCGGCCCAGCGAACCGACCTGACGATGTTCTCGTAGCCGGTGCAGCGGCAGATCTGGCCGGAGATCGCGGCACGGATCTCCTCGTCGGTGGGGTCAGGGTTGCGGTCGAGCAGCCAGCGAGCGGTCAGCATCATCCCGGGGGTGCAGAAGCCGCACTGCAGGCCGTGGCAGCGGGCGAAGCCCTCCTGGACCGGGTCGAGGCGGCCGCCCTGCCCGAGGGCCTCGACGGTCAGCACCCGGCGGCCGTCGGCCATCGCGGCGAGAACGGTGCAGGATTTCACCGGCATGTCGTCGAGCCAGAGCACGCAGGCGCCGCAGTTGGACGTGTCGCAGCCCCAGTGCGAGCCGGTCAAGCCTAGTTCGTCCCTGATGAAGTGGATCAGCAGCAGGCGCGGTTCGACCTCCCTGGTGTATTCGGTCCCGTTGACGTTGACGGCGATCTGCACGTCAGGTTCCCCGCTCGCTGGCCGCGGCCGCCCTGCGGGCGGGCTGCTGGTCCCGGACCCTGCGAGCCGGCTGCTGGCCTCGGGCCCTGCGGGCCGGCTGCTGGCCTCGGGCCCTGGCGAGCGCGGTCCGCAGCGCCCTGGTCGTGAGCTCGCCGGCCAGGTGGCGCTTATAGTCGGCCGGGCCGCGCTGGTCGGAGACCGGGCGGCAGTGCTCGGCCGCGAGCTGGCCTGCCCGTTCGAAGTTCTCCTCGGTCGCCGGCCGCCCGGCCAGGAAGTCCTCGGCCGGGGCAGCCGAGAATCGCTCGGCGCCGACCGCGGTGAGGCCGATGCCCGCCTCGGCGATGAGGTCGCCGTCCGCGTCGTCGAGCCACAGCGCGGCCCCGGCCGCGGCGATCGGCCAGTCGCCGACCCGGCGCCCGACCTTGTGGTACGCGCTGCCTGATCCGCCCACGATCGGCACCCTGATCTCGGTGAGGATCTCCCCTGGGGTGACGACGGTCTCGTACGGGCCCGTGTGGAAGTCCCTGGCCTGCACCATCCTGGTCCCCGACAAGTTCTGGATCACCATGGTCGCCTTCAGCGCGGCGAACGCGGCCGATAGGTCCTCCGACGGGTCGGCCTGGCACAGCGATCCGCCGATGGTGCCCCACAGCCGCACGATCGGGTCGGCGATAACGCGCTCGGCGTCGTGCAGGATCGTGAAGTGCTGGCCAGCGACCGGCGAGTCGAGCAGCTGGGCGTGCCTGGTCATGGCGCCGATGCGAAGCTCGCCGTCGGTGACGTTGACGTAGGCCAGGTCGGTCACGTCGTTGATGTCGATCAGCGTCTCCGGCTGGACAAGCCGCAGCTTCATCATGGGAATCAGGCTGTGGCCGCCGGCCAGGATCCGCGACTCAGGGCCGTACCTGGCGAGCAGCCTCAGGGCGTGCTCGACGCTGGTCGCTCGCTCGTACTCGACGTACGCAGGAACCTGCACCCCGGCCTCCCCGCTCGCCTCCCGGCGTGACGTGCCACGCGTGTGCAGTGTACGAGGCCCTGTCCTGATTGCCCTCAGGCGACTGACCTGCGGCCACGCTCATGGTCTTCGCCTGGTCCGCGCTGCGTGATAATCGGGAGAGTCATGACACTCACGCAGCTCAACGCGTTCGTGCTGGTCGCGAGGCTCGGCTCGGTGACGGCGGCGGCGAACGCACTGGGCGTCAGCGAGCCGGCCGTCTCGCAGGCGCTGTCCGCGCTCCGCGCGCACCTGGGTGATCAGTTGCTGAGCCGCGGGCCGTCCGGGATGACGCTGACCGCCGGCGGCTCCCGCCTGCTCGCGACAGCCTCGCAGATCGTGGTGCTCGGCGCCGAGGCGCACGCCGCGGTCAGGGCTGCGCAGGGCGCACCAGAACAGCTCCGCGTGGTCGCGACGTCGACGGTGGCCGAGTTCGTGACCACGCCGCTGATGGAGGCCTTCACCAAGCGGTTCGCAGGCAGCGTCGAGGTGTCGTCAGGGGTCGCGGTCTCCAAGGAGATGCCCGTCCTGGTCGCGAACCGGCTTGCCGACCTCGCGATCGGTCCGAGCGTGACCGCCGATCCCGGGCTGCCGGTGGTCAGCGAGCCGATCTTCAAGTACCGCCTCGTCGTGGTCGCCGCGGGGAACAGCCGGCCGCAGGGCTCCGCCAGGCAGTGGCGCTGGCTGGTAGACCCCTCGGCCACCGATCCTGGCAGCGACGTGGGCCAGCTGCTCACCGCGCTGCGGATACCAGAGAACAGGATCGGCGTCTGCTCGAGCCAGACCGCCGCGTGGGCGGCGGCCGCCGATGGCGGCGGGGTCTCGGTCGCGGTCGAGCACCTGGTGGCTCAGCAGTTGCGGCGCGGCGAGCTGTCGCTCGCCGACGTGCCGGGGGTGCCGGCCGAGGGCTGCTGGTACGTCACGATGCTCGAGCGCCAGCAGCGCAGCACCGTGGCCAGCTCACTGCGGCGTTTCCTGAGCACCCCTGAGGCGATGCAGCTGATGCGGGCGCCGGCGGCCGGCGTCCCGCCGTCCAGGTTCAGGCCCCCGGTTTACGTGACGATCTGGAGCTAGTGCCGCGAGCGGGTCGAGCGTCAGGTCGGCCCGGCTGGACACGAGCTCGCCGTCCTAGCCGTGAATGAGGCTCAGGACATGCGCGCCGAGCGGTCCCAGCAAGGCGGCGCCCGGTGAGGTCAGTGACCCCGCTGCGCGCATCAGCCGGGCGGGCCGCTCGAGTATGGCAGCGAGACCCTCTGGTCGGCCCCGCGAACCGGGTTCGGTCTTCGCCGGATCGCGAGGCCCACGAAGGCAGAGGGGCCAGTTGCTGGCGCAGATACGTGCCGAAGTGAGTGGTCCGAGATGCCGCAGGATCGCATCTGCTGTGGCGGCCTAGCGCTAACGCGATCACTGCTCTAGTCCCGCGCGCAGGCGCATCGCCTGGCGGACTGCCCGGCGCATTCGCCGTTCGGCCCGCTCGGCGCGCTCTGACGCCCTGGCCAGAGCACGCAGCTGGCTGATCATGCGTTGCCGCTGGGCCTGAGCCAGCAGCTCGCGGCGGCGCTCACTGGCTAGCTGACCAGCAACATACGGGTGCATGTTCACCTCATTCACCTCCTTCCTCTGTTCTTGTTGGCATTTCTTGACGCTATGGGAGATCGCCTGAGTAGCTCGTCACCGGAAAGTTGAATATCGCGACATACCAATGTCGGCTGGAACCTTGATCGGGTACGACCCGATGCGCCCCCCGCCCATTCGGGCTTAATACGTCACGATGTAGTCAACTCGCGGCGCTCGCACGTGGCCTGAATCCGCTACGTGGACCTACGTGGACAGAGAGGCGACCGGGCTGTCCAGATACGAACCCGTGCCGGTTGCCGGAGATTCTTCGACGGGCACGCAGAACAAGGCTTGGCCGGCTACTCGGGAACGCGGAGTAGCGGTAGCGGGACCACCGCAGCCGCGCCGGCGCCACCAGAGGCCCAGATCGCCAGGACGGCGTCATGCTTTCCGGGGGGAAGGTCCTGGAGGCCGATTTCGGCTGTCTCACCGCTCACGACCGTCACCGGAGGGCTGGGCGCGTAAGAAGGAGCGCCAGCGCGGCGCAGCCGTAGCCCGACATGCAGCCTCATCCCCTGTTCGCATGTCGGCACAACTCTGATCGCCGCGCGAGACAGGACGTCTACACCTGGGCCCCCGGCATCGAGGTGATAGACCGTGCCGTCGTGCAGCGTCAGCTCTGGAGTGCCGGCAGCAATTCTTCGGGGGATGCGACCCTGGGCGCCTGCGTTGTCAGGCACTGGTGCGTTCGCCCGCGCACAACCGTCTCCTGGCATACGCGTCCGCTCGCGTACGGACGCTGGTGCAGCCCGCCGCTGCCGGGCTGAGCTATTCCGCGGCCGGCCGGAACTGGCACGTGCCTGCCTGCGTGGCGCGCGCTCCGGCGCTGGATCGAAGTCGGCGCCAGCTCGCGGCTCCGCTCGCTCGAGCATCCAGGTCCAGGCAGCCTCAGGAGTCCATGCGGGCCATTCCTGGCGCGGCTCAGGCGGCGCCTGCTCGACCTGCTCGACAACCAGACGACGGTCCTCGTCAGTGCTGGTATGGCGAGCCTCGAAGCTGACGACGAACGCAGCGGCCTGTTCCCAGCCGGCCGGGCGCACCGGGCTGGCTTGAGCGGGCGGATCGGCCGCGGCCAGCGCGAGGTCGCGAGCGTCATCTTGCCAGCCTGATATGGCGGCGAGTGTCGGGGCGGGACGCAACCGGCGCATCGCGGCGTGAATGACCCGCCGGTCTGCGCCCGCGAGTTGCTGCGCCGTACTTATCTGCAGGGCGCCGGTAAGCACGGCCAGGTGTTTGGGCATCAGCCCAGGTATGGATGAGAGTTCGCTGGCCAACGTGTGCTCCTCGGGTGCTGTGAAAGGACGGCAGAGCCGCGCGGTGACGGGTCCTGCGGCCCGTCACCGCTGGCCCTATCAGTAGAACTGCCTCTCCTCGAGTGCCTCATAGCCGACGAGGATCGGCCGGTCGCGCTCGCAGCAATGCAGCGAGAACTTGGCGCCGACCTCGTAGAGCGTCCCGCAGTGATCTGCCGGGATGGTTCCGGCCGGGACGGTGTACTCGCGCTCGACGCACAGATTCTTGCAGCCGTCCCAGTCCTTGACGTCGAGCACGCCATCCGGGAGCTTGTCCGACAGGTCGAAATCGGGCCCGTCGCCGATCGCGGTGAAGCCGAGGTCGAAGCACCAGTCGCCATGGATGCAGTGCCACAGATCCCCGATCAGCTCCACCCGGAATCGGACGACGAACGGATCGGTGACGGCGATGATGGTGCCAGGCTTGACGCCGTAGGTATCGCGGATGTCAGCGTCCCAGTACGCCTTCAGCAGACTCTCCGGCGGAAGGCGGAGCTCGGTCGAACCGTCGAGGAAGTCCTTGTCCCCCGGAAAGCACTTCGACGGGTAGGGCATGCCCTTCTTCTTGCAGTCACCCATAGACATCTCCTTGCGAGTTGGGTGCCTTTGGCCACTGTGGGCCGACTTGCCATGAGCCTGCGCCCCGCCAATGAGCAGCCGGTTCAATGGCGCTATGCAGAGGACATAGCCCCGCTTATGGATCGCTATGGATCCGCTTAACGCACCGCGATCCGCTCGCAGCCGCTTAGAAGGCGCTTAATGCACAGATCGCGCGGGCGATGACGTATCTGCATCTTGCGCCGCACCTCCGGCATAACAGGGATCCGGAACGCGGTTCGCGCGGACGAGTGAGCCGCTTCGCGAGAAGGGTGCACATGAGCAGCCAATGGGCGCGGTTCTGGCCGTGGGGCCGGGCCGCGGAGCCAGACACATCCCTCGTGGACGACGAAGAACTATCTGCCGCCCTCCGTACGCTCCATTCCGGGCTTCCCGGCCCGGTTCCGCAGCTCTCCGCCGCCATCCTGCAGCAGGCCAGGGATCTGTATCGCCGCGGTATCGAACACCGGCACCTCGCGGATGAGCTCGAGGCTGTGGCCGGACTGCACCGTGACTCGGCCGCACGTGCTGGCTGGCAAGCCGCGTCAGTCCTGGGCGTCGACCATCTTTGGCCCTCGCCCGAGGCTGACTATGCGAACCATGATGCGGCACCGTGCGGCCCGGGGCCGCTGGACCAGGAACTTGACGACCCGGGTCATCCTGACGTCTTCGCACGTGTGCTCGGTCCGCTGGAGGTACTGATCTCCGGCGAGCAGGTCCCCGGATGGGGAGGACAGCGTGCGAAGACCTTGTTCCAGTACCTGCTCATGCACCGGCGGCCCGTGCACCGGGAGGTTCTCATGGAACTGCTCTGGCCCGGTCACACTTACTCGTCTGCACGCAACAACCTCAACGTCTGTGTCTACAGCTTGCGGCGCGTCCTCGACTTGAGTTCGCCAGGCACGAGGTACATCGTCTACCGCGACGGCTGCTACGCATTGAACCGAACGCTGACCTGGAACATTGACCGGGATCGTTTCGTCGCCGCGGCTGAGCGCGGCCGTCGCCGTGAAGCCGAAGGAGCCGCGGACGAAGCTGTCATCCTGCTCGCCCGCGCAGTGTCGGCCTATCGCGGTCCCCTGTTCGACGGCGATCCTGCTGCCGATTGGTTCCTTCCGGAGCGTGCCGCGCTAGAGGAATTGTTCCACCAGGTGCTGGAGCGTCTTGCGACGCTGCTCGCAGACCGCGGTGATCTGGACGGGGCCCAGCGTGCGCTGGAGATGCTGCTCCGTGCTGACGCCTGCCGAGAGTCCGCTCACCGTCTGCTGATGACCTGTTACGCCAGGCGGGGTCAGCGCGATCAGGTCGCGCGCCAGTTCCACCGGTGCGTCGCACGTCTCGACGCGGATCTTGAGATCACGCCGAGCGCCGAGACAGTCGATCTGTTCCACGCGCTCACCCGCCGGGCTTAGGGGCGGCGGCCGGCTCAATGGCGACAGGCGCAACCGCAGCACTGCGGCAGGCGTTGGTGGCCGACGGACGGGCAGCCCGGCTCGCACCGGGTCAGGCAAGCCTGACCAGGGCGCAGGACAGGGCCGACCCCCGGCAGTGCCTGAGCGCGCGCCAGATCAAGCAGCGATGCGGCAGCTTCGCCGGCAGTCTCGCCGGTGCCTGACATGCGCGCGGCGATCAGCCCGGCGACCACGGGAGTGGCGAACGATGTTCCGCTCCAGCTCGCCATGCCCTTGAAGTAATGATCGGGTCGTCCCTGGGTTTCGACGTATTTGTACCGCCCGGTGGCGTAAGCGTGCACCAGATTCTCGCCTGGCGCGTACACCTTCACCCACTTTCCGTAGTTCGTAAACCACGCGCGCTCGTCGCCGCTTGCGGCGAGGGCGCCGACAGAAAGGACTCCCTTCATCTTCGCGGGCGAGAACTTCCAGTCCAGGCCGTCGTTGCCCGCGCACGCGACGAGCACCGTCTGGGGGCGCTCGCGAAGCGGGCCATCAACAAACACGCGGAAGCTCAGCAGGCCTCGGTTCCTCCATGTGTGCGTACCTGCAGAGAGGCTGATGACGTCCGGTGCCCAGTCCAGGACGTCGTAGAGCTTCTTGACGACCTCCGACTCAAAGTTCGCGCCAACCTTCTCGAAGATGCGCGCCACTCGCACGTCAGCGCGGGGAGCCATCGCCCGGACGAGGCTGGCTATGAAGGTTCCGTGCCCGGTATATCGCGACGCGATCTTATTGGAGTGCGGCTTGGTCTCTGGTTCTGGTTCGCCTTCGACTCCGCGCATCCACTCGTGCGAGCTCCGAGCGTCCTCGAGCAGGCCTGTGTCAACCACCGCAACGAGTGATCCGCGGCCATCGCAGCGACTTGCCGACACCGCAGGCCGCGGGCGAGCGTTAGGAGGGACACCGTCCGGCTCCGTAGCGGGGCAGTGGGTGCCAGGGCTGATATTGAGAAGGTGGTCCACCGTCGCGAAGCCGGCGCCGAATTGCGCGTTGAGTCTGTCAACGAGATCGAGCAGAGTCCCCCCGCGGTGATTCGTCTTCCCGGCCGCTACCCGGACGCGTGCCAGGCCCGGGATCGGGTGGCGGACTTTCTTGACCTTGACGCCGGCCGCGCGGAGCCTCATCACGTCCTGGTCGCGGACGAGGAGGTGGTCCTTCCGGTAAAGGAACTCGATCGGATCGGCGTTCTTGCCGTCAGCCCACCCTCGAGGCTGCGTTTCGAGTTCTCCGTCGAACGCATCGAGGATGTAACGCACTTGAATGAGCGGCACCTTATTGTCCGCAGATTTACTTTTTGCCATAGGAAACCCTTCTCTTTTGCCGTACCAATGGTGCAGGCCAGATCTCTACCATTGACCTATGTCAGAGGCCGGCAATCCCGGTGCAGATACATCTGCGCCCGATTACCTGCTCGTACTCGCGCACTCCAGGCCCGCCGAGGCCCTGGCCCTCGCGCGGGCGGCCCTCGCAGGCCGCCCGCGAATCGCTCCGGCCGTGGCATCGATCGCGCATCAGGCGGCTGGCATCTCGTTGCGAGATCTCGGCCAGCCCAGGGCAGGGCTCAGTGAATTGCGAAGAGCGCTGCGATCTGCGCAGGCCAGCCACCTCAGCCAGCGCGAGGCTGACGTACGGGCCAGCCTGGGCCTGACGATGGCTCTGGCGGGCAGTACGACCCGCGGCCTGGCGCATCTCGATCAGGCAGCACGGATGGCGCGCGGTGTGCTCGCTGGCCGCGTGCTGATGCGGCGCGGGGACCTGCTGGCAGTCCTCGGCCGGCTCGACGAAGCGCTCAGCGACCTGAACGCTGCGGTTGCGATCTTGCGCAGACACCGGGATGTCCTGTGGGAGGCGCGGTCAAGAACCCATCGCGGCCTCGTGATGCTGGCAATGGGCCGGACGCGGCGCGCAGATGCGGAGTTCCTGGCAGCGGAACAACAGTACGAGCTAGCCGGACAAGAGTGGGAATGCGCGACCGCGCGGCACAACCGCGGGCTCGTCGCCGCCGCTGCAGGCCGCGTGCCCGATGCGCTGCAGTACCTTGCCGACGCCAGTCGGCGCTACGAGAAGCTGGGCACTCCCATGCCCGATGTTGCCATTGACCGCTGCGCCGTATTGCTATCGGCGGGATTGGCGGCCGACGCTTGGACCGAGACAGATGACGCCGCGCGCTTGCTCGGCCGGGCGCAGGCAGGCTCGCTGAAATTCGCCGAGCTGCTTTTCTTCTCGGCGAAAGCAGCACTGGCCGCCGGTCAGCCCATCGCGGCGAGGGACCGAGCCGAATATGCGGCGCGATTGTTCCGGCGCCAGGGCCGGCAGTGGTGGACAGCCCGCAACAGCCTGGTGCTCGCGCAGGCACGTTATGCGGAAGGCGATACCAGCAAGAGTGTCTACCGCCTCGCCTGTTCCGCTGCCAGCAGCATGATCGCCATCCATGCCGACGACTCGCCGGCCGCCCAGCTACTCGCCGGACGGCTCGCGCTCGCACGCGGGGCTCGCGACGTTGCCGAAGCGCACCTGAACGCCGCCGCCATGCACCGCCGCAGCGGTTCGACGCTCGGCCGTATAGATGCCTGGCTCGGTCACGCGCTGCTCTGCCAGCTGAACGGCCGCGAGACCGCGATGCTGTCATCCTGCCGGCGCGGCCTCGAGATCCTCGAGGACCACCAGCTGACACTAGGGGCTACTGAGCTACGGGCCGCGGTAACGGCGCATGGCAGGGAGCTGGTCGCCTTGGGCCAGCGCGCCATGATGCGGCGAGGACGCGGCGGGCAAATCCTCGCCTGGAGCGAGCGCTGGCGGGCTACCGTCCTGGCCGCCGCGCCGGTAAGGCCGCCCCGTGACCCTGACCTCGGCCGGCACCTGTCGGCCTTGCGTGAGGTATGCCGACAGCTTGACCGAGACGAGATCACCGGGCCGCAGGCCGTGGTTTTGCGGCGCGAGCGCGCTCGGCTCGAAGCGGCCGTTCGCGCGAGGGTGCTTGGCGCCACGGGAACGGCTGAGGCACGCGGCAGGCCGTTCATCTTGGGTCCGCTGCTAGAAGCGCTCCGTGGCTCTGTGCTCATCGAGCTCATCGAGCTAGACGGCGTCCTGCGTGCGGTGACCGTCAACGGTTCAGGAATCCGGATGCATGACGTGGGCAGCATCAGCCATGCGGCTCGCGAAGTGGACTTCGCGCGATTTCTGCTGCTACGGCTGGCAAGCGGGCGGCCTGTGCCTTCCCCCGGGCGGTCGCTGGCCGATGCGGCCCAGCTGCTTGAGACCGCCCTGCTTGGCCCCGCGGCTGATCAGATTGACTCTGATGGCGTCATCGTCGTGCCGCCTGGGCGCCTGAATGCGGTCCCATGGGGGCTGCTGCCGGCACTGCGAGACAAGTCCGTCAGCGTCAACCCCTCGGCAGCATCCTGGCTCCGGGCTGTTTCTGCACCGGCACCAGCCCGCCGCAAAGTAGTCGTGATCAGCGGCCCTGGGTTGCAGGCGGGCGACGTCGAACTGACGTCGCTGGCCGCGCGGTATCCAGACGCGACGGTTATCGCCGACGGCATGGCCACCGCCGAGCGCGTGCTTAAGGCGCTCGACAACTCCTGGCTCGCGCACGTGGCCGCGCATGGAAGGTTCCGGGCCGACAACCCGCTTTTCTCATCACTGCAACTCGAGGACGGGCCGCTGAATGTCTATGACTTCGAGACTCTGCGCCGGTCACCGCACCGGCTGGTGCTCTCAAGCTGCGAGTCAGGTCGAGGAGCGCCGGCTGGAGCAGACGAGTTGCTCGGCCTCGCAAGCAGCCTCATGCCGATGGGCACGGTCGGCGTCGTCGCTGCGGTGGTGCCCGTGAGCGACCGGTTGGTTCCGGCCCTCATGGATGGGCTGCATGAGCAGGTAGCTCGCGGAGCGGGCTTTCCCGAAGCACTGCGCCATGCTCGGTCGGCCGCCTCGGCGGCCGCGGATCCGGTCAAGCTGGCAACTGCGTGCTCATTCCTGGCCCTGGGAGTGTGATGCCACCATGCCAGCAGAAGACATACCAGAACGCGCGGTGATCGATGCGGGCGAACCAGACCCGGTCGTCGGCTGGATGCTGGCCGCGTCTGGCGGCGATGCCCGCGCGTGGGATCTTCTGGTGAGACGGTTCGCCGGACTGGTGTGGTCGATCTGCCGGGCACATCGGCTGAGCGCGGAGGACGCTGCCGATGTCTCGCAGCTGACCTGGTTGCGGCTGCTGGAGAATCTGGACCGGATCAGGGACCCACAGCGGCTCCCCGGCTGGCTGGCAACTACCTGTCGGCGGGAGTGCCTGGCGTTCCAGCGCCGTGCACGATCGTCCGTGCCTGTCGAGGACGACCATCTTGACAGGCTGCTTGGCGGTGTCGCAGGCGCCGACCGGCCGATTCTTACCGCCGATCAGCACGCGCTTTTGTGGGAGGCGTTCCTCAGGCTCAGCCAGTGGTGCCAGCGGGTCCTGCGTATCCTGGTGGTTGACGCAGAGGACGGGCCGCCTTCCTATCGGTTGGTAGCCGAGCGCCTGAAGGTGCCCGTCGGCAGTCTCGGGCCCACTCGAGCCCGGTGCCTGGAGCAGCTCAGAAAACTACTTGACAGCCGTGGTATCTAGCGGGCCGCCGTCGTCTCATATCTGGACGGAGGCGCAGATGGCAGTCCTGGCAGTGCGTGACCAGGCCAAGCGAGGCGAACATCGACCTCGGACAGGCCGATGAACGGAACGAATCCGCAATCCGACGACGGCGCCGAGATTGCGAGCCAGCTGCGCGGGCTCGATGACGAGACACTGCTCGCCGCGCTTCGCGAGATGTTCGGTCCTGACCAAGAGGCACCTGGCTGGTTTGTGGACGTCGCCAACGACAGCTATGGGCTGCGGCTGACGGACACCGAGTTGGCAGAGCTGACAGCTGACGCTGCGGCGGAAGCGAGCCTGCTGCGCGCTGAGGGTGAACCTCGCTTGATGACCTTCGAGACCCCAGAGCTCAGCATCGAGGTCGAGATCCAGCCTGGCGCCCAAGCAGGCCAGTCCCGGCTGATAGGGCAGCTGATACCGGCCGGGTCGGCACGAATACTTGTCCGCCAGGCCCGAGACCGGCCCGTTCTCTTGGTCGACGCCGATGAGCGGGGGCGGTTCGCCTGCGAGAACCTCATCGACGGGCCGCTGAGCCTCATCTGCGAGCGCCAGGATCATGCACCGACCGCAACCGCCTGGATCACGATCGGCTAGAGGCGCACCTCGCGCGGCGCCAGCCGGTTCGTCATCACTAGGCCGGTCACGACGGTGCGGACCAGTCCCGGGCAGGCCAGTTAAGCAAGAACTTATTAGCAGCTTGCGGGTCATTCGCACCAGGAGAATCATGGCCAGTGCTGCTCGAACCAGCGCAGCGCAGACGACGGTGCCCGCGACATCGGGCTTCCGTCCTGAGCCTGGAGTGCGCCATGCGGATCGAGTCCGACGGGCACAGCAGCGGTAACCCGCGCCTGTATGAGCTGATCGAGCACGCACCCAAGACCGGCAAGAGCCCGACCGTGTGGGCCTGGCCCGAGCTCATCGACTACCTGAAGGTGGCTGGCCAGCCGGTGCCAGGACCGTGGCCGCCACACCAGGAGCCGCGGCCCAACCCAGAAGAGGACTCGATGCCCGTCGCCGTCGCCGACACGGCCGACGAGGACGCGCGGGAGCCGGAAGCCGGGACGTGATCAGTCGCGCACGCGACTAGCGCCACCTGCCCGGCCGCGGGACAAGGTAATTGCGGTTCACGTCCAAACCGGACATGGAGGAACGGATGTATCCGTCTCGGTTCCGCTACGAGGCACCGCGCTCGATCGCCGAGGCGATCTCCCTGCTGCACGAGGGCGGGGACGACGCGAAGGTGCTGGCCGGTGGCCAGAGCCTGGTGCCGCTGATGAAGCTGCGGTTCGCGTCGCCGACGCTGATAGTCGACATCAACAACCTTCCTGGGCTCGACTACCACCAGGAGGATCCCGACGGCACGATCAGGATCGGCGCCCTGTGCCGGCACGCCGACCTGGAGCGGTCCCTGCTGCTGAAGAGCAAGCAGCCGGTCATGGCGGCGGCGGCGCCGCTGATCGCCGACCCGATCGTGCGGAACCGCGGAACTCTGGTCGGCTCGCTCTGCCACGCCGACCCGCAGGGCGACTGGGCCTCGGTCGTGACGGCGCTCGGCGGCGCGGTGGTGGCCCGCGGGCCGGCGGGCCGCCGGACGATCGCGATCGCCGACTTCGTGACGGGCCCGTTCGAGAACGCGCTTGCCTATGACGAGGTCGCTGTCGAGGCGGTCATCCCGGCGCCCAAGGGGACGCTGGCCGGCGGCTACCTCAAGCTCGAGCGGCGCATCGGTGACTTCGCGACGGTCGGCGTCGCCGCCGCCGTGGAGACCTCGGGCGAGAACGTGACCAGGGCAGGTATCGCGCTGACCGGCGTCGGCGGGTCGACGATCAGCGCCGCGGAAGCTGCCCAGGCGCTGGTCGGCCGGCCGCTGACGGCCGAGAGCATCGCCGAGGCCGCCGACCTGGCCGCCGCGGCGGCGCGGCCGCGTACCGACCACCGCGGCAGCGCCGAGTACAAGCGGCACATGGTCCGCACGTTCGTGGTCCGCATCCTGAGCCGCGCCAACGGGCATCCGTCCGGCGCGGGCGGCGTGGTCGGCGGTGCAGCCGGAACTGGGCCAGCCGGACCTGTATCAGCCAACGGAGGCGTTAGCGGCACCGCGGAAGGGACGGCCTAACATGACGATCGTCTACGAGGACCGCGACGACGCCACCGGCGACGTGCCTGTCAACAGGATCAGGTTTTCGATCAACGGCAAGAAGATGGTCGCCGAAGTGGAGCCGAGGCTGCTGCTCTCACACCTGATCAGGCGCGGGCTCGGCCTAACCGGCACGCACATGGGCTGCGACACGACCAACTGCGGCGCGTGCACGGTGCTGGTCGACGGGCGGCCTGTCAAGTCCTGCACCATGCTCGCCGTCCAGGCCGACGGGCACGCGATCGAGACCGTCGAGGGCCTGACGGGACAGAGCGAGCTGCACCCGCTCCAGGAGGGGTTCAAGCAAGAGCACGGCCTGCAGTGCGGCTTCTGCACGCCCGGCATGATGATGGCCGCCAAGGCCCTGCTGGCCGAGAACCCTGACCCGACAGAAGAGGACGTGCGCTGGGCGCTGTCCGGCAACCTCTGCCGGTGCACCGGCTACCAGAACATCGTCAAGTCCGTGCTCTGGGCCGCCGACAAGCTCAAGGAGTCAGCACAGTGACGCAAAGCACTGGGACGCAGGCACTAGACGAGATCAAGATCGGCGGGCTGGGCGCGAGCCGCAGGCGGGTCGAGGACGACAGGTTCATCCGCGGCAAGGGCAACTACACCGACGACATCACCCTGCCCGGCATGCTGCACATGGAGATCCTGCGCAGCCCGCTCGCCCACGCGAGGATCAAGTCGATCGACACGAGCAGGGCCTGGGACATCCCTGGCGTCCACCTCGTGCTGACCGGCGAGATGATGGCCACCCGCAACCTGGCCTGGATGCCGACCCTGTCCTACGACACCCAGGCCGTGCTCGCGACCGACAAGGTCAGGTTCCAGGGCCAGGAGGTCGCGTGCGTCGTCGCCGACGACCCGTACATCGCCAAAGACGCTTGCGAGGCGATCGACGTCGAGTACGAGCCGCTGCCTGTCATCGTGAACCCAGCCCAGGCCGTGGCCGACGGCGCGCCGGTGATCAGGGACGACAAGGAGAACCAGCCTGACAACGTCATCTACAACTGGGAGGTCGGCGACAAAGCGGGCACGGACCGCGCATTCGAGCAGGCCGACGTCGTTTCCAGGCTGAAGCTCCACTACCCGCGGTCGCATCCGTCCCCGATCGAGTGCTGCGGCTCGATCGCCGACTTCAACAGGGCCACGTCCAAGCTGACCGTCTACATGACCACGCAGGCGCCGCACATCATCAGGGCAGCGGTCGCGCTGGTCGCCGAGCTGCCCGAGCACATGATCAGGATCATCTCGCCCGACATCGGCGGCGGGTTCGGCAACAAGGTCCCTGTGTATCCCGGCTACGTCTGCTCGATCCTCGCCTCGATCCTGCTCGAGCGCCCGGTCAAGTGGATCGAGGACAAGTCGGGCAACCTGATCTCCACGGGCTTCGCGCGCGACATCTACCTCGACGGCGAGATGGCGCTGCGCAAGGACGGCAAGATCCTCGGCGTCCGCATGCACGCCGACGCCGACCACGGCGCGTTCTTCTCTGACGCCCAGCCCAGCAAGTTCAAGATCGGCCTGATGCACTCCACCTTCGCCGCCTACGACGTGCCGGCCGCGCACCTCACCGCGCGCGGCGTCTACACGAACAAGGCGCCGGGCGGGGTGGCTTATCGCTGCTCGTTCCGGGTCACCGAAGCGATGTTCTTCCAGGAACGGATGATGCACGCCGCTGCGAACGACCTGGGCCTGGACCAGGCCGAGTTCCGGCGCATCAACTTCGTCCGCGACGACGACTTCCCGCACCGCACGCCGTTCGGCTTCCTCACCGACAGCGGGCAGTACGGGACGTGCCTCGACGCCGGTCTCGAGGCCGTCGGATACCAGGACTTCCTGCGGCAGAAGGAGGAGGCGAAGGCACGGGGCCGGCTGCTCGGCATCGGCAGATCGACGATGACCGAGCCGCTCGGCGCGGGCAACAGCCG
>DASUHI010000221.1:0-6703 GCA_036273575.1 Streptosporangiaceae bacterium | reverse complement strand
GCCTGCGCAGCCACTTGGCCTCACCCCTTAGGCCGGGGAGAGGTGTCCTGATCCGGAGCGTCTCTCGACGGTTGGGATCAGTGGCCTGTGTCCGTGAAGACGCCTCACCGAACGAGGTGTCCTTCGTCTCAACCACTGTCGAGGATGCCTGATTCCCCGCAGACCTGTCAATTCGGCCCAGCGGACGCGGTCAGCAGGCGCCGAGGCCACGCGAGGTCAGCAGGACGCTACCGAGCGCATCCCAGGCGCCGCCGTAGTACGTGGGGTGAGCGCGCTGCACGGCGGTCGCGCCGTGCAGCAAGTCCGTCGTCGCGTGGTCGTCGCCTGCCGCGTGCGCGGCGGCAGCGGAAGCGACAAGAGCCAGCGGAGCAGGGGTGCCGTTCAGCACGTTGCCATCAGGGCGCAGGCTCAGCGCGTGCGCCCTGTTCGCCGTCTGGAGCATCGGCCACCAGCGCGCGGCCAGCTTGCGGACGCCGGCGTCGCACGAGGTGGCGAACCACACGACCGTGCGCTGCGCGTCGGGCCCGTACTGGGTCTGCGGCTGGCTGCCGTCGGGAGCGGGTTCAGCGCGCAGTACCCCTGAGGAGGAAAGCGCCGCCCAGTCCGGCGGCAGCAGCCTGCCGTTTCTTGTCAGCGTACGAGTGATCGAGACCGCGCTGCTCGCCAGCCTGGTCCACTCTTGCTGCCCGGTGAGGCGTGCCAGGCCCTGCAGCGCGGTCAGGGACCAGTAGCTCGGGTCCAGGCTCGCCGGCCGGCCTGTGGCCCACGGCCCGGCGGTGAGAACCGGCATGCCGTGCGGGCCTGTCGTCACCTCGTGCGCGAGGATCGCGGCGGCCACCTGGCGGCCCGCCCGGTGCATGGCGGCGGCGCCCTGCCCGCCGTAGCGCAGCAGCGCCCACGCGATCAGGACGTCCGCGTCGCTGGCGGGCTGCCTGCTGAGCACGCGCCCCGCCGCGTCGGCGTGGTAGGCGAACAGGCCGCTGCGGAGCTCAAGATGGTCGCGGGTCCACGCCCAGATCCGACGGAACGCGGAATCGTCGCCGTTCGCCTCCGCCAGCAGCAGCCCGTACGCCTGCCCTTCGCTGACCGTGTCGCCACCTTGATCAGGCCTCGCCACCCGGCCGTCAGGCCGGACGTAGGCATCCAGGAACCGGGGCACCGACTTCGGCGGGCCCGATGGGGTACCGGCGCCGCATCCCGCGGACGCGACCACGGCGCACGCGAGCACCGCCCCGAGCCCGCCGGCCAGCGCGCGCCGCCCGGCCTCCTGGCGCCTTCCCGTTGCGCCTCCTGGTCTGGCCATGCCCGCCCATCTGCCCCATTTGCCGGGACAAAACATGCACAAGAGCTACCCGGCGGCGAGCTGAATCGCCTTGACGATCAGCAGCACGACGGAGACGACCAGGTAGAGCCACATCACGGTGACCGTCAGCCTCGTCGCCGGCGACCAGGCCACCGGCTTCAGCAACGCCAGCGGCGGCATCTGCCAGCGCGCCCGCTCCGAGGGCGTCAGCCTCGCGAAGGCCGCCCTGGCCGCAGTGACCCGCGCGGCTCCCCCTTCAGCCCCCGTGCCGACCGCCAGCCCGCGGCGTGCGGCGCGGACCCGCAGCCAGGCGAACGCGAGTGCCGACCCGACGGCCAGCACAACCGCGATCCAGACGACCACCACGGGCGCGGACAGCCCACGGAACAACGTGGTGACCACCAGCGTGCCGCAGAGCGTCAGCAGCAACCCGACGATGACGCCCGCGACGACGTTCAGCCACCGGCGGTTCGCCCACGGGCCGAGCACCTCAGGGTCGTTGCAGAGCAGCAGCAAGAAGACGGTCGTGCTCGGCAGCAGGATCCCGGCGAGCGCCTGCACCGCGGTGGTGAGCAGGCCGAGCGGCGCGCCAGGGATCAGCACGACGCAGGCCGCGAGCACCACGACCACCGTGTAGCTGGCGTAGAACGCCTTCGCCTCGCGGAACTTGCGGTGCAGCGAGTGCTTGAGATTGAACACGTCGCCGACCGCGTAGCTGGTCGCGAGCGTGACGGCGGCGGCCCCGATGACGCTGGCGAAGAGCAGCACGAGCGCGAAGACGGCGCCGAGGAAGCCGCTCTTGGCGTCGAACGCGTTGGCGACGCCGAGCGCGTCGCTGAAGTGGCCGGCGCGGGCCGTCCCCGCGACCGCGTAGACGGTAGCGACCACGATGACCGCCGCGCTGACGACGACGACCAGCGATCCCAGGACCGTGTCAGCGCGCTCGTAACGGATGAAGCGCGGCGTGATGCGCTTGTCGATCACGTTCGACTGCTGAAAGAACAGCTGCCAGGGCGCCACCGTCGTCCCCACGATCGCGATGATCAGCAACACCGCGTCGGAGCTAACGCCGCCCCGCACGCCCGGGACGAGGAAGTGATAGGCGATCGGCCCGGCGTGCGGATGGGAGAAGATCACCAGCGGCACGAACAGCACGACGCTGGCCGCGATGAACACGAACATGGCACGCTCCCACCGGCGGAAACTCCCGCTGGCCGTGATCGCGACGAGCGTCAATGCGGCCACCGGCACCGAGATGTAGGAGCTGACGCCGAAGTAGCGCATGGCCAGCGATATGCCGATGAACTCCGTGACGATGGTGAGGAAGTTGAGCGCGAACAGGTTCACGACGCTGAACAGCCCCCAGAACCGGCCGAACCGCTCGAAGAGCAGCTTCGCGTGGCCCACGCCGGTCACCGCACCGAGCCTGACCACCATCTCCTGGTTGACGATCAAGACCGGAATAAGCAGCAACAGGACCCACAACAGGCTGTAGCCGTAGTCCTGACCGGCCTGGGCGTACGTCGCGACACCGCCCGCGTCGTTGTCGCCGACCATGACGATCAGGCCGGGACCGACGATCGCGAGGAACGTCACCAGCCGGCGGCGCCACCCGGAGTACTGGTCATCGCCCGCGCTGATCCGGCCGAGCGCCCCCTTGATCTCGCCCGCATCGGACTCCGTCACGGGCATCGGCCCGGCTCGCTCATGCCCGCTTGCCTCGCTTGGAGTCAGGCGGCTCGGCGGCCTCGCGGCGGCGCCAGTCCTCTGGCAGGGTGGCCTCGAGCACGTCATCGACGGTGATCAGGCCGAGCATCGTCCGGTCCTCGTCGACGACGGGGATCGTGATCAGGTTGTAGTCGCTCATCAGCACCGCGACGTCGACCACGTCGGTGTCTGCGCCGATCCTGACCGGGTCGTCGTCGTAGATGTCGCTGATCGGGGCCGACTGGCTGGCCTGGAGCAGCGCGACCAGCTTGACGACGCCGCACAGCTTGCCGTCCGCGTCGAGCGCGTGCACGCTCGTCAGGGCCTCGGGCTGGAGGTTCTGCGCGCCGCTGACGGCGGCGACGGCGTCGGCGACCGCGCTGTGCTCGGGGACGGCGACGAACTCCATGCCCATCAGCCCGCCGGCACTCGTGGGGTTGAAGCCCATCAGCGTGAGCACCTTGGCCCGCTGACCGGGCGGCAGCAGGTCGATGACGGGTTGCCTGCGGCGCTGGGGCAGTTCGGAGATCGCGTCCACGGCGTCGTCCGCGCGCATCCGGTTGAGCACGTCGGCGATCTCAGCGTCCGTTCTGGCGCCGAGCAGGCGGGTGGCGAGGTCCTCGTCGAGCTCCTCGAACACGTCGGCCTCGAGCTCGGGATCGGCGTGCACCTGCCCGAGGATCTCGGTTTCCTCGGCCTTGGACGCCTCTTCGAGCAGGTCGGCGATCTGGGCAGCCTTCAGGCGCCTGATCCGGCCGAACGGGCCGCGCAGCAGCGCGCTGCTCGCGTGCCCGATCAGCGGCTCGAAGTTCGCCCACTCCTCGAACTGGCGCCCCCCGGATTCCGGGGCGAGCAGGCGGAGCAGGCCGCGGGGACGGCGGTGGGTGTCGACGCCGGCCAGCACCCATTCGGCGCCTTGCTGGCGCAGTTCGAGGTCGACGGCCTTGATCAGGTGCGCGGTTGGCACGTCGATCAGGCGGTGCCCGAGCACGTCGGCGCGGAGCAGCACCTCGCCGTGCCGCCGCTCGAAGTGGCGGAGGTCAAGGCGGGCGCTGGTCAGCTTCAGCACCTCGCCGTCGAAGGAGCTGACCTGCTCGAGCGGGGCGAACACCTCGCGGCCGCCTACCGCGACGACCACGCCGGTCACCAAAGGGCTGTCGGCGCCGCGGAGCCGCACGATGACGTCGGCGAGCCTGCCGATCGACTCGCCCTGCTTGTCCGTGATCGGCCTGCCGACGAGATCTGACAGGTGCAGTACGCGCCCGTTGCCCGCTTCCGGCGCCGCCGCCGCCGGTGTTGAGGTCATGTCCACGCAGCCTTCCGCACTCGGGCTCCTCATTCCTGGGTAGCACGCCCTGCTCCCAGGGAACATTCCCTGTGCCGGCGCGCCTGCCCCGCTGCCTCACTCTGCCATCTCCTGGCGACCGTGACGTGGTCAGATGGTATGAAGGCCACGTTCGGATTGCGGGCGGCGTGCAGTGGCCTGCTGAGCGGAGGAACGACAGGCGTGGCAACGGTGAAGGCGGGCGGCGGCCAGGAGGACCCTGGCGAGAGCCTCGGATACGCCATCAAGCGGAGGTTGCTCGGCCCGCCGCTGGTTAACGAGCAACTTCGCGAGGAGCGGCTGTCCAAGCCGCTCGCGCTCGGCGTGCTCAGCTGCGACGGCATCTCGTCGGCCGCGTACGGGTCAGAGGAAATCCTGATCGAGCTCGTCCAGGTGCTCGGCTACACCGCGGCCTTCGCGGTGCTCCTGCCGATGACCGCTGTGGTGCTCTTCGGGATCGCGATCGTGGTCCTCCTGTACCGCGAAGTCGTCTCCGTCTTCACCAGGGCAGGCGGTTCTTACGTTGTCGCCAGGGAGAACTTCGGGCCGCGGATCGCCCAGGTCGCGGCCGTCGCGCTGCTGATCGACTATGTGGTGACGGTGGCGGTGCAGACCGCTGCGGGCAGCGCGGCCATCGTGTCGGCGTTTCCTGGCCTGAGCGCTGACCTCGGGCTTACCGACACCGAGCTCTTGCTCGCCATCTCCGTATTCGCGGTCCTGATCATGTGTTACGGCAACCTGCGCGGCATCAGGGAAGCGGGCCAGACGTTCGCGCTGCCCACCTACCTCTTCTCGGGATCGGTGGGCCTGATGATCGCCGTCGGGTTGTTCCGCGAGATCACCGGCACGCTGCCGCCTGTCACCGCCGCAGCCGGTCGCTACTGCAACGGATGCCACGGGCACCCCGGGTCGACTCTGATCAGTTTCGCCGTCGCCTTCGTGCTGCTGCGCGCGTTCGCCAACGGCGGCTCCTCGCTGACCGGCATCGAAGCGGTCTCCAACGCGGTCAGCGCGCTGCAGCCGCCCGAGGGCCGCAACGCCCGCGAGGTGCTCGTGATGCAGGGCTCGATCGTCGCGTTCCTGATCGCGGGCATCTCGTGGCTGGCGCACGTCATGCACGCCGTGCCCTACATGTCGGGTGTGCCGACGGTGCTGGCTCAGGAAGCCGACACGGTGTTCGGGCAGAGCCCGCTGGGCCGGGTGCTGTTCTTCACCGTCCAGGCTGGAACCGCGACCATCCTGTTTACCGGAGGGAACACCAGCTTCAGTGGCTTCCCGTTCCTGGCCAGCTTCGTGGCCGAGGACTCGTTCCTGCCCCGCTGGCTCACCAAGCGCGGGCACCGGCTGGTGTTTTCGAACGGGATCATAGTCCTCACCATCGTGTCGCTGGCGTTGCTGCTCGTGTTCGGTGCGACCGTCAACGGCCTGATCCCGCTGTACGCGATCGGCGTCTTCACTGGCTTCTCGATGGCCGGATTCGGTATGGCCAGGTATCACCACCGCAACCGTGGAGCGCACTGGCGGCGGCACCGGGCGATCAGCCTCGTCGGGGGCGTCTATACGGCGCTGGTCGTGCTCATCTTCGCGGTGGTCAAGTTCACCGAGGGCGCCTACGTCATCGTGGTGATCGCCCCGATCATGGTGTACCTCCTGATCCGGGTCAACAGGGAGTACCGGATGGAGGCCAGCGTCCTCGAGCACATCAGCGCGGAACGCAAGCAGCAGCCGTCGACCTCGCCACCCACCT
Organism: Streptosporangiaceae bacterium; assembly: GCA_036273575.1. GTDB lineage: Bacteria > Actinomycetota > Actinomycetes > Streptosporangiales > Streptosporangiaceae > Chersky-822. The sequence goes on along the minus strand of DASUHI010000221.1, from coordinate 622 downwards.
ACTCGCGCCGCACCGTGTATGTCTTCGTCGACGAGTTCGACCTCGCCACCCTCGCCGGGCTGCGGTACGCGCGCAGCCTGCGACCGACCAGCCTGCGCGCCGTGCACTTCGTCATCGACAGCACCCAGGCCAGCCGGCTGCGAGAGGACTGGGTACGGGCCAACACCGGCGTCGCGCTCGACCTCGTGGACTGCCCTGACCGCCGGCTGGCCAAGGCGGCCGCCGAGATGGTCCAGGCCGAAGCGCACCTGCCGGGGGTCGGCGTCACCGCGGTGCTCCCTCGGCGCAGCTACGCGCCGCTGCTTGGCAGGCTGTTGCACGACCGCACGGCCGACCGGATCGCGAGCGTGGTCAGCCAGATCCCGCACGCGGCTGCGACGATCGTGCCTTTCGACGTCCGGCGCAGGGTGGAGAGCATGGCCGCCCGCGCGCGGGCAAGGGAAGCGGCCGCCGAAAGGGCCGCAGCAGCTCAGCAAGCGGCGGGCGCCCAGGCAAGCGCGGGCGGGGCAGGCGCGGACCAGGCCGGCCCGACCAGGGCAGGAACGGACCAGGCCGCGACGGGCCAGGCTGGAGCGGACCAGGCTGGAGGCGAGGAAGCGGCCGCGGCCACGGCAGGCACCGG
>DASUHI010000220.1:0-13676 GCA_036273575.1 Streptosporangiaceae bacterium | reverse complement strand
TCAGATCGCCGTCGGAGGCCTCGACGAGCATGCCCGACAGCACGGGCAGGACCGGCCTGGACGGCAGCGCGCGGGAGATGAACGCGACCGCCTCGCCGAGCGCGTCCCGCGCCACGGTGAACTTCATAGTGACAATCCTGGCATTCGGTACCGACATTTTTAAACGGCCCGCACCCGTGACTGCGGCTCGGCAGGCGCGTCTTCGCGAGCGTGACCGGGCCCCGGCTGGCCAGCGGACCGGCCGGCCCCGGCCGGTCATGCCGCGGTCAGGCGAGCCCGGGCGGGGCGGCCGCCAGCGCGGTCTCGATCGCCTTGGCCAGATCCCTCGCGGTCTGCGCGGTCAGCTCCACGGCCACCCTCGCGGACGGGCCCTTGGCAGGGTTGATGAAGTCCAGGTTCAGTGTGTGGTCAGCCAGAGCGTGCGCCGGGTGATCGAAATAGACGCTGACCTCGCTGAGCCTGAACCAGCCGTCCGCGCCCTTCCCGCTGCCGGTCGCTGGCACGTGCTCGGTGGAGTACGTGCACACGGCTATTCACCCGCCGCCAGGTGCTGGCCGAAGAACGCCCAGATCTTGTCCCAGCCCTCGACGGCCGCTTCGACCCGGTAGGACGGCCTGTCCACCGAGAAGAACGCGTGCCCCGCGCCGTTGAAGGTGTGGAACTCGTGCGGCTTGGCGAACGTGTCGAGCGTCCTGGACAGCTCGGCCGTCTCGGCCGGAGTCGGGAACTGATCGTCCGCACCGAACAGGCCGAGCAGCGGGCAGGAGAGGTTCTCCGACATGCCGATCAGCGGCTTCATGCTCGCCGGCGCACCTTCCGGGACGTGTACCACGGCTCCGCCGTAGCAGTCGACGGCCGCGTCGAACTGCAGGCTGCAGGCGACGAGGAATGACTGTCGCCCGCCCGAGCAGTACCCGATCACGCCAACCTTGCCGTTGGAACCCGGCAGGCCGCGCAGGTACGCGGCCGCGCCCCCCGCGTCACCGACGACCTGCTCGTCGGGCACGCCACCCTTGGCCCTGGCCGCCGCGGCCGCGTCGTCCGGGCTGGCGCCTGGCGAGTCACGATGGTACAGGTTCGGCATGAGGGCCGCGTAGCCGTGCGCCGCGAACTTCCTCGTTATCTCCTTCGTCGCCGAGTCATAGCCGGGTAGGTGATGAATCACCACGACGCTTCCGAAGGACTCCACGCCATCGGGACGCGCGAGATAAGCCTCGACCTCGGCACCGTCGTGAGCCTTCATCATGACCGTCTCGGCGGTAAGTGCTTCGTTCATGCGATACTTCTCCTTCTTGCCACAATCGGCTCGAAAATATTCCTTGGCAATGACCAGCTTATTACCTAGATTTGATGCAATTCCCCTGTTCAGCGCCGTGGCCAATGCGGGAAAATCACCAGTGGCCTGCGTCCTCATCGAACCGAGGCCGCACGCGCTGACAACGCGAGAGAGGCAATTCGATGAGTTCGGCCTCCTATGTACTCGTCCTGATATTCCTAGCGGCCGGCTGTTTCCTTGGCTGGTTCGCGAACCGTTCGGTCGCAGCCCACGGTGACGTCAAATCCACCAAGAAGAAGCTCCCTGGCTACCGCAAGTCCCGCCACTATAATGGCATCGTCGCCCTAATTCTCGCCTTCGTCATCGGAATTGTGGTCTTCGATCTCATCCATCCGCATCGTTGACGGCGCGGAACAGCCCGCGCGGACAGTTTGCCGCGAACAGTTTGCCAGGTACATGCCCGGCCGCCCGCACCCGGTCGGCTACGCGCGGCGGCATGCCGGGCACCCGCGCCGACTGACGCGAATCTGAACCGGACAACGGCCGCAGCCGTGCCTATTTCCGAGTCGTAAGAACGGCTAGGCGCTCGGCGGGCACGGCCGCGGGGCATGGTCAGCGTGCAGGGGGCAACCAGATGATCGACCAGCGCATTTCGGCTGGGCGCAGGCGAGGCCCGCGTTCGCAAGCGGCGCCGCGGGCCGCGGACGGCGCCAACGTGTGGCTGCGTGACGGCTCCCAGGTGCTGGTCAGGCCCGTCCGCCGCTCCGATGCGGCCCTGCTCGCCGATGGGTTCGCCAGGCTAAGCGCGAAATCCAGGCAGCGGCGTTTCCTGGCCCCCAAGCACCGCCTGTCCGCGGCCGAGCTGCGCTATCTCACCGATGTCGACCACTACGACCACGAGGCCATCGGGGCGCTCGATCTCGCCGGCTCGGGCGTCGGCATCGCGCGGTACATCAGGTCGCGCCGTGATCCGGCGTCGGCCGAGTTCGCCGTCACCGTCGTCGACGCCTGGCAGGGCCGCGGCCTCGGGATCGAGCTGACGCGGCGGCTGGCGGACCGGGCCAGGCACGCAGGAATCAGCACGTTCACCGCGCTGGTGACCGCGGACAACGCCGCCGTGGCCGGATTGCTCCGGGCGATGCGCGCTCGCCGCACCGGGCGGGACGGGGCGAGCCTGGAGTATGAGCTGGCGCTGCTGCCTGACGACGACCACGACTACGGGTTCGGCGCGGTCATCGGGTTCGGGCGGATATGAAGCCTTCCCACGGCGCGAGGGTCGCGGGATCGGACAGGTCGCGCGTCCCGGAGGTCGTCAGCAACATCTCACCGCGCGCCGGCGCCGGCAGCGTGACCTGACGGTCGGTGAGGTTGGCCGTCACCTCGAGGTCAGCCGCTGAGTACCGCCAGACACCAGAAGGGCTCTCCAGCCGTTCGTAGCGCGGGCACGTCCCGCCTGCCCGCTCCCTGCGCACCCTGAGCACGTCGCGGCAGAAGGAGAGCACCGACCCGGGGTCTTGCCGCTGCGCGGCAACGTTGCACGCGGCGAGGTCACCGGCGGGCAGCCAGCCGACGACGCCGGGGGCCGTGAACCCTCCGGTCGGTGAGCCATCCCACTGCATAGGCGTGCGCGCCCTGTCGCGGCTAGGGCGCGCGCTGTTCCCGCCGAGCTTGTCCCTGGTCAGCTCCGGCGGCACCGTGACGTCGGGCATGCCGATCTCGTCGCCGTAGTACAGCACGAGCGTTCCTGGCAGCGTCGCGAGCACCAGCAGCGCGAGCCTGATCTTGGCCTGGTCGCCGCCGCACCAGCGGGTCGCGAAACGACCGACGTCGTGGTTGGACGCCGTCCAGACCGGGCACCCGCCGGACGGCAGTGCGTCCAGGGTTCGGGCGACGACCGACGACAAGTCCTCGGCCGTGAAGCCCGCGAAGACCATCGGGAAGTTGAACGCGAGCTGCAGCTCATCATCGTGACCGTAGAACGACGCGAGCGCCGCGACGTCGCCGACCCACGTCTCGCCGAGCAGGAGCCGCGGCGGGTCGTAGCCGTCAGCGATCGAGCGCCAGTCCCGGTAGACGGAGTGCACCTCTGGCCGGTTCTCGTTGTAGACCGAGCGCTGGCCGAACCGGCCGCCGAGCGGACTATCGCCTTCAGCGGGCGGGTTGTCGCGGAGCAGCGCGTCTTTGTACAGGCCGTGCGCGACGTCGATGCGGAATCCGGCGATGCCGCGGTCGAACCAGAACCGCAGGACGCGGCTGAACTCCTCGTGCACCGCGGGATTCCACCAGTTCAGGTCCGCCTGGGCGGCGAGAAAGTTGTGCAGGTAGTACTGACCGGTGCGGGCGTCCCACTGCCACGCCGGCTGCCCGGTGAAGTCGAGCCAGTTGTTCGGCGGCCCGCCGTCCGCGGCGGGATCGGCCCACACGTAATAGTCGCGCTTGGGGTTCTGCGCGCTGGCGGCCGACTCGATGAACCACGGGTGCTGCGTGCTCGTGTGATTGGGCACCAGGTCAAGCAGGACGCGCATGCCGCGCCCTGACGCCGCGGCGACCAGCGCGTCCAGGTCTTCCATGCTGCCGAGTTCGGGATGGACTCCCAGGTAGTCGCTGACGTCATAGCCCCAGTCCTGATCGGGCGAGGGCATCGTAGGAGAGAGCCAGACGCCGTCGATGCCGAGCCATTCCAGGTAGTCGAGCCTGCCGATGATGCCGCGCAGGTCGCCGTACCCGTCTCCGTCTGAGTCCTGCCACGACCGCACGTAGAGCTGGTACAGCGTCGCGCCTTGCCACCACCGGCGATCCATGCATTGCTCCTTCAAACGCCCCGATGCGTGCCGAATCCCGCCTTTTACTATCTCAGCCGACCGCCTTGCACGGCCGTGGCCGGCCGGCCGAGTATGGATGCCATGAGCAGGCTCTGGTTGATCGCCCTCGCATGAGCAGTCTGAGCAGTGACATCGAGACGCCAGGCCGGCCAGAAATCATTGAGGTATCCGGCGGCGTCTACGCGTACATCCAGCCCGACGGCACCTGGTGGATCAACAACACGGGCTTCCTGACCGGGCCGCAGGGCGTGATCAGCGTCGACGCGTGCGCGACCAGGCGGCGCACCCAGGCTTACCTCGACGCCATCGCCGGCGTCACGCCCGCTCCTGTGCGCGCGGTCATCAATACGCACCATCACGGCGACCACACGTTCGGGAACTGCCTGTTCCCCGGTGCGGCGATCATCGCGCACGAGCGAGCGCGCGACGAGGTGATGGCCTTCGGGCCGCCGCGCGAGCTGCCGTTCTGGGATGGGCCGGATTGGGGCGAGCTCACGCTCGACCCGCCCTTCGTGACGTACGCGGACCAGATCGCCATCCACGCCGGCGACCTGCGCGCCGAGGTACGCCACGTCGGGACCGCCGCGCACACGACCAACGACTCGATCGTGTGGATACCCGAGCGTTCTGTGTTGTTCTGCGGCGACCTTATCTTCAACGGCGGCACGCCGTTCGTGCTGATGGGCTCCGTAGCCGGGGCCGTCGACGTGCTCCGCCACGTGATCGAGCCGCTCGGCGCGCGCACCATCGTGCCGGGGCACGGGCCTGTGTTCACGGGCACGGAGCCGATCGAGCATACGGTCGACTACCTGCGGTTCGTTCAGCAGACGGCGGCCACCGGGCAGGCCGCCGGCCTGACCCCGCTGGAGGCCGCGCAGGCCGCCGACCTCGGGCAGTTCGCGCGGTGGCCGGACGCCGAGCGGATCGTCGGCAACCTGCACCGGGCCTACGCCGAGCTGCCGTCGGCGCCGCCCGCGGCGCCGGTCGACGTCATCGCGGCGCTTGCGGACATGGTCACCTACAACGGCGGCGCCCCGCTCACCTGCCTGGCCTAGGACAGGTCAGGCGAGCAGCCCGCCCGCGGCCCTGATGCTCTGGCCGGTGATCCACCTGGCCTGCTCGCTCGCCAGGAACGCGACCACGTCCGCGATGTCGGCGGGCTGGCCGATCCGGCCGAGCGCAGTCAGGGACAGCAGCGCCTTCTGGCTCTCCTCTGGGTTGTTCTCGCGGAACAACTCCGTGTCGGTGGCGCCCGGCAGAACCGCGTTGACGGTGATGCCACGCTCGCCCAGCTCGTAGGCAGCGACCCGGCCGAGCAGTTCAAGCGCGGCCTTGCTCGCGGCGTACGGCGCCATCTGCGGCCCGACCATCACGGTGTTGAGCGTGGAGATGTTGATCACCCGGCCGCCGTCTCGCAGCCGCCGCGCTGCCTCGCGGATCAGCACGAAGGGGCTCTTCAGGTTCACCGCGAACGTCGCGTCGAAGACCTCGTCTGACGTGTCGGCGATCGGGTCGCCGGCCACGGCACCCGCGTTGTTCACCAGGATGTCCAGCGGGCCGATCATGTCCTCCGCCTGGCCGAACAAGCGCGCGGCCGCGGGCGGGTCACCGAGGTCGGCCTGAACCGCGTGGGCGGTGCCGCCGCGCGACGTGATCGCGGCCGCTACCTCAGCCGCGGCGTCGGCGCTGGCGAGATAGCTGAACACGACGGCCGCGCCATCGGCGGCGAGCCGCTCGACGATCGCCCGGCCGATCCCGCGCGAACCCCCGGTCACAAGTGCCGCCTTGTCTCGCAATCCCGTCATAGCCGGAGTATTACAGGCCGCCGCGCCTCGAACGGCACCGGCCCGCCGTCGTGTCAGGGATGGAATGCCGGACTTTCCTGAGGCATATTTGACTCATATCGGCTGCGGACATGTGTTCGAATCCTCATTCGGACTAGAGTCCTGTCCGGTACGGTGCGTCGCTCACGGAGGCCGAACGCGAATGGTCTATGTGCTGGCACTTGCTTGCGCGCTGGTCAACGCGCTCACAAGCGTCCTGCAGCGGCTCGGCGTCCAGAACGCTCCGGCGGACGCGACTCTGAAGCTGAGCCTGCTCAAGCACGCGCTGCGCCGGGGCGTCTGGCTGCTCGGCTTCGCGCTGATGATCGTCTCGTTCGCGCTCCAGGCCGTCGCCCTGCACCTCGGCAGGCTCTCTGAGGTGCAGCCGATCCTGACGACCGAGCTGGTGTTCCTCGCCGCGATCCTGGCCATCTGGTTCCGGTTCAGGATCGGGCGCCGCGAGTGGATCGGCGCGATCGCGGTCACGGCCGGCCTGTCGTTCTTCCTCTACTACGCCGCGCCGCGATACGGCATGACCCCGCCGCCCGCATGGCGGTGGGCCGTGGCCGGGGGTGTCTGCATGGGCATCATCATCGGCGCCGTGCTGCTGGCCATGCGCGGACCGCGGTGGTGGCGCGCCACTATGTTCGGCACGGCCGCGTCGGTCAGCTTCGCCTTCACCGCAGGCTGTACCAAGGTGGTGTCGAACTTCGCCTCAGCGGACTGGACGCAGCTGTACAAGCACTGGCAGGTGTACGCGCTCGCGGTGTTCGGCGCCCTGGCGGTGTTCCTGACCCAGAACGCCATTCACGCGGGCCCGCTCGTCGCGTCCCAGTCGACCGTGGTGCTGATCGACCCGCTGGCCAGCATCTGCATCGGGATCGGGCTTTTCGGCGACGACCTGCAGACCGGTGGCGAAAACGGGCCGCTTGAGGCGCTCGCCCTGCTGGTCGCCTTCGCCGGGGCGTTCTGGCTAGCCAGGTCGCCGCTGATCGCAGCCATGAACGACGGCGAGCGGCTGGAACTGCAGCCGCGGCGAGCGCGATCAGCACCGCTGCCCGGCACGGCGCCCTGAGGCCGCCGTGGACTTCGACATCCCGGCAGAGCTCGCTGCCTACCTCGCCGAGCTTGACGCCTTCATCGAGCGCGAGATCCGCCCGCTGGAGCAAGCGGACGACAACGTCAGGTTCTTTGATCACCGGCGCGAGGACGCTCGCACGGACTGGCACCGTGGCGGCCTGCCGAACGCCGAGTGGGAGGCGTTGCTGCGCGAGGCGGTCCGCCGCGCCGACGCGGCCGGGCACTACCGGTACGCGTTCCCCGCTGAGTACGGCGGCAAGGACGGCAGCAACCTGGGCATGGCCGTGATCCGCGAGCACCTGGCAAGCAAGGGCCTTGGCCTGCACTGCGACCTGCAGAACGAGCACATGATCGTCGGCAACAACGTCGGCCTGCTGCTGATGCTGCACTACGGGACGCAGGAGCAGCGCGCGGAGTGGGTCGAGGGCATGGCCGCGGGCCGTCGCGGGTTCGCGTTCGGCATCACCGAGCCAGCGCACGGGTCGGACGCCACGTTCATGGAGACCACGGCGGTCAGGGACGGCGCCGACTGGGTGATCAACGGCGAGAAGACGTGGAACACCGGCATGCACGCTGCGTCGCACGACATGATCTTCGCGCGCACCAGCGGCGAGCCAGGTGACGCGGACGGGATAACGGCCTTTCTCACGCCGGTCAATACGCCGGGGTTCACGGTCGAGGAGTTCCTCTGGACGTTCAACATGCCGACCGACCACGCGCACGTGCGGTTCGGTGACGTCCGGGTTCCCAGCAGCGCGATCTTCGGCGTCGAGGGCCGCGGCCTGCAGGTCGTGCAGCACTTCTTCAACGAGAACCGGATCAGGCAGGCGGCGTCCAGCCTCGGCGCCGCGCAGTTCTGCATCAACGAGTCCGTCGCCTACGCCCTGGAGCGCAAGCCGTTCGGTAAGCCGCTCGCGGCGAATCAGGCGATCCAGTTTCCGCTGGTCGAGCTGCAGACGCAGTGCGAGATGCTGCGCGCGCTCATCCACAAGACCGCGTGGCTCATGGACACGAACGGGCCGTTTTCGGCCTCCGACAAGGTCTCGATGTGCAACTACTGGGCCAACCGCCTGTGCTGCGATGCGGCGGACCGGGCGATGCAGGTACACGGCGGCCTCGGCTACTCCCGCCACAAGCCGTTCGAGCACATCTACCGGCATCACCGCCGCTACCGGATCACCGAGGGCGCCGAGGAGATCCAGATGCGCCGGGTGGCCGGCTACATGTTCGGCTACATGCGCCAGCGCGCCCCCAAGGGTGTGAGCGAGAGCTAATGGCCGACGTTCCCGTGACCGACCTGGGCCGCGTGCTCGGGCGGTGGGTCGGCAGGCCCGCCTCGATCGAGCGACTGGCACGGATGTCCGGGGGCGCCTCGCGTGAGATCTGGGCGTTCGACGCGGTCGGACCAGACGGTTCGCGCAGCGAGCTCGTGCTGCGGCGGGATCCGCCGGGACGGCCGAGCGAACCTGGCGCAGTGGACAGGGAGGCGCGGGCGCTCAGCCTCGCCGCCGGGGCAGGGCTGGCCGTTCCCGAGTTGCTGTTCGCGTCCGACGGTCCTGGCCTCGGCGCCCCCGGGATGGTGATGCGCCGGGTGGAGGGCGAGACGATCGCCCGCCGCATTCTCCGGGACGAGCAGTACGGTCGCGCCCGCTCGGTCCTTGCCGGCCAGCTTGGCGACTTCGCCGCGCGACTGCACGCGATCGAGCCGCCCGGCGATTTCCCCAGGCCCGATCCGCTCGCCGACCTGCATGCCACGCTGGCGACCTTCGACGAGCACAGCCCGGTGTTCGACATGGCCATCGAGACGCTCACGGCCAGCCGGCCGCCTCGGCGCGACCCCGTGCTGCTGCACGGCGACCTGCGGCTCGGCAACGTCATCGTCGGGCCCGACGGGCTGCGCGCGGTGCTCGACTGGGAGCTGACCCACCTCGGCGACCCGGCCGAGGACCTGGGCTGGCTGTGCGTGAAGGCCTGGCGGTTCGGTGCCGTCGCCCCGGTGGCCGGGCTCGGCTCGCGGGAAGAGCTGCTCGCCGCGTACCGCGCCGCGGGAGGCGCCGACATCAGCGTCGACGAGCTGCGGTGGTGGGAGATCCTAGGCACGCTGCGCTGGGGTGTCATCTGCATGACCCAGGCGCAGGCGCACCTATCGGGGGCTCATCGCTCGGTGGAACTCGCGGCGATCGGCCGGCGCGTTTGCGAGCAGGAGTGGGACCTGCTCCTGCTGCTCGATCCCGACGCCGCGGCGGCCGCCGCGGAACGGCGGCCGCGCCCGAGCGGTGACCCCTGGCCAGTTCCTGCGCCGCACGGCAGGCCCACGGTCAGCGAGCTGCTCGACGCCGTCAGGGCTTTCCTGACCGAGCAGGTGATGCCCGCGACGGGTGGTCAGGTCGCTTTTCACGCCAGGGTCTCCGCCAACGTGCTCGGCATCGTCGCCCGCGAACTCGAGCTCGGCGCGCTGCATGAAGACGCCAGCCTCGCCGACAGCGTCGCCGCCAGGCTCGCCGTCGCCAATCCCCGCTACTTCGGATCCGCCGGCCCCGTCTCGTAACATCACCCGTGGCTGCGGATCTAGGACGCTTCCTGCGAGGGGATAACCACGATGATCATCGACTGCGCTCATTACCGGGACGGCCGCAGGCAAGAGGAAGGCCCGGTCTCGCTTGAGGACGCCGCGGCCAGGACCAAGCAAGGCGGGTTCGTCTGGCTCGGGCTCTTCGAGCCTGAACCCGACGAGCTCGACCAGGTGCGCACAGCGTTCAGCCTGCACGAACTCGCCGTCGAGGACGCACAGACCGAGCACCTGCGCCCGAAGGTCGAGCTGTACGGCGGCGAGGTGCGCCTGGTCATCTTGCGAACGGCCCGCTACGACGACGCTCGGGAGGAGGTGGACTTCGGCTTCATCAGCGTGTTCCTGGCGCCGACCTTCGTGATCACCGTGCGGCACGGCGTGGCGAGCGAGCTACGGGAGGCCAGGCTGCGACTCGAGCAGCGGCCTGAGCTCTTGACGGCGGGTAGCGCCTCGGCACTGTGGGCGATCCTGGACCAGGTCGTCGACGGGTACGCACCCGTGGTAGCCGGGCTCGAGCACGACATCGACCAGATCGAGGCGACCGTCTTCTCCGGCAGCGTCGCACCGACCGAGCGGATCTACTCGCTGCGTCGTGAGGCGACGGACTTCTTCCGCGCGGTCCACCCTCTGCTCGGCGTCGTCGGGACGATCGAGCGCACGGTGACGCCGGAACTGCAGCCGTACCTGCGTGACGTCCGCGACCACGTGCTGCTGGTCGACGAGGAAGTAGCCGCGCAGCGTGACCTGCTCGGCACCGTGCTCGAGGCGAACATGGCTGTCATCTCGGCCGAGCAGGCCAAGGTCTCCATTCAGCAGAACGCGACGATCGAGCAGCTCACGATCCTGGCCACGGTGTTCCTCCCGCTCACGTTCGTCACCGGGTTCTTCGGGCAGAACTTCGGCTGGCTGGTCGGCCACATCGCCACGCCTGTGGCATTTGTCATCTACGGCATCGGCGGACTGGCCGTCCCGCTCGTGCTGCTCTACGGCTGGCTGAGGTTCCGGAGGCCGCCGCGAGCCGAACCGTCGCCAAGCGCGGAGGTGGCTGTCAGTCGTCCAGCCAGGTGAGCACGGTGCGCGCGAACTCAGCCGGGCGCGCCGCGTGCACGAGGTGCCCGGCCGGAATCGTCACCAGGTCGCAGCGCGGGATCTTCGCCACGGCCTCGGCGAGCCTGGCCTGGTCGACGTGGCTGGCCGGGCCGCCAGCCACCAGCAGCGCAGGTGCCTTGATGGCGGTGAGCCCGTCCCACGCCGCCTGATCGCCGGCGTTCACCTGCGCGACGATCGCGGGAACCACCGGCCAGTCGAACTCCAGCGGTCCGTCAGGCCGGTCAGGGATCGCCCTGACCCGCGGAAACGGCGGTGCCGCGTCCTCCACGATGAGCCGGGCGACGAGGTCAGGACGGCGCATCGTCACCAGGTACGCGACCGCGCCGCCCATAGAGTGCCCGACCAAGGTAACACCCGCCAGGGCAAGCCGGTCCAGCGCGGCGGCGACGTCGTCGCGCATTAGCTGGAAGGAGTACGTGCCCGGCCAGTCGCTGGCGCCATGCCCGCGCAGGTCGAACGCGAACACCTGGAACCGCTCGGCGAACCGGCCGATCACCGGCGCCCAGTCCGCCCCGCGCTCGCCCAGCGCGTGCAGCAGCACCATCGGCGGCGCATCAGGCTCCCCGGCGACCGTATAGGCGAGCCGGACGTCACCGGCCTGCACTGTCCCTTCGATGGCCATGGCTGCCATACTCCGAATCTGGCCGCCCTGGGCAAACGCGAGCGAAGGAGCACATGTGCGCGCCGTGGTCTTCACCAGCCCTCGCGAGCCCGTGCAAGTGAGCAGCGTCGGCCTTGACCCGCCTGGCCCCGGTGAAGTCACCGTCGCGATCACGGCCGCGGGCGTGTGCCACAGCGACCTGCACGTCAGGCGCGGCGACTGGGCTGTGCCCGCGCCGCTGGTAATGGGGCACGAAGGGGCGGGGGTGATCACGGAGACCGGCCCGGGCGTGCGCGACCTAGCCGAAGGCGACCACGTGGTGCTGTCCTGGGTTGCCGCGTGCGGGCAGTGCCGATACTGCCTGGCAGGCCATCCTGCCAGGTGCAAGGTGGCGGCGACCGTCGTAGCGCCCGGCGGCGTGCTGATGGACGGCACGTCGCGGCTTTCTCTGCGCGGCCAGCGGATCTCCCACTATCTCGGCGTGTCGTCGTTCGCCGAGCGCACGGTCGTGCCAGCCTCTGGCGCGATCAAGATCCGCGACGACGCGCCGCTCGACGTAGTGGCCCTGATCGGCTGCGCTGTCGCAACGGGCATGGGAGCGGTCGCGAACACGGCGGGCGTCGAACCGGGCGCCACGGTCGCGGTGATCGGCTGCGGCGGCGTGGGCCTGTCCGTCGTGCAGGGCGCGCGGCTCGCAGGCGCGAGCCGGATCGTCGCCATCGACGTGCGGCCGGAGAAGACGGCGCTCGCCGCGCGCCTTGGCGCCACCGACCAAGCGAACGCCAGCATGAACGACCCCGTTGCCGCGGTGCGCGACCTGGTCCCCGACGGTGTCGACTACGCCTTCGACGCGATCGGCCTGACCAGCACCACGAGCCAGGCGATCGCCATGCTCGGCCTCGGCGGGGCGGCCGTGATCGTCGGCTTGCCCCCAGACGGGGCCACGGTGTCCTTCGAGCCGCTCGCGCTCGCCGAGTCCGACCAGCGGATTCTCGGCTCGAATTACGGCAGCGTCCGCCCCGCAACCGACATCCCAGCGCTGGTCGACCGGTTCATGGCCGGAGAACTGGAACTCGACGCGCTTGTTTCGGCACGGCTGCCGCTCGAGTCAGCCGCCGCCGCCCTCGACGACCTCGAGTCCGGCCGCGCCCTCCGCACCCTCCTGATCCCCTGACCGCAGCAATCCAAGCAACAGCGTGCGGGCTAGGGCGCCCACGCGTAGACGCCGGTGCCGTTCGCCGTGAACAGCCACCCGCCAGCGAACACGCTCTGGGCGAAGTCCAGGTTGCCCGTGATCACGGTGGCCAGGATCTTGCGGCGGGAGGAATTCACCGGCCCGCTCTTCGAGGCGATATCGGTATCCGGCCGGGCAACGGTCCGCATGGTGCCACCGGATGAGGTCGCCCTTAGCAGCCGAGTCCGTCACTGCATCCGCGAACGGCTGCGTCTGGAGATGCGTCGGCTACGCTGAGTAGTGCGTACCGTCCGCAACGCCCGCTATGTGGTGGCGGTCATCGTGCTCGTCGTGATCCTGCTCGGTGTCATGGCGGCGCTCATCGCCGGCGTCACATCGCCTCCCTAGCGGTTCAGGGACGCCGCAGCCGTGATTGTCCAAAACTGGCATCGGTCAGCTGGGGGGACGGCGAGCTGCGCCTAAGGTTTGACTTGTCATCGAGCTTGACACCATCGGCGATAGCAGAGCGTGATAAGCGCCGCCGAAGAATAGCGGGGCCCGGTTTCTAACACCCACGCTCACGAAAGTGCAGTCTCCGGCCCGATTCTCTGTGACGCGGTCGATTTAATCGGCCTTTACCTGCCGATAGTTGAAAAATTCAACTTGTGATTTGCGTACCGGCCGGAGCATGCGGGGCGCGGGGCGCGGCTCGTTTTGGTTGAACGTGGCGCGGGCAAGTTGAGCGCGGCGGGCTAACGGTGTCTGGCCTGATACCTGTGCGTGACCGGCTTGCGCGCTGCCGGAGCGAGTTCTTGCCCCGGAACTCGCTTTCCGGTCAGCGCCGGGATCACAGTGTTCCAGCACCGCCCAGCCCGCTTTGCTGTCGAGAGCAAATCTACGAGGCGTGGCCGGCGCGAGCAATCTGCTCTACGACAGGCCGGTCACGTCCGGCCGGTTTCGCTATCGCACGAGGTGGTCCGGACGGACGTTTCCGCTGGTCAGATAGCTCCCGCGATAGGACTCGAACCTATAACCTGCCGGTTAACAGCCGGACGCTCTGCCGATTGAGCTACGCGGGATCGGGCTACCAGTGCCGCCGGGAGCCGGTGACTCCTGACTGATTGCGCCGCGGCCACAAGGGTAGCGCACCTGCGCTGATGCGCGCGCCCGACAGCGGCCGCCGAGCGTCGCGCGCGCATAACAATCTCCGTTTAGGGCATG
>DASUHI010000219.1:0-3542 GCA_036273575.1 Streptosporangiaceae bacterium | reverse complement strand
GGGGTGCTCTCGGTCGGCATGATGGGCATCTTCCTGCCGTTCACCATCTACCTGCAGTCGGCGCTGGGCTTCTCCGCGCTGAAGGCCGGACTGACGATGGCGCCGGCGTCGGTCATCTCCATGTTCGTGGCGCCAGTGGCGGGCCGGCTGACCGACAAGATCGGCGGGAAGTACATCCTGATGTCCGGCCTGATGTTCTTCGCGATCGGCTTCGGCCTGACCGCGGTCATCGCGACGACAACCTCGGCCTGGCAGGACTTCATCTGGACGCTCGCCATCGCGGGCCTCGGCATGGGCTGCACGTTCGCGCCGATGACGACCGTCGCGATGCGCAACATCGAGCCGCGGGTGGCTGGCGCGGCGTCCGGCATGATCAACACCGTCAGGCAGGTCGGCGCCGTCATCGGCACGGCGGCCGTCGGGGCCCTGCTGCAGAACCGCATCGCGGCCGCGCTGCCGGTGGCGGCGGCACAGCACGCAGGCTCGCTGCCGGCAAGCGCCAGGAGGCACTTCGTCGCCGGATTCGCCAGGTCAGCCCAGCACGGCTCGGCCGCGAACCCGACGCAGGGCGCGCACATCAAGCTGCCGCCAGGCACGCCCGCCTCACTCGCCAGCGAGATGCACAGGCTCGCTAGTGAAGTGTTCTCGGCGGGGTACGTGACCGCCATGCACTCGACGATGATCTGGCCTGTCGTCCTCCTGGTCGTTGCGTCGCTCAGCTGCCTCGGCATCAAGCGGGACGCCAGGCCCCCCGGCACCGTCCGTTCCGCCGAGACGGATGCTGCGTCGCTGCCGGAGGCGGAGGCGTCGCAGGCTCCCGCGTGACGGAGAGCGGCACGGGGCAGAACACAGGCGAGCCCCTGCCGGGCGGGGCCGGCGAGGCGGGCGCGTCCGGCACGGCAGGAACTGCCAGCGAGGGCTACCGGCCTGCCAGGGCTAGCGCGAGCCAGCCGGTTGTCGCCGTTGACGCGATGGGCGGCGACCACGCGCCAGCGGAGATCGTCGCGGGCGCCGTGACCGCATACCGCAGGGGCATCGGCGTCGTGCTCGTCGGCCGTCCCGGCCAGGTCAGGCCGCTGCTCGCCAGCCACGGCGTCATGGGCAAGGTCAGGCTCGTCGCGGCCGAGGACTCGGTCGCGATGGAGGAGGGTGCGCTCGCAAGCTGGCGCCGGCCGCGGTCGAGCATCGCCGTTGCCTGTCAGCTCGTCCACCTCGGCCAGGCCACCGCGGTCGTATCCGCGGGCTCGACCGCCGCGGTCGTGTCGACGGCCCGGCTGCGGCTGCGTAACGTGCCCGGGGTGCTGCGCCCCGCGATCGCGGTTGCGCTCCCGACGCTGCCGCATCCGACCGTGCTCATCGACGCCGGGGCCATCGCGGACCCGAAGCCAGAGATGGTCGCCCAGTTCGCACAGCTCGGTTCCGCCTACGCTGAGGTGGCGTTCGGGATCACGGCCCCCCGGGTCGGCCTGCTGTCCATCGGCGCGGAACCCGGCAAGGGGAACAAGCTCACCAGGCGTGCCTACGAGCTGCTGAGCGCCGACCCGCCGAACGGAGTCGTTCCGGTCAACTTCACCGGCAACGTGGAGGGCTGCGACCTGCTCGCCGGCAAGGTCGACGTGATCGTCGCCGAGGGATTCGCCGGCAACGTGGCGCTCAAGGCCATAGAGGGAACAGCGGCCTTCACTGCCGCTCAGTTCAAGACGGCGCTTCAGGCCTCGCGGCTGACCAAGCTCGGCGCCGCACTGCAGCGCAAGGAACTCCGCGACCTCGGCGAACGGCTCGACGCCGAGACCTACGGCGGCGCCGCGCTGATCGGGCTGGAGGGCACGATCGTGATCGCGCACGGCGCCGCGACCGAGCGCGGCGTCGCCGCGGCCTGCCGCCTGGCCGCCGACCTGACCCGCGGCCGCACCGCCGAGCGCGTCCAGGCCCGGCTCGGCTCGCATCGCGGCGGCGGCTTCCTCCGCCGCACCTGACCGAGCGGCCCTCCGCCCGCGCCAGCGCCTGCGTTAATCCGTTGCCTGCGCTCGATAGGCTGAAGCATGGTTGATCTGCAGGCCGCGCTCGCCGCGGACGTGAGCGCGGCGCTCACCGCCGAGTTCGGACCCGACTATGCCGGTACCGACCCGCTGATCCGGCCCTCGGCGTTCGCGGACTATCAGGCCAACGTCGCACTCGCGCTCGCCAAGCGGCTCGGCAGGCGGCCGCACGAGGTCGCCGCGCAGATCGCAGGCCATCTCAGCGATTCGGCGATGGTGGCCCACGCCGAAGTGAGCGGGCCGGGTTTCATCAACATCACGCTGCGCGATTCCTGGCTCGGCGAGGCGGCGACGGCCCAGCTGGCGGACCCGCTTCTCGGCATCGAGCGGACCGGCCATCCGCTCGTGGTCGTCGTTGACTACTCAGCGCCGAACACCGCCAAGGAAATGCACGTCGGCCACCTGAGGACGACCATCGTCGGGGACGCGTTCGTCCGCGTTCTTGAGAGGCTCGGGAACCACGTCATCCGCGCCAATCACATCGGTGACTGGGGCACCAACTTCGGGATGCTGCTCGAGCACTTCATCGACATCGGCGAGGAGGCGGCGCACGCGCAGCTCGCCGCCGGTGAGATCAACCCGTTCTACCAGGCAGCGAAGGTCAAGTTCGACACCGAACCTGGCTTCGCCGACCGGTCGCGGCGCAGGGTGGTGGCGCTGCAAGCTGGCGACCCTGACACGCTGCGGCTCTGGCGGACGCTGATCGACGACAGCAAGCACTACTACAACGCCATCTACACCAAGCTCGGCGTGACGCTGACCGACGCCGACCTCGCGCCGGAGAGCATGTACAACGACATGCTCGAGGACGTCTGCCGCGACCTTGAGCAGGCCGGGATCGCGCGGATCAGCGACGGGGCGCTGTGCGCGTTCCCGCCGGGCTTCACGGGCAGGGACGGCAAGCCGCTGCCGCTGATCTTGCGCAAGAGCGACGGCGGATACGGCTACGGCACCACCGATATGGCCGCGATCAGGTACCGGGTGAACGACTTGCACGCCGACCGGATCACGTACGTGGTCGGTTCCGAGCAGTCGCAGCACCTGGCCATGGTGTTCGCCGTCGCCAGGCAGGCTGGCTGGCTGCCAGCCTCGGTGAAGGCCGAGCACGCCGCGATCGGCATGGTGACCGGGGCCGACAGGAAGCGGTTCAGGTCGCGGGCCGGGACGTCGGTCAAGCTGATCGAGCTCATCGACGACGCCGTCGCGCGCGCCGAGGAAGTGATCAAGGACAGGTACGACGATCCAGATCTGCGGGCGCAGATCGCGGAGGCCGTCGGCATCGGCGCGCTGAAGTACGCCGACCTGTCGGTGGCCAGGGACTCGAGCTACGTCCTCGACTTCGACCGGATGCTCGCTCTCACCGGCAACACCGGCCCTTACCTGCAGTACGCGGCGGCGCGCGTCAGGTCCATCTTCGCCAAGGCGGGTCTTGATCCCGCCCGGGCCGCCGGCCCGATCGTGCCTGGCGAGCCCGCCGAGCGGGCGCTGGTGCTGCGGCTGCTC
>DASUHI010000218.1:0-13685 GCA_036273575.1 Streptosporangiaceae bacterium | reverse complement strand
GCTCGTCAGCGCCGCCGAAGAGGTCGGCGACGGCGGTCCGCTCCCTGGCCGCCGCGGCTTCCGCGCCCGCGAGCATGGCGAGCAGCGGCCTGACCGGCTCTGCGCGCCTCGCGGCGCGGAGCTGGCGGGAGCGCAACTCGTGCGCGTCCCTGGTCGCCTCGTGCTCGCGCAGCGCGTTGAGCGCACCGGTCAGCCTGGTCATCAGCCCGGCCTGGCCGACGGCCTGATCGCTGGCAGTGCGCGCGGCCCGCTCGGCGGTCACGGCCTCCTCGTGGACGGCGGCCGCCTGAGCCAGCGAGGCGGCGACGTCGTCGCCGAGCTGCCGCAAGGCCGTCCCGCGCGGTCCAGCCTGCATGCCGATGAGCTCGCTCCTGGCGGCGGCGTCGAGCCCGGCCGCCTCTGCCGCGGCGGAGACCGCCGCGGCTATCCCGGCGTCCGCGGCCTGCCTGGCCCGCACGGCCTCAGCGCGGCGGCGGTCCAGTTCGGCCGTGATCGTATCGTAGAGCTCGGTGCCGAACAGCTTGGTCAGCACGGCACGCCTGGCGTCGTCGTCGCTGCGGAGAAAGCGCGCGAACTCGCCCTGCGGCAGGAGGACGACCTGGGTGAACTGGGTCCTGCTCAGGCCGACGACCGCGTCTATGTGGTCGCCAACCTCGGCCTTGTTGGAAGACAGGCTCACCCACCGGCCGCCGTCCCGCCGCTCCAGGTGCACCCGCATCGCCTCGGTGGTGTAGCCGTGGCCACGGCGTTTCGGGCGGCGGTGCTCAGGCACGCGCGTGATGCGGTACCGGGTGCCGCGCAGCGAGAACTCCAGCGTGACTGACGGTTCGAGGTCCGGGTCGGCGAAGTGCGAATGCAGCCGGTCGTCGGCGGCGTCCTCGCCGGCCAGCCCGCCGTACAACGCGAACGTGATCGCGTCGAGGACCGTCGTCTTTCCTGCGCCGGTCGGCCCTTCGAGCAGGAACAGCCCGCCGCCCGCCAGCCGGTCGAAGTCGATCCGCTGAGCCGTCGCGAACGGCCCGAACGCCTGCAGGTCCAGGCTGTGCATTCGCATCAGGCCGCCGTCGTCTTCCTGCGTCCTCCCCGCCGTGCACCCTCCTCGGCGTCCGGGTAGGCAAGCTCCGCCTGCAGCCAGCCGCCGGTCCCGCCGGCGTTCGCGAGCCACTCGTCGACGGAATCGGCCTCGTCGACATCGGCGATCTCAGCTGGCTCGGTACTGGTCGTGCGCAGTGCCACTGCGGCGGCCATGTCCCCGTTGTCGGCGCGGCACGCGGCCTCGACGACGTCGCGGAGCACGATCCGCTGAGCTGCGCCGGCCGGCCCGCCGCTGGCGTACTCCACGAACAGCTCGCAGATCTCGACCGGGTCGACGGCCTGCCGGAGCCGGCGCAGGTCAGCGGCGCCGCTCGCGAGTTCGCCTGCACGCTCGAAGTCGAGGACGAGCGTGTGCGGCCACCTCCTACGCAACCGCTCCATCGGGGAGGCCGGCCGGACCGTATCGGTCAGCACCACCTTGACCCAGGCGCCGGCCAGGTCAACGTCGTCGGGGCGAGCCAGAAGGTCGTCCAGCCTGCCGCGCACCTCCCGCAGCGGGCGCGGCACGGGGGTGGCGAGCTTGGTCGTCGTCACCTGGCCAGAGCCGTCGATCTCGGCAAGCGTCACGGACTTGCGGTGGTGGCGCTCGGAGAACGAGAACGCCAGGGGTGACCCGCAGTACCTGACTGTCGTGCAGCCCGCATGGGCGCTCACGTCCTGCTGGCCGTGCAGGTGGCCGAGCGCGACATAGGTCAGGCCGTCGAACAGCGACGCGGGCGCGTCGCCGATGCCGCCGACCCTGATGTCGCGTTCTGAGTCCGACGCGACGGCTCCGGTGATGAAGGCGTGCGCCGCGACCACCGTGCGCGCGACGCCGCGCTCGCGCGCGTCGGCCTTGATCAGCCTGGCTGCGGCCGCGAGCACCGATGCGTGCGAGCGCTCGGCCTCCAGGTCGGCCATCACCGCGTCGGGCAGCAGGTAGGGGATGCCGTACAGGGCGACGTCGCCATGCTCGTCCGTCAGCAGCACTGGCCTGGCGATCTCCGCCACGGCTGTCCGCAGGTGCACGCCCGCGGCCTCGCTCAGCCGCGAGCCGAAGCCGAGCCTGATCGCCGAGTCGTGATTGCCGCTGGTGATGAGCACGGGTATGCGCGCGGCGGCGAACCCGCGCAGGGCCTGGTCGAGAACGGCGACCGCGTCCGTCGTCGGGACGGCACGGTCGTAGACGTCGCCGGCCACCACGACCGCGTGAACCTGCCGCGCGGTCGCCTCGGCCAGCAGCCAGTCGAGGAACGCCGCCTGATAGGTGAGCAGGTTCTCGCCGTACAGCGTCCGCCCGAGGTGCCAGTCCGAGGTGTGGAGCAGTCTCATCCGGCGCTCCAGCAAATCGTGACGCGTCAATGCCGACTAGCCATCATCTCTGCCGCCGCGCCGCATTCCCCGCGATTGCCACGCGACGGCGTGTCGCCCGCCGCGCAGGCTCGGGCACGGCGACGCCGGGTTGGTAGCGTGGGCGCGTGATTGATCAGCTGTTCCCTGCCGACCTGCCGTCACCGGAGCACTGGGAGCAGCGCTACCCGCCGCGCGAGCTGCCGCAGGGCGCGCTGGTTACCAGGCTTGGCCCGTCGCCGACCGGCTATATGCACATCGGCACGATCTACATGGCCATGATCGACCTCGACGTCGCGCACCGGTCGGACGGCCGTTATCTCGTCAGGATCGAGGACACGGACCAGGCGCGCGAGGTGCAGGGCGCGCTCGAGCAGTTCGACAGGGCGTTCAGCTACTTCAGCCTGGAGCCTGACGAGCGGGAGGGCCACGGCGGCTACGGCCCCTACCACCAGTCCGAGCGGTCTGCCATCTACATGAGCTACGCCCGCGAACTGCTTCGGCAGAGCAAGGCGTACCTGTGCTTCGCCACCTCAGCCGAGCTCGCCGAGATGCGCAAGCTCCAGCAACAGGCCAAGGTGCCGCCCGGCTACTACGGCCGGTGGGCGACCTGGCGGGACGCCACGCCCGCGCAGGTCGAGGCCAAGCTCGCCGAGGGCACGCCCTATGTGGTCAGGTTCCGCTCGCCTGGGATTCCCGGCCGGCGCGTCGAGTTCGACGAGGCGATCAGGGGCCGGCTGTCGGCCGAGGACAACTACAACGACGTCGTCATCCTGAAGTCCTCCCAGCTACCTGACCGGCTGCCCACCTATCACTTCGCGCACGCGGTCGACGACCACCTGATGCGCGTCAATCTCGTGATCAGGGGCGAGGAGTGGCTGCCCTCTGTTCCCATGCACCTGCAGCTGTTCGAGGCGCTCGGCTTCGAGCCCCCGCGATACGCGCACACGGCGCTGCTGATGAAGCAGATTCCCGGCGGGAAGCGCAAGCTGTCCAAGCGCAAGGATCCCGAGGCAAGCGTCGACTTCTATCTGCAAGCGGGGTATCCCGCCAAGGCGGTGCTGTATTACCTGCGCGGGCTGGCCAACGGCTCGCTGGCCGAGATGCCGCTCGACGCCGCGCTGGAAGCGCCGATCAAGCTGTCCGAGCTGGGCGGCGCGGGACCGCTGATCGATCAGGTGAAGCTCGAGGACATCAGCGCCGATCACATCGCTACGCTGAGCACCCAGCAAATCCTGGCGGCGTTGCGCATCTGGGCGAGGCGGTACGACCCCGAGCTCGCAGACGTGCTCGACGCGCAGCACGACCTGGCGCTCGCGGCGCTGGCGGTCGAGCGGGTCGGGGTTCCCAACCCGCGCAAGGACCTGCGCAAGTGGTCGGACTTCAGATCCGCGTACGGCTTCTTCTTCTCCGAGCTGTTCACGCCGGTGACGCTGGGCGACGAACGGCTCGGCACGCTCCCCGATGACCTGGTGCGCGCGTTCGCCGCCGACTTCGCCGAGGGCTACCAGGATCTGAGCGACAAGGACGAGTGGTTCGCCCAGATCAGGGACCTCGCCGCGAAACACGGGTTCGCCCCGACCGCCAAGCAGTTCAAGCAGGCGCCGCAGGAGTACGCGGGCTCGATTACCCACGCCTCTCAGGTCATCAGGGTGGCGCTGACCGGCTCGAGGCAGAGCCCTGACCTGTTCAGCGTCGCGCGAGTCCTCGGCAAAGACGAGGTGCTGCGCCGGGTGTCGTCCCTGACCCGGTGAACGACGAGCAAGACCGGCACCGGCTGATCTAGTGACGCAACCATGACGGAGGGCGGATGCGGCTCGGTGCGGCCGAGGCCAGGCGGCGGTTCGAGGCGGCGCGCTCGGCGAGACTGGCGACGGTGTCCGCCGACGGGCGGCCGCATCTGGTTCCCGTCACGTTCGCCGCGGCCGGCGACGTGATCTACACGGCCGTCGACGCGAAGCCGAAGTCCACCCGCGACCTGCGCAGGCTCGCGAACATCCGCGCCAACCCCGCGGTGTGCCTGCTCGCCGACCACTACGCCGACGACTGGCAGGCCCTGTGGTGGGCGCGCGCCGACGGCACGGCCGCGGTCCTCGACAAGCCCGCCGAGCTGGCGGCGCCCGTCGGCCTTCTCGCCAGCCGCTACCCGCAGTACGCCGCCGACCCGCCGGCGGGGCCGGTTATCGAGATCCTGGTCACCCGGTGGACGGGCTGGTCAGCGACCTGATCGTGCTCACAGGTTCGCGACCGCCGGGATGACCTCGCTGCCGATCACTTCGAGCGGCGTGAGCTCCCAGACGTTGGCCACCGCCCCGATGGCGGTGTCGAACCCCATCGCGGCGAGGTCGCCGAGCCGGTCGACGACTTCGCTGGCCCTCTCGCCCTTGGGCCCGACGTCGAAGATGAAATAGCAGGACTTGCTGATCTCGTCGTAGACCCGCTGCTCGGCGTCGCAGTGCGCGCGCAGGACGTCGAGTTTGTGCGCGAGGTCCGGGGTCGGGAAGAGGTTGCAGGCCTGGGCGTAACGCGCGACGAAACGCAGCGTCTTCTTCTCCCCGCCGCCGCCGATCATGATCGGCGGGTGCGGCTTAGTGAGCGCCTGCGGCGAGTTCAGCGGGCGGTCGAGGTCGTAGTGCGTGCCGCGATAGGGTGCCTCGTCGCCGCTCCACATCTGCAGGCAGATCTGCAGCGTCTCCTCGAGCCGTTCGAACCGCTCGGCGACCGGCGGGAACGGAATGCCGAGCCCCTTGGACTCCTCCTCGTTCCACGCCGCGCCGATACCCAGCCAGGCACGACCGCCGGAGAGCACGTCGAGCGTGGTGACAATCTTGGCGAGCACGCCAGGGTGCCGGTAGACGGCACCGGTCACGAGCGTGATCAGCTTGGCGCGCGACGTGCACGCCGCGAGGTAGCCGAGCGTCGTGTAGGCCTCGAGCATCTCGTGCTCGGCAGGCCCCACGCCCCTGATCTGGAAGAAGTGGTCCATCACGCTGATGAACTCAAAGCCCGCGTCGTCGGCCGTCCTGGCCACGGCGGCCAGGTCAGCACCAAGCCTGGCCGACCCGCCCGGCCAGGTGAAGTCAGGAATCTGCAGTCCTACGCGCATGCGATGCCCACCCCTCGTGATCAGACGACAGGCGCCGCCCGATCACGCGGCCGCCTCACCGGTGTCATTGTGCCGTCATAAGGCGCCCAATGTCGCGCCGGGGCCAGCCGCCATCACCGAGGTCGCCCGGCCATGTTTGAAGAGGAACCGCACGGGCAGTGAGAAGCGGGCCTGACCCGAGCCCAAATTGGATATGGTTGTTATTCCCTGATTTGAGCATTGCATAGCCACCGGAAACGAAGGAAGTGATCGGAATGGCTGGGATGCTGAGGGTGTCGCGGAGCCGCGGCGCGACGAGCGGCGTGCTGCTTGTGCTCCTCGGGATCTGGGGCGGGCTCATCCCGCTCGTGGGACCGTACGTCCACTACGCGTACACGCCCAACCACGTCTGGACGATAACCTCGGGCCGGGTCTGGCTCGAGTTCCTGCCGGCCGCCGGGACCTTCCTCGGCGGGGTGATCCTGCTCGTCAGCAAGTTCAGGCCGATGGCGCTGCTCGGCGGCTTGCTGGCCGTCGCCAGCGGCGTGTGGTTCGCCGTCGGCACCGCGCTGGCGCCGCTGTGGACGCACAACGTGTTTACTCAGGGCTTCCCGGTCGGCGGCACGATCGCCAGGGCCATGGAGCAGGTCGGGTTCTTCTCCGGGCTGGGCGTCGTGATCGTCGGTATCGCCTCGATCGCGATCGGCAGGCTGTCGCTGGTGTCCGTGCGTGACGCGAGCGTGACCGAGCCCGCCATCGCGGCGGACGAGCCGGTTGCCGCTGGCGCCATAGGCGACGCTGACACCTCCGCGACGAGCAGGTGGCCGCGGCCGCGCTCGATGCCGATGCGCCGGGTGGCGTCCTCTAAGGACGTCAAGCCAGCCGAGCCCGGCACCGCCACGCCCGGATCCTCGCAGGAGCCGGTCGGTTCGGGAACGACCAAGTCCTAGCGTCTTCTCAGACGTCCGGGTGGCGGCGGGGCACCTCGCCGCCGCCCGGACGTTCACGACGTGACGCGCACGAGAAACATGTGTGCGCCGGACAACGTGACCACCGCGCCCTTCGGTCCGGTCAGCACCGAGAACGCGTCCGGCACAGGGCCTACCTATCTCAGGTATCCGGGCAACCGGGGAAACCCGCCGACTGACAGTACTCGCGGTGCATGGCAGCCCAGTCCCCGGTCGCGCCGAGCCCCGCCAGGACGCTGGCCACGCCGAGGTTGACGCGGATCACTGCCAGGAAGTCGGCCGGGATCTTCAGCTTGCTGATGACGTCGGCGTACCGGCCGGACCTGGCCAGGTCGGCGCCGCGCAACGTGGCGGCGAAGGCCGGCGAGTAGGTGTACGGCTGTTCGGCGACGATCGGGGCGTGCACGGCCTGCAGCCAGGCGAGCAGGTCATCCTCGTCGGGCGGGTCCGAGAGGCTCGCGTAGCCGGCGTGGACCAGCGCCTCGAGCAGCAGGCCGGCGTCGCCGCCGGCGATCGCGCGCATCGCGGCTTGCACGGTCCCCACTTGCGGGGCGCTGTACCTGCGCACGCAGCCGAAGTCGAGGAAGGTGACGCCGCCGTCGTCGTGGAACAGGTAGTTGCGCGGACAGGGATCGGCGTTCAGCATGCCGAGCCTGGTCAGGCTTCCCGTCGCGAACCGGTAGATCACCTCGCCCCAACGGTCCCGCAGGTGCTGCGGGGCCGTCCTGGCGCTCTCCCAGCAATAGCCCCGGCTGAGGTCCATCGTCAGCAACCTGGGCGTACACAGCTCGGGCACCGTGTCTGGAATCCTTATCAGCGGGTGGCCACGGTAGGCGGCGGCGAACGCCTCCTGGTTGGCCGCCTCGACCTCGTAGTCAAGCTCCTCGACGATCCGCGCCGACAGCTCGCTGGCGATCGCGGCGATGTCAGCCTGCACGCACATCATCCCGCAGCCAAGCCGCAGGAACGACGCGAGCTCGTCGCCGTCGAACAGGTCCGCGCGGATGGCCTCGCCGACACCCGGGTACTGGATCTTCACGGCGACGTCCCGCCCGTCTTGCAGCCTGGCGGCGTGCACCTGGCCGATCGAGGCGGCGGCGATCGGATGCGGATCGAAGTCCGTGAAGATCTCGTGCAGTCCGAACCCGAGCTCAGCCTCAACGAGGTCGGCCGCCAGCCCGGCAGGCATCAGCGGGGTGTCCTCCTCGCACCAGGACAGGACCGACAGAAGCCTGCTCGCCTTCCTGACCAGACCGCGGGACCGGCCAAGCAGGTTGGCGTACCGCTCGGCGGCCCGCCCGTGCCTGGCCGCCACGAGCTGATCGGAAGCTGCCGCCCATCCGTCTTCGTCGGCAGCCGCTATCGTGAGGCCGACCATCGGCAGGGCGTCCGCGAGTGTGCCTTGCGCCAGGCAGTACCCGGGAGCAATTGAATGCGACAGCGCACGCGGATTAGACGCGTGCATATCGGAAACACCCGGCTCCGTCACCGCTCGCTCCCGCTAATGCGCATCCCCTAAATAACGAGTCAGCGACAGTATGCCAGCGTCAAAACCGCGCGCGAGCCCAGATCGCAGACCTGCCGCAGCACTATGCCGGTTCGCGATGGTTTCAATAGTGATGACACCCCAGGGCCGAAGAAACCGATTCATGGTGCCCACAACCGGCATCGCCGAATTAGCCACGGATCGCGCTAATCAAGCTGATAACCGCCAGCACCGCCATGACCGCCGCCCCCGCGAGCGTGATGAGCCGGATCGGCACGACCCGCAGCAACCCGCGGCCGCCCACGATCGCCAGCGCACCGACCGCGCACAACGCGACGAGCGCGCCGATCCCGACGGCCACCGGGTCATGAAAGCGCGCCGCCAGGTTCACGATCACTATCTGGGTCAGGTCACCGAACTCACCGAGGAAGACCACCACGAAGCTGGTGGTCGCAACCCGGAGGAAGGTCGGCGGCGTGTCGGCGGTGGCCTTGTCGACCGCGTTCTCCTCACTGGGGCGAATCACCAGGAGAACCGCGCCGACCCCGAACAGCGCCGCCACGATGGCGGACAGCACGCGGTGCGGCAGCAGCGCGAGCAGCCCGCCTGCCACAAGTGCCAGCGCGACATGCACCGCGAAAGCCGCGGCGACCCCCGCGAAGACATAGACGGGCCGGTACCGGCTGCCCAGCATCAGGCTCGCCATCGCGCTCTTGTCAGGCAGCTCGGCCGGAAAGACGACGGCGAGCGTCGTCGCCGCCACGCCGATATTCACTCGGGGGCGCTTCGTGGATCTTGGTGGATGCGGGCGGCGATCCAGGCGGCGGTCCGGCAAGGCGGAGGAGGAGTGAATAGCGGAGCTATTCGCGAAGACGAGAACGCCGCCGGCCGTCGTCTGGGCGCCGATCCGCGCCGCCGAAGATCCACGAAGCACCCCCCTATGGCGATCTTGCCGCACGCCGCCGCGTCTGGTTGGGCCGGCTCCCGAACCATGGGCCGCGGGGGCAGGATGAGATCGATGGCCCAAGATGACGGCGCGGGCCAGCCTCTCCGGTGTATGTGGCCAGGTCAGCGCCCGAGTTCTGTTATCTCCAAAAATTCTTGGGACCATGTCGATCTGGCGCCCCGCCACTCGACGCACTGGCAGAAGAGCAACGCACGACAGAAGGAGCACACGATGCGATTCCTGGGATACACCCTCGCCGACCCGTCCATCCCCATCCCGCCGCCAAGCCCGGACATGTACGCGAAGATGGGCGCGTTCGTCGAGGAGGCCACCAAGGCCGGCGTGCTGGTGGCGACCGGCGGGCTCGGCCCGGTCGACGAGGCCGTCCGGGTCAAGTACGACGGCACGGACTTCACCGTGCTGGACGGCCCGTTCTCCGAGGCGAAGGAACTGGTCGGCGGCTGGGCCGTCATGGAGACCCGCGACAGGGACGAGGCGATCGAGTGGACCAAGCGGTTCCTCGCCATCGCCGGGCCAGGCGAGTCCACCATCCGCCCGGTCTACTAGTCGGCCTAATGCACATCGATGAACCCCTGCTGGGCCCCTGGCACCAGCGGGGGTTCATGGATGTGCCAGGCGGGTCACGGGGTCGTGATGTGGAGCGAGATTTGCTTGATGGGCGGGCCGATGATGTGATCGGTGCTCGTGAACGCGCACGCCGCGATCGAGACGGTGATCAGGATGGAATCCGCCCGTCTCATCGCGGGGCTGGCCAGGTACGCGGGCGGCGACATCGGCCTCGCTGAGGAACTGGCTCAGGACGCCGTCGTCGCCGCGCTCGAGCAGTGGCCGACCGACGGCGTGCCGAGGAACCCGGGCGCCTGGCTCATGACCGTCGCCAAGCGCCGCGCCGTCGACATGTTCCGCCGCAACCGCGACCTGGAGCGCAAGTACGCCGAGATCGGCAGGGATCTGGAGGCGGCCGACGAAGACGGGACGGCCGACTTCGACCGGGCGATCGCCGACGACATCGACGACGACCTGCTCCGGCTGATCTTCACGGCCTGTCACCCGGTGCTGCCCGTTCAGGCCAGGGTCGCGCTGACGCTGCGCCTGCTCGGCGGCCTGACCACTGCGGAGATCGCGCGTGCCTACCTGGTGCCAGAGCCGACGATCGCGCAGCGCATCGTCCGCGCCAAGAAGACGCTGTCCAGCGCCAACGTCCCGTTCGAGACCCCGGACGGGCAGGAGCGCCCGGCCAGGCTGGCGTCGGTGCTCGAAGTCATCTACCTGATCTTTAACGAGGGCTACTCCGCGACTGCCGGAGACGATTGGATGCGTCCCGCGCTCTGTTATGAGGCCCTGCGGCTCGGGCGGGTCCTGGCCGGGCTGGCGCCTGGCGAGCCTGAGGTCCACGGCCTGGTCGCGCTCATGGAGATTCAGTCGTCAAGGATCGCCGCCAGGACGGGACCGGACGGCGAGCCTGTTCTGCTGCTCGACCAGGACCGGACGAGGTGGGATCAGCTCCTGATCAGGCGCGGGCTGGCCGCGCTGGACAGGGCAGCGGAGCTGGGCGGGACCCGGGGCCCCTACGTGCTGCAGGCGGCGATCGCGGCCTGCCACGCGCGCGCGTTCCGGCCTGAGGAGACCGACTGGGTGCAGATGACCGACCTGTACGGCGTGCTCGCCGACGTCATGCCGTCGCCGATCGTCGAGCTGAACCGGGCGGTGGCGGTCGGGATGGCCTATGGCCCGCAGGCGGGGCTCGACCTGGTCGATCAGCTCGCCGCCGAGCCGGCGCTGCGCGGTTACCACTTGCTGCCCAGCGTCCGCGGCGACCTGCTGCGCAAGCTCGGGCGCACGGCTGAGGCGCGGGCCGAGTTCAAGCGGGCCAGCGAGCTGACCGCCAACGCGCGCGAACGCGAACTGTCCGAGCGACGGGCTAGGTCAGTGGCTAGCGAGTGAATTTCCCAGCTCTTGACTCGCGTGAAATCGAACTTGTGTTCTACTGAAGGGGTGAGCGAAGGTCCGCGTCCCGCCCTGCCTGACTGGTGGCCGTACCCGGAGCAGTGCCCGGCTGGTCACCGCTGGGGCCCTGGCCTGGTGATCGTCAGCTGGACCCCGTGCGACTGCCCTGGCGCCATGACCCATCCGGGCCGCGGTCATCAGTGCGTGCGGTGCGGCACGGCCGGCTGCACGGCGGCGTGGTACCAGCCCAGGCACGGCTGGCCGCCAGGGCGCAAGCCCGTGTAGCGGCCCGCTGTGCAGCCCTACAGCGCTGGCGTCTCCACGACGGGCCCGGCTTCGGCCGACATCGGCGTCTGTAGCGGGAAGTGGCAGGCCGCGAGGTGCTGGCCAGGGCTGAACGGCCGCAGCGGGGGTTCGACCTCGGCGCAGATCTCCTGGGCGAGCGGGCAGCGGGTGCGGAACCGGCAGCCCGACGGCGGCGTGATCGCGCTCGGCAGTTCGCCGCGCACG
This sequence comes from Streptosporangiaceae bacterium, assembly GCA_036273575.1. Lineage (GTDB taxonomy): Bacteria > Actinomycetota > Actinomycetes > Streptosporangiales > Streptosporangiaceae > Chersky-822. Next base: position 2,298 of record DASUHI010000218.1, on the reverse strand, counting down.
CCGGACCTCGCCTTGGCGTGCTCGGTCTCCGGGTCAGCGACCGGCGCGGAGTCGATCAGGCCCTGGGTGTAGGGATGCGCCGGGGTCAGATACACCTCGTCAGCGGGACCGACCTCGACCAGCTTGCCGAGGTACATGACCCCGATCTGGTCGGACAGGTAGCGGACGACCGCGAGGTCGTGGGAGATGAACAGGTACGTGAGGCCCATCTTGCGCTGCAGGTCGAGCATCATGTTCAGCATCTGGGCCTGAATCGACACGTCAAGCGCGCTGACCGGCTCGTCGGCGATTATCAGCTCGGGCTGCAGCATCAGGGCCCTGGCGAACCCGAGCCGCTGCCGCTGCCCGCCGGAGAACTCGTGCGAATAGCGGTCGAGGGCAGCCTTGGGCAGACCGACGTTCTCGAGCATCTCCTGGACCCGCTGCTGCTGCTCTTGCCGGCTGCCGATGCCCTGCACCACGAGCGGCTCGCGCAAGATGGACCCGGCCCGCATCCGCGGGTCCAGGCTGGCGTAAGAGTCCTGGAACATGTACTGGATCTGGCGGCGCATCCGCCGGTACGCCCGGCTAGATATCCCGGCCAGGTCGGTCCCGGCGAAACTGATCGTGCCCGAGGTCGGCTTATCGAGCCCGACGATGAGCCTGCCGATGGTGGTCTTGCCGCAGCCCGACTCGCCGACCAGCCCGAACGTCCCGCCGCGCCGGATGTCGAAGCTGACGTTGGCGACCGCGCTCACCGACCCGATCCGGCGCTGCAGGACGCCCGCGGTCACAGGAAAGTCCTTGACCAGGTTCTTCGCCGACAACACCACGTCGCCAAGCACCCGAGCGAATGTGTCTTCTGTGCGTGCCGGCAGCGCAGTGCCGGCATGCACCGCGCCGCGCGCACCCCGCTCGGTCTCACCCACCGGGAAGAAGCAGGCGAAGCGATGGTCGGGCGTCTCGCCAAGCAGGCTCGGCTCCTCTTCCCGGCAGCGGTCCTGGACATACCGGCAGCGCGGCGCGAAGCGGCAGCCGTTCGGAGGGTTCATGAGGTCAGGGGGCGCGCCAGGGATCGAGTACAGCCGCTCCCTGGTCTCCGCGGCCTTGTCGGGCAGCGCGTGGAACAGTGCCTCGCTGTAAGGGTGCCGCGGGTTGGCGAACAGCGTCGCGGTGTCGGCGGTCTCCACGATCTTGCCCGCGTACATGACCGCGACGCGGTTCGCCCGTCCGGCGATCACTCCGAGGTCGTGCGTCACCAGGACCACAGACATCTGCAGCCGCTGCCGCAGGTCGTCGATCAGCTCGAGGATCTGCTTCTGGATCGTCACGTCAAGCGCCGTCGTCGGCTCGTCCGCGATCAGCAGCTTCGGCTCGCACGCGAGCGCCATCGCGATCATGACCCGCTGCCGCATACCGCCGGAGAACTGGTGCGGGTACTCATTGAGCCGTTCCTTGGGCTTGGGCAGGCCGACAAGGTCGAGCACCTCGGCAGCCCGGTCCAAGGCCTGCTCTTTGCTGACCTCACGGTGCAGCCGCACCGCCTCGGCGATCTGCTTGCCGACGGTCATCGTCGGGTTCAGCGACGTGAGCGGGTCCTGGAAGATCATTCCGACCTCGTCGCCGCGGACCTTGCGCATCTGCTCGTCAGACAGGCCGCTGATGTGCCGTCCGCCGAGGAAGATCCTGCCCTCAGCGATCGAGCCTCCGACCGGCAGCAGGCCCATGATCGACAGTGCCGTCATGGTCTTGCCGCAGCCGGACTCGCCCACGATGCCCAGCGTCTCGCCAGGGTCCACATACAGGCTCACGCCGTCCACGGGGCGGACGGTGCCCTGGCGGAGCTTGATGTTGGTGTGCAGGTTCTCGATCTCCAGTACCGGAGCCACGAATCCGCCAGCCTCCCTAACGGCGCTGCAGCCGGGTCTCGAACGCGTCGCGAAGCGCGTCGCCGATGAAGTTGAACGCGATGCAGGTGATGATGATCGCGACCCCGGCCGGGTAGATCAGCCACCAGTAGCTCTGGGCGCTCTGCAGGTACTGCAGGCCGCCGGAGAGCATCGACCCCCAGTCGGTGGCGGGCGGCTGCACGCCCAGGCCCAAGAACCCGAGTCCGGCCAGGATGATGATCGAGTCGGCGACCGCGAACGTGGCCTGGACGATGATCGTGCCGATCGCGTTCGGCACGATGTGCCGCATGATCGCCCGGCGGTTGCCGCCGCCGAGAACCTTGACCGCCTGCACGTACTCTCTGGTCCGCAGCGTCAGCGTCTCGCCTCGGACCAGCCTGGCCACACCCAGCCAGTAGAAGACGGCGAT
>DASUHI010000217.1:0-2941 GCA_036273575.1 Streptosporangiaceae bacterium | reverse complement strand
GAGCGGTCCAGGCACCTGCTGCCGCTGCAGGGCAACGCGGCGCCGTGGCGGCTCAGGCAGCACTACTTCAAGGACGCCGCGCTCTGGCGCGCGCGGGTCGACGAGAAAGAGCTGCGCTACCGGCGGGCCGGCGCCCTCGCGAAGGCCGCCAGCTAACGGTTAGGCCGGCTTCCGCCGGCTCGGCACCGAGGTCTCGTTCGCGCCCGCCAGGAACGCCAACATCGAGGAGACCATCCTGCGCCTGGATGCGGCCGCACCATCGATGCGGCGGTGGTAGCCTCCGTCCCTTGGGCAGAGGAGGAGCACGCCGCACGTCGCGGGTGGTGATCGCAGCAGTCAGCGCCTTGGTCGCGCTGGCTGTTTCCGCTGGCGTCGCCTTCGTGCTGGCCAGCCACCAGGCCCCGCCGCGGCGGCACGCTCAGCTGGCCGCCAGCCCCACGCCGTCGCCCACCCCCTCGCATACCAAGAAGGGCCCGCTGACTTCGCCGTTCACCGGTAAGCGGATCAAGCACCTGCGCCGGGAGCTCATCTTCAAGATCGACAACGTGGTGCAGGCGAGGCCGCCGACAGGGCTGACCAAGGCCGACATCGTGTACCTGCTGCCGGTCGACGGCTGGCTCAGCCGGATCATGGCCGTGTTCTCCTCGCACATACCGCCCGTCGTCGGACCGGTCAGGAGCGCCCGCGAGGAGGACATCAAGCTGCTCAGGCAGTTCGGCAGGCCGGCGTTCGCGTTCTCAGGGGCTCAGCCGAAGCTGCTGCCTGTCGTGGAGCACGCGCGGATCGCGAACCTGTACGCGGGAAAGGTCGGCGGCTACTACCGGGACTACCGCCGGATTGAGCCGTACAACCTGTACGCCAAGACGAGGACGCTGCTGCGTGAGGCGCCGCACGCCAGCCGGGCGCGGAACATCGGGTTCCGGTTCGGGCCGGCCCCGGCGGGCGGCAAGCGGATTCACGAATATCACGTCACGTACCCGGCCGCCCTGTTCATGTTCTCGTGGTCGCACAAGCAGCACCGCTGGTTCGTGTCGATGGACGGCAGGCTCGCGCGCTCGGCCTTTGGGCGCGTACTCGGCGGGCAGACCGTCGTCGTGCAGTACACCAGAATCCGCCTTTCTGCGTTCCGCGAGCTCGGCATCAAGCCGCCGTACGCGGTCACGATAGGTCACGGCCGCGCCGACGTGCTCCGCGACGGGCGCGTCTATCACGTGCGCTGGATCAGGCAGAACAAGAACAGGGGGACCAGCTTCTACCTAAAGAACGGGCACCGCATGCTGTTCGCCCGCGGCCAGGTATGGGTGATCTTCGCCCGCGGCCCTGGATCGGTTCGCCTGCCATGACGGGTGGCGCGGAGAGGGCACTTTCGCCGCCTTCGAGAGCCGGCCATCTGCGTCGAGGAAGTCCGCGCCGCCTTCCGCGCGTTCCGGTGATCCGCGTGATCCCACGGGGCCTCTGACCTGCCGGGGGTGTCGTTGACGCTGCTTCCTGGCGTGTGGTGAGCTTGAGCTTCGCGCTCACCGCGTGCTGTACGCCGGTCACCGACGGCAGCGGTGAGGGCTAACGAGCATCAACGGGGGGATCGTCGTGGACTTCGTCGCGCTGCTGAGTTTCCGTCCATCTGTGCAGGCCGCCGAAAGGGACGCGGCGCTGGCGCGCCGCGCGGCGTGGAAGTACCCGCCAGGCGTGCAGGTCATCGGCGAGTACTGGCCCGCGTCCGCGTCGGTTCAGGTCATCAGCATCTTCTCGACGGACAGCTTCGAAGCGCTGCTGGAGCTCGAGCTGGAGTGGAACGACGTCTTCGAGATAGCCATCTATCCGGCCGTCGAGGCCGAAGAGGGACTGCGGATGGGCCCCGATGTCTTCGCGCGGCTGTCCCGTACTCAGCCGTCGTCCTAGGAGCCGTCGCTACGCGTTCTTCTGCCAGACCGAGACGTGGCTGACGCTGTCGCTGGTGAACGGCTCATGCTGCCAGCCGGCCCAGCGCTCGCGCAGCGACATGCCCGCCAGCCGGGCCATCAGGTCAAGCTCGGCGGGCCAGACGTACCGGAACGGCATGGACAGTGTCCTGAACTCACCGTCTTGCACCCAGTAGTGATGCGAGATGAGCCCTTGCCCGGCGACGTCGATCTCGTCGAAACCAAGATGAGACGACGTGACCGTGAACGGCCGGACCGTCTCGCCCGGCGGTAGCCGCTGCAGTTGTGGTATCTCGACCTCGATCACGAAGAACCCGCCGGGACTGAGGTGCGCGGCCGCGTTGCGGAAGCAGGCGACCTGGTCGTCCTGGCTGGTGAGGTTCTGGATCGTGTTGTAGACCAGGTAGGCGATGCTGAACGTCTGCCGCACGGTCGCGGCAGCGAAGTCGCCGATCATCACCTCGATCGCGTCGCCGCCCGGCTTGGCCTTGAGGCGGGCAACCATGTCAGGTGACAGGTCGATCCCGTGCACGGCGATGCCGCGCTGGCTGAGCGGCAGCGCCACCCGCCCGGTTCCGATGCCGAACTCAAGCGCGGGACCGCGGCCCGCCAGGCCCGCGAGGAAGCTCACCGTCGGCTCGAGAACGGACGGGTCGAACCGGTCACCTGAATCGGCGTCGTAGCGGCGCGCTACCGGCGCGTCGAAGTAATTCTTTCGCACCGGTCAACCGTGCCACGACGTGCCTGCCCAGGCCCACTGATTTTCACCTGGCGCGTGAGCCGGGAAGCGACGCGATGAGTTGGGGGCTGTGAGAGCGTTTTACGTGGGTCGGGTGACGGCGCGAATGAGAGGAGTTCCGATGCCCAGCGAGGTGACCAGCGGTTACGCGCCGGTCGACGGCGTTGACGTCTACTGGGAGAGCCGCGGCAGCAGCGGAACCCCGCTGATCGTGACGCACGGCGGCTACGGACTGACGTCTATGTACGCGGACCTGGCCGGCGAGCTCGCCGTTGACCGCCAG
>DASUHI010000216.1:0-12797 GCA_036273575.1 Streptosporangiaceae bacterium | reverse complement strand
CGCCGCGGATGCCGCCGCCGCGGATGCCGCCGCCGCGGGTGACGCCGCGGCGAGCGGCGCTCGCGCGCCCAACCCGGTGAGCAGCTCGATCCGCAGCTGTTCTGCCTCGGCCCTGGTGACGCCGTCGAGGTGGAAGCTCTCCCCCGACCGCAGGTCGTTGCGGCCGGTCCCGATGCTGACCCGGCACACGCCGAGCGCGCGATGCAGCAGGTGCGCGGTCACGTCGACGGTGCGGATCCGGTCCCTGGCCACCGACAGCGTCTTCTGATTCAGCAGGCCCCGGCGCAGGTAGACCCGCTCGGCGGTGATCATGTACCTGGTCGTCGCCCAGTGCACCAGCCCGGTGACGACCGCGAATACCGACGCGAGCACACCCCAGACCAGCCCGCCGCCGGTCCTGGTGTGCAGGATCAGCAGCCCGGCGACCAGCGGGAGCAGCCTGACCAGGTCGGTCAGCGGACGGACGATCATGCTCCTGCGGCTCAGCCGCCGCCACAGCTGGACCGGGCCGGCAGGCACGGCGTCGTCCAGCGCCCTGCTCGCGGCTGCCCCGCCCACGACTGCACTGTCCGCCAGCGCGCTCCCCGGTAGCGCGGCGTCCCCGGACCCGCCCGCCAGATCGGGGGCCGTCATGTCGCGTCGCCAGGCGTCTGCCCCGTCGCGACGGCCAGCTGGTCAAGCAGCCGGTCGGCGAGCTGACGGTCGAGCCCGTGGATCCGCACCGGGCCGGCCGCCGACGCGGTCGTAGCCGTCACGTTCGCCAGGCCGAAGATCCGTTCCCCGACGGACCTGTGGCTGTCGATGGTCTGGATCCTGCTGATCGGCGCGATCCGCCAGTGCACGGAGAACCAGCCTGAGCGCGTGTACAGGGCCTCGTCGGTGACCTCCCAGCGGTGCACGCTGAACCGCCAGCGCGGCATCATGATCGCGTGCAGGGCAGCGAGGACGAACGTCGTGATCAGCGCCGCCCGCCACCCCGCCGGAAAGCCGCTCATCCCGGCGAACACCAGCTCGACGATCAGCACGACAGTTCCGCTGAGCGCCGCCCGCGCGGTCCAGTAGATAATCGCCCGTCGGCTCACCCGGTTCCCCGGCGCGCGCAGCCCGGGCAGCAGCGGGTCAGCGGCGATGCTGTCCGTCGTCATATCTCTAGAGTGCCATTGGCAGCGCACTGGTCACTAAACGGTGCTCAGCCATTTCCTCACGACCGTCCCAGCGTCAACTTCCGTGCCGCCACGACTCGAGGTACTCCTGCTGCGCCGCCGTCAGCGTGTCGATCGCGGTGCCGTGCGCGGCCAGGGTCAGCCTGGCGACCTCGGTGTCGATAGCGGCCGGCGTCGGGTACACGCCGGCCGCCAGCCCCGCCTCGCCGCTAACCAGCCACATCAGCGCGAGCGCCTGGGCCGCGAACGACAGGTCCATGACGGCGGCCGGGTTGCCCTCTGCCGCGATCAGGTTCACCACGCGGCCGTCGGCCAGCAGGATGAGCCGCTTGCCGCTGTCGAGCACGTACTCGTCGGCGTTCGGCCGGATGCCGCGGTTGACGTCGACGGCCAGGTCCGCGAGCGCCCGGACGTCGATCTCGACGTCGAAGTGACCGGCGTTGGCCAGCACCACCCCGTCCCGCATCAGCGCCAGGTGCGGCCCGGCGATCACATCGCGGGATCCGGTCGCGGTGATGAACACGTCGCCCGCAGGAGCGGCGTCGGCCATCGGCAGCACCCGGTAGCCGGACATGATCGCGTCGAGCGCACGGACGGGGTCGACCTCGGTGACGATCACCTGCGCCCCGAGGCCCGCGGCCCGCTCCGCGATCGCGCGCCCGCACGAGCCGTACCCGGCCACCACGACCGTCTTGCCGGCCAGCAGCAGGTTCGTGGCCCGCATCAGCCCGTCGATCACAGACTGGCTGGTCCCGTAGCCGTTGTCGAACATCCGCCTGGTCACCGACGCGTCCGCGGCAACGACCGGGAACGCGAGCGACCCGGACGCCGCCATCTGGCCCAGCCTGACGACCCCCGTGGTCGTGGACTCGCAGCCGCCGGCTACGCGGGGGAGCAACTCAGGACGCTCCGTGTGCAGCGTGTTCACCAGGTCGCCGCCGTCGTCGACGACCAGGTCAGGTTCCCCGTCCAGCGCCCTGTGCAGGTGGGAGTAATACGCGTCGCGGTCAACGCCCGTTTTCGCGTGAACAAAGACGCCGGGCTGACTCGCCAGCGCTGCCGCGATGTCGTCCTGGGTGGACAACGGGTTGGACGCGGCCAGGTGCACCTGCCCGCCGCCGGCCGTGATCACGCCGACCAGGACGGCGGTTTCCGCGGTGACGTGCAAGCAGGCGGCGATCGACCGCCCGGCGAACGGCTGCTTGCTCGCGCACTCCTCGCGCAGGAGCCCGAGCACCGGCATCGCCCGCTCAGCCCACCCGATCCGCGCCAGCCCGCCCGCCGCCAGCCCCGCATCAGCAATGTCCGAGCAGTACCCGCTCCCGCCCATCGGACGCACCCTATGAACCGTTGGTGGGGCTATAGCGCCACCAACGGTTCATAGGTGGGGTGAGGTTGCGGCTCACGTCGGGCATGCAGGGCTCAGTAGCGGTAGTGGTCGGACTTGTAGGGGCCCTCGACGGGGACGCCGATGTAGGCGGCCTGCTCCTTGGAGAGCTCGGTCAGGCGGACGCCGAGCGCGTCCAGGTGCAGCCGGGCGACCCGCTCGTCGAGCTGCTTGGGCAGGACGTGCACGCCGAGCGGGTACTGCTCGGTCTTGGTGAACAGCTCGAGCTGCGCGAGCACCTGGTTGGTGAAGCTGGAGGACATCACGAAGCTCGGGTGCCCAGTGGCGTTGCCCAGGTTCAGCAGGCGGCCCTCGGACAGCACGATGATCGAGTGCCCGTCGGGGAACACCCACTCGTCGACCTGCGGCTTGATGACATTCCGCCGGATGCCGGGCAGCCTGGCGAGGCCCGCCATGTCGATCTCGTTGTCGAAGTGCCCGATGTTTCCGACGATGGCCTGGTGCTTCATCCGGCTCATGTGCTCGGCGGTGATGATGTGCAGGTTTCCCGTGGCAGTGACGAAGATGTCCGCGGTCTCGACCATGTCCTCGAGCGTGGCGACCTGGTAGCCGTCCATGGCCGCCTGCAGCGCGCAGATCGGGTCGATCTCGGTGATGACTACCCTGGCGCGCTGTCCGCGCAGCGACTCGGCGCAGCCCTTCCCGACGTCGCCGTACCCGCAGATGACCGCGACCTTCCCGCCGATCAGCGTGTCGGTGGCCCGGTTGATGCCGTCGATCAGCGAGTGGCGGCAGCCGTACTTGTTGTCGAACTTGGACTTGGTCACCGAGTCGTTGACGTTGATCGCGGGGAACCGCAGCGTGCCCGCCTTGGCCATCTCGTAGAGCCGGTGCACGCCCGTCGTGGTCTCCTCGGTCACGCCGAGGATCTGCCCGGCGATCTGAGTCCACTTGGCCGGGTCGGCCTTCATGGCATCCCTCAGCACGCCGAGGATGACGTGCCACTCCTCCGGGTCGTCGTCCGATCCGGCGGGTACCTCGCCCGCGGCCTCGAACTCCGCGCCATTGTGCACGAGCAGCGTCGCGTCGCCCCCGTCGTCCAGGAGCATGTTAGGACCGCCCGTCTCGCCGTCCGGCCAGGTCAGCGCCTGCTCGGTGCACCACCAGTACTGATCGAGCGTCTCGCCCTTCCAGGCGAACACCGCGATGCCGCGCGGGTCGTCAGGCGTTCCGTCCGGCCCGACCGCCACGGCGGCGGCGGCGTGGTCCTGGGTGGAGAAGATGTTGCAGCTCGCCCACCGCACCTGCGCACCGAGCGCCACCAGCGTCTCGATCAGGACCGCGGTCTGCACCGTCATGTGCAGCGAACCGGTGATCCGCGCGCTGGCTAGCGGCCTGGAGCCCGCGTACTCCTCGCGCAGCGCCATCAGTCCTGGCATCTCGTGCTCGGCCAGCCTGATCTCGTTCCGGCCGAACTCGGCCAGCGAAAGGTCCGCGACCTTGAAGGGAAGGTGCTCGGCGGCCATCTGCGCTCCTCGTCATGCGGCGATCCGTCTCCCGGACGACGCTACGGGATGCGGGCCCCGCTTCGCATCCTCAACCGGCCGTTCTTGACAAGAACTTGTTAGAATTAGCCCCATGCGAATCACTGAAGCCTCGCAGCGGCTTGGCATCTCGCCGCGGATGATGCGCTACCGCGAGGCGCTCGGCCTGCTGCCCGTGGTCAGGCACCCTGTCGTCCGGCACCGGCGCACCCAGGCAGCCGCCAGGCACCGGCAGTTCAGGGCGCCCGACCTCGACGCGGTCGCGCTGGGCCTGGCGATCGAGCAGCGCTACGACATCAGCCCGGCGGCGCTGGCATTCGGATTGCGGGTGCTGGCCGATCCGTCGGCACGCGCCGAAGTGGCCGAACTGGGCCGCAGGATCGGCAGAATCAGGCCGCTTACGGCCATGGCCATGGACTTCGAGAAGGAGCGTGCGCTTCGTCTGCTCGGCAATCCCGTGACCGCCACCCGCCGCGCATGACCTTTTCTTGAGCCCACCGGGCGATTGCCCTTTTTAACGCACGGGCAGCCCGTGCGCATGACGTACCGTGCCAGGCACGCACGGCCGGCCACGCTGGTCAGCCCTCAGGTCCGGGGCCGCGCGTCGCGGACGGGCCACGAGCGAGCGGTCTCCCTGTCAGCCAGGATCGGGCGAGCTGGCACGCCGCTGCTCGTGTTCGGCGCCGCGGCGTTCGCGGCCGCCATTGCCAGGCTCGTCCTGCACGCGGCGGAGCCTTCATTCCTTTCCCGGATGTTCGATCTCGGCATCCTCCGCGACGGCGGGCTGATCGTCAGGCACGCCTACCACTTCCGCTCAGGTCACCCGACGCCGCTCTACCAGTGGGTGTCTCCTGGCGGCGGCAATCCCTTCATCTATCCGCCGTTCGCCGCCCTGCTCTTCGCGGGGATGTCCTTCCTCAGTCCGCTGGTTCTGAAGTGGGGCATGACAGCCCTGAGCCTCGGTGCGCTGGTGGCCGCGATCTGGCTGACACTGGCCGGCGTCGGCGTGCCGAAGGGCCGCGCTCGAGCCGGGCTCCTGCTCGCCGCCTCAGCGGCGGCTATGTGGATCCAGCCCGTACAGGCCAACCTCGGCCTCGGCCAGGTCAACCTGCTGCTGATGGCGGCGATCATCTGGGACCTGCGCCCGGCCGCCGCGGACCGGCTGGACGCACCGAGCCGTTGGTGGACGGGGATCGCGACGGGCGTCGCCGCGGGTATCAAGCTCACGCCGCTGATCTTCATCCCGTACCTGCTGGTCACGCACAGGTTCCGGCAGGCGGGCGTGGCCGCGGCGGCGTTCGCTGCCACCGTCGGCGCGGGCTTCGCCGCGATGCCCGGCGCGTCGGCGGCCTACTGGCAAAGCGGGCTGCTCGACCGGGCGAACGGCACGCCGAAGGCGAACGCGGAGTTCTTCTTCGCCTCGGCCCGGAATCAGTCGCTCCGCGGCTACCTGAGCAGGCTGCTGCAGCACGCTCAGGTCGCGGCCGGGCCGTGGCTGATCGCGGCTGCGCTGACGCTGATCACCGGCCTGGCGTGCGCCGCCTGGCTCCACCGCGACGGCTATCCGATGCTCGGCGTGCTGACCTGCGCCCTGACCGGCTTGCTGATCTCACCGATCAGCTGGCTGCACCACTGGGTCTGGGCCGGGCCGTGGCTCGCCGCGCTAGGTGGCCTCGCGCTGCTCGCCAGGGGAGCGTCCTGGCGAATCTGGGCCGGGGCCGCCGGGCTCATCACGCTGGCCTTCGGCAGCTTTCCCGTCATCGGAGTGCTCACCGGCACGCAGAGCGGACTCAACGTGGTCACCGACGTGCCCTTGAAACAGCCGCTCAGCTGGCACGGCGCTCAGGTGATCGCCGGGAACATCTACGTGTTCTCCGGCGTGGCCGGGCTGCTCGCGCTGTTTGGCTGGGGCATCGTCAGGGCGTACCTGCCTGGCCCCGGCGCGAACCGGGTACCTGCCAGTCCGCCGCCGATGCCGACGAACGTCGAGGTCATCCCCCGCGTGATGACATACCGCGACTAGCGAGCGGCCCGCGTTCAGGGCGCTCGCTGGCCGTCGCCTGGGCCGTCCGCGCCGTCCGCGTCGCCGCGGGCGGCGCGGACGGAGCTGACGGCGGGATCGGCGGCGTCCTGCCGCGTTGCCTCGTACAGGTCGGGCTCCAGGTAGATGAGCCCGGCGACCGGGACCGCCGCCCTGACCATGCGCTCCGCCTCGTCGATGCCCGACACTATGCTCTCTGCCAGCTCGCCGCGCCGCACCGCCACCTTCGCGGCCACCAGCACCGACTCTGGGCCGACGTGCAGCGTGCGAAGGTGGATGACCTGCTCGATCAGCGGCGCGTCCTCGATCGCCGCGACGATCGCGCGCTGCACTTCCGGGCTCGCCGACTCCCCTATCAGCAGGCTCTTCATCTCCACCGCGAGCACCACGGCCACGCAGCCGAGCAGCGCGCCGATGGCGATCGATCCGGCGCCGTCCCACCAGCCGTCTCCTGTGACGGTCGACAAGGTGACGGCGCACAGCGCGAATCCCAGGCCGATCAGCGCGGCGAAGTCCTCAAGCAGCACGATGGGGAGCTCGGGCGCCTTGGCCCGCCTGATGAAGGCGCCCCACTTGACCCGGCCACGTGAAACGTTGGACTCGCTGATGGCGGTGCGAAACGAGAAGGCCTCGAGGCAGATGGCCACGCCGAGCACGACGAAGGCCACGACCGGTGAGAGCACCTCCTCCGGGTGCATGATTCGCGAGATCCCTTCGTATACCGAGAAGATCGCGCCCACCACGAACAGCACCACGGCAACGATGAACGCGTAGACGTAGCGCTCAGCGCCGAAGCCGAACGGGTGCTGCTCGGTCTCCTCGCGCCTGGCCCTGGTCCTGCCGATCAGCAGCAGCACCTGATTGCCGGAGTCCGCGACCGAGTGCACGGACTCGGCGAGCAGCGACGCCGACCCGGTGATCACGAAGGCCACGAACTTGGTCAGCGCGATGCCGATATTCGCGCCGAGGGCCGCGAGGACAGCGCGCGGACTGTCACCGTGCCCGCCCGCTGGCTCACTCATGGGGCCAGTTCCGCAGGCTAGCCCGCGGCTGGATCGCGGGCCTCGCTGACCAGCAGCACCGGAATGTCGTCGCGGACGGGGTAGGCGAGCCCGCAGTCAGCGCCGGTGCAGACGAGCTCGCTGGCTTCGTCGTCGGCGCGCAGCGGCGCGTGGCATTTCGGGCAGGCGAGGATCTCAAGCAGCCAGTCGTCGATGTTCACCAGTTCTCCATCGTGGGTTGGCTCGGAAGCACGCCGGGCAGGCATTACGCATTTTCCCGCACGATGTGCAGCACTTCGTCTGTCACCCTAGCGAGCGTCGCGTCGTCCTCGGCCTCGACGTTCAGCCGCAGCATGGGCTCTGTGTTGGACGGGCGTAGGTTGAACCACCACGTCGGCGCCGCGATCGTCAGCCCGTCCATCTCGTCGGCGCTGATCCCGGGCCGCGCGGCGAACGCCTCGCGCACCCGCCGCGTGGCCGCGGCCTGGTCGGCGACTTCGCTGTTGATCTCGCCTGACATCACGTTCCTGGAGTAGGTGGCGAGCAGCTCCGACAGCGGCTTGTCCTGGCCGCCCAGGGCGGCGAGGACGTGCAGCGCCGCGAGCATGCCCGAGTCGGCGAACCAGAAGTCCCTGAAGTAGAAGTGGCCGGAGTGCTCGCCGCCGAACACGGCGCCGCGCTCGGCCATCACGGCCTTGATGAACGAGTGTCCGACCCTGGTCCTGACCGCCGTGCCGCCGTGGCTCTCGACGATCTCGGGCACCGCCTTGGAGGTGATCAGGTTGTGGATGACGGTCGCGCCAGGCTCGCGCTCGAGCTCGCGGACGGCGATCAGGGCCGTCAGCACCGACGGGGAAACGATCTCGCCGCGCTCGTCCACGACGAAGCACCGATCGGCGTCACCGTCGAAGGCCAGCCCGACGTCGGCCGAGGTCTTCGTCACCATCTCCTGCAGGTCAGCCATGTTCGCGGGGTCGAGCGGGTTCGCCTCGTGGTTGGGGAACGAGCCGTCCAGCTCGAAGTAGAGCGGGACGCACTCGATCGGCAGCCCCTCGAAGACCTTTGGCACGGTGTGCCCTGCCATGCCGTTGCCGGCGTCCACGACGACCTTGAGCGGCCTCATCCCCGACAGGTCGACCAGTCTCTTGAGGTAGCCGGCGTAGCCGGACAGCAGGTCCTTCTCGTGCACCACGCCGGGGGAGGCCGCGGTGCTGCGCACCCAGGCGCTGGCCAGTTCGCGCACCTCGGTGAGCCCGGTGTCCCGGCCCACTGGCTTCGCGCCTGCCAAGCACAGCTTGATTCCGTTGTACCTCGCCGGGTTGTGGCTCGCGGTCAGCATCGCGCCTGGCATGCCGAGGTGACCGCTGGCGTAGTACAACATGTCGGTCGAGCCGAGCCCGCCATCGACCACATCAGCGCCGCTCGAGGTGACGCCGCGGGCGAAAGCGGCCGCAAGGGGACCGGACGTGGTGCGCATGTCGTGTACGGTCACGATCGCGGGCGCGCCCGTGAGCCTGGCAAACGCGGCCCCTACGGCCTCGGCGACTCCCTCGTCAAGCTCATCAGGGACGACGCCCCTGATGTCGTATGCCTTGAAGATCTTCCCGTAGTCGGCCACTTCGGCTTGCCCTTCCCGACCGTCCCCGTGTGTGCCGCCCGCTGGCGCACAACTCAGCAGATGCAGGCGGCCAGACTATCGTCGCCAGCACCAGTGGTCCGCTGGGACGGGACTAGCGGGGACGACCGCGCTCCGGCGGCGCTGACCGCAGCACACGCAGGTGCCCGCGCCTGCCGACCTCAATCCCCTGCCCGACCGGTTCTGCGGCCTTGGGCGGCGCGGAAGCCTCCCTGACGGCGTTCGCCAGCGCCTCGAGGTCGTCCGCCGCCGCTTCCTGGCTCGGCGCGAGCGGCAGCCGGACGATGTCCCAGCCACGTGGCGCCGTGAGCCGGTCGGCGTGCGCGCTGCACAGGTCATAGCAGTGTGGCTCGACATAGGCCGCGAGCGGCCCGAGCACCGCCGTCGAGTCCCGGTACACGTAGGTCAGCGTGCAGACGGCATCGCGCTTGCAGGCCGGGCGTGAGCAGCGGCGAGAACTCAACGACGCACCTCGCTCACTGCTCCGTTCGCGATACCGCCGGCCCGGCCGGCCGCGGCGCATAACCAGACGTCGCGAGCGCCCCGCGCGGCCGGCTTTTGCCAGGGCCGCGTCGATCGCTCACAACCGCTGACCGTATCGGTACCCATGGCAGTAACGCCACCACCCGGGGCACTCTGCACGATCGTGTCTTGGCCAGCGGCCAGGAGCGGGCGGTGGATGCGCGCCGCGGGGGAGCGGCCAGACCTGGCCATGGTGCGCCGCATGCGGCAGTCAGGCACATTTGAGTTACGCTGTGTGATTGTGCGACCGGCTGATGGCCGACCGCCGGCGACCGCACGGATCCGGCGGCGTGACCGGCATGGGCGCGGCCTGCGCGGGCCGCTCGCCCCTGTGGGCTCGCCGCTGAACCGCAGCCGGGCCGAGCGCTTCGACGACCTCGTGCTGCAGGCGGTCGCGCAGCTCGAGCCCCGCTGGGAGTCTGAGCTCGCCGGCGTGGAGTTCGTGGTCGAGGAAGTCCCGTCCGCCGATCTGCCCGCCGAGGTATTCCTGCCTGACGCGGACCCCGTCCCGCTGGCCAGGCTCGACCCTGCTTGGCCCCACCCGGGCAGCCCCGCGAACCCGGCCAGGCCTGCCAGGATCGTGCTGTACCGCCGGCCGCTGCTGGCCAGGGCCGAAGGCGAGGACGAGCTCGGCGAGCTCGTCCTCGAAGTGGTCATCGAGGAGTTCGCAAGGCTGCTCGGGCTCGATCCCCAGGCGGTCGACCCTGGCTATCCAGGCGAGGAGTGAGGTCCTGGCGACGAGCGGCCGCGCCCGGGAGCCGCGGGACGTAACGACCCGAGCACGCGCGCCAGTGACTCGCGGACGGCTGGCAGGTCGATCCTGGTCGGCGACGAGCCGACCGCCAGCACCGTCATCACGTTGCCGCCGCTGATGGCGACCCTGGCCGCGTAGACCGGGCCGGACCCGGGCTGAGGCGTCACGACGACTGCCATCAGCGTGGCCGCCCCTTCCTTCTTGGGCAGCTTCAGCTTGACCTTCGTGGCGGACCTGGCCTTGATGGTGACGAGCTGGCCGGACTGCCCGGTCACCGGTGTGCCCGGCGCCGCCTGGGCGATCCTCACGGTGGCTGCCTTGCCCGGCGCGGACAGCACGATCTCCGTCGTGCCTGCCTTCCCGGCCGGACCCGTGACGACGCCTTGCTCGGTGACAGGACCCGAGCCGCTGACGAAGGCGCCCGGCGCGCCAGCGGGGCCTCCCGACACCTCGAGCACGGCCGTCACTGGCACGTTCGAGGAGATCTTGACCGACCCTGCGAACCCGCTGAGCGACGGCAGCGCGATCCCGGTGGTCAGCCGGCCGAGCAGGCTGATCCCGCTGCCCCCGGTCGGCTGATAGGTGCCGCGCGGCGTCACGGCGGTGACCTTGACCCTGGCAGACGCGCCGCCGGGCACGGTGATGAACAGCTCTCGCGTGCCCGTGGTGTCCGGTAGCCCGGTCAGCACCTGCGTCGTCGCGGGCGCCGGCGCAGGAGGCAGCCAGATTCCCGCCTTGCCGGACTTGCTGGTCTCCCTGACCGCGGCGACCACACGGCCCGTGCTGGTCGTGACGTGCAGCGCAGCCGCCTTCGCGGACCGCACGAGCTTGTCCACGTTCTGCACGACCATGGAGTGCGGCGGTACGACGATGCCGGAGTCAGGGGCGCCGAGACGCGGCCCGCTGTCGGTCTGCACGCCCACGTGCGCGTCGGCGGGCGCGTCATCGGCGTTGACCAGGTACAGCAGGGTGTTCAGCTTGGTCGTCTCCGGGCCGATGAACCAGAAGTCAGAACCCGGTGCCTCGCAGCGCGCGCTCGGCTGCCCGCCAGGGCTGAGCTGCTCGACGTCGAACCCCTGCGCGTCCGACCCCGTCGCGGCGACGATCAGGCCGCCGTTTGCGAGGCTGGTCGGCACCGCGCCGCCTGCCATGCTCGGCATGGCTGACTTTGCCTTTTTCACAACAAGAGCCTGGTGGATGCTCTTGACCGTCAGCTGGCCAGACCGCGGCTGTGTGCTCACGGTCGTGACCGGCCTGGCCGCGGTGACCAGGTGCAGCCGCGTCAGGGCGACCTGACCGTTGCCCGTACTGGCGGGCGCGCTCGTCTCGGCGATGTCGCCGCCGATCGGCGGCCTGAGCCCTGGCGACGGGCAGGCCACAAGGGCCGAGCTGACCTGAAGCCGGCCAGCGGTGCTGGCGGGCTTCACATCGGCCGTCACGCGCACCCCGCGGCCGAACCCGGCGAGGCCGTACAGTCCCGCGAGCGCGAGCACGACGAGGAACGCCAGCATGAAGCGGTTCGCGAGCTGGCGGCCGGCGGCGGGCCGCCTGGCCTTGCGCGCCGTCACCAGGCATCACCTTCATACTCGGGCTCGAACTCCGGCAGCGGCTCCGCCCACCGCGGATCCGGGTTCTCGACCTCATCGAGCCGCCCCCAGTCGCCGTCCTCGGCCGGCCAGGCCCTGCGCCTGCCAGGATCCTCGAGCGGCGGCAGCGGCTCGAGCTCATCGGCGCCGTCCGGCCACCCCCCTGGTTGCTCGCGCGGGGCCCAGTCGTCCCGCTCGGGCTGAAGCGACCTGCCCGGCCGCTCATCGGCGCGTCGGTCCCTCTGGCTCCTGCCGCGCCCGCTCCGGCGATCGCTGGTTCCCTCGTCCAGGTCCGCCCGGCGGCGCGGGCCTGGGTCCCGGCGGCTCTCCTGTTCGTCGAACGCCCGCTCGCCTGAAGACGAGCCCGGCTCGCTGACCTTGTAGCTGCGGGTGCTCCCTTGGCTCCGCGGCCGGTAGGGATCCTGCGGATACTGCCCGGACGGGTACGGGTCAGACGGGTACGGGTCAGACGCGTACTGGTCCCGGCCGCCGCGCTCCTCATAATCCCAGTCAGGCTCGGGCCAGGACCCAGATGGCGAGCGCGCGGCGGCGGACCCGTGCCTGCCTCCTGACTCGAGTTCGCTGTCGTGGTAGGGCCGACCTGAGCGTTCTGTTGCCCCATAGTCTTCGTAACCGGCCCGGGCGGAGTCCTGCCCGCGAGAGTATGACCATTCGCCGGTCAGCGGGTCGTCGTCGCGGCCGGCGTAGGGTCGCTGACCCGGCCGGCGCGGGGTACCGGCTGCCGGTTCAGCAGCCGCGGCGTACGGCCAGGCGTCTTCGGGCTGGCCGGTCTCGCGCCCGGCCTGCCGGTCCTCGTCGGGCGGCGCATACGGCCAGGCCTCGGCCAGCCGGCCGTCGTCCGGCCGCCTGCCAGGGCGCGGGGGCTCGTCCGGCTCCCCGGCTCGCCTGCGGCCGGGCATCCGCCGGGGGCCGGCCGCGGCCAGGCTGGCGGCCTCTGCGCTCGCGACGGCCTGATCTGCTCCTGGCGGGGTTCCGGCGGCCGCGGCGCGGCCGCCCCTGGCCCGGCCACCACCCGCCGCGCGCGCGCGGGCCGCCCTGCCGCGCGCGACGCGGGTGAGTCCCTGGTCGCCCGTGGCCCGGCGCGCGGCCGGCACCAGTTCCGTCGCCTCATCCGCCGGGCTGTCCTGGCCCGTCGGCCCGGCCGCCGCCGCCGCGCCAGCGGGGACCCGAGTCCCGGTGCG
>DASUHI010000215.1:0-3821 GCA_036273575.1 Streptosporangiaceae bacterium | reverse complement strand
TCGCTCACCGCCGAGCGCAACGCCCGGAACGCCGCCGCCAGCGAGGCGCTCGCGAGCGGCTTCGACTGCCTGGACGCCGCCAGGTCCGCGGTGCTGCCACCGCAGCGCCAGTCAGCGCTCGACGACGCGGTCGCGGGCTGGAGCCGCGAGCTGGTCGCGCTGCAAGCCGCGGCGGGAGCCCCTGAACTAGCCGGACTGGATCCCGCGCGGGCCGGTGACGTGGCGGCCGCGGCCGAGCGCGCCGGCGCCGCCCTGGCGCGGGCGACAGAGGCCGAGCAGCGGGCGCGAGCCAGCCACGACGGCTACCTGACCAGGGCCGGCAGGCTGGAGCGGCGACTGGCAGAGGTGCGGGCCGCCGAGCGGGAGGCCGCGGCCCTGGCCGCGGAGACCGAGCCGGTCATCTACCTCGCCGGCCTGGCGAAGGGCATGGACGGCCACCGCAGGGTGGCGCTGACCACATACGTGCTCAGGCACTGGTTCGAGCAGGTCGTCGCCGCGGCGAACAGCCGGCTCTCGGTGATGTCGGCAGGCCGGTACGAGCTACGGCGGCGCGACGAGGGCGACTCGCGCCGGCAGCGCGCCGGCCTGACGCTGGCCGTGATCGACCGGCACACCGGCGAGGAGCGCAGCCCCAGGTCGCTGTCCGGCGGCGAGACGTTCTACACCTCGCTGGCGCTCGCGCTGGGACTCGCCGACGTGGTCAAGGCCGAGGCCGGGGGAGTGGACACCGAGACGCTGTTCATCGACGAAGGGTTCGGCTCGCTCGACGCCGAGACCCTGGACCAGGTGCTGGGCGTCATCGACGAGCTCAGGGACCACGGCCGGGCGATCGGCATCGTCAGCCACGTCGCAGACCTGAAGGACAGGATCGCCGAGCGCCTTGAGGTGCGCAGGCTGTCCGACGGCTCCTCCGCCCTCGAGGTCGTGGCGTGAGCCTGCCAGCAGCGAACGGGCCAGGCACGCACACCGCGATCGTCACAGGCGCCAACCACGGCATCGGGGCGGCGACGGCGCTCGCGCTCGGGCGGCAGGGTTGCGCGGTGCTGTGCGCGTACTGGCGGGTGCACGACGCGCCCGACGCTGGCATTCCGCAGGCGTACCGTGATCATCGGTCGGACGGGGCAGACGCGGTGGTCGCCGGCATCGAAGCGGCCGGAGGCCGCGCCCTGGCCGCCGAGGCCGACCTTACGGACCCCAGTACCCCGAGCGTCCTGTTCGATATGGCGGAACAGCACCTTGGCCCCGTCGACATCCTCGTGAACAACGCGACCGGCTGGGTGGCCGACACGTTCACCCCGGCGCACGGCGACCGCCTAGGGCGGGCGCTGCAGCCGGTCACGCACGCGACATGGCTGCAGCAGTTCGCGGTCGACGCGATGGCGGCCGCGCTGCTGATCGCCGAGCTTGCCAGGCGGCATGCGGCGCGCGGCGCGACCTGGGGCAGGATTGTGGGCCTGACCTCGGGCGGTGCCCTCGGGTTCCCCGAGGAGGTGTCGTACGGCGCGGCCAAAGCGGCGCAGGAGAACTACACGATGTCCGCCGCGGTCGAGCTCGCGCCGCTCGGCATCACCGCGAACATGGTTCACCCGCCGGTCACCGACACGGGCTGGGTCACCGACGCCGTCCGCGCCGCGGTGGCGGCTGACCCCTTGCTCGTCCACGTCGCGAGCCCGGCCGAAGTCGCCGCCGTGATCGCCTACCTGGCCTCGGACGCGGCAGCCCTGATCACCGGCAACGTGATCAGCCTGCGCTGACTCCGTTTCCTTCCTGCTTTGTGAGCCCTTGGACCGCATGCGGAACCAGGACCTAGTAGTGGGCGTCGAATGTCCATGAAGCAGTCCCGCCGCCTGGCCGGCGCGTCGATCCTGATCGCGCTGACGGCCGCTGGCTGCGGCTCAGCTAGCTCTTCGGTGACGGCCAGCCACGGTCCTACCGCTGCCACGCCAGGTAAGCCAGTACCCGCACCGGCAATCCGGCGGCTCACAGCCATAGCCGACCGGGCAGTAACCCTCAACGGCGGGCACCCCGTGGCATGGGCAACAGCAGTCGTCACCACGCACGCGAAGGCACTGACCTCGGCCACCCCCGGCGACACGACCGGGCGAGCGACCACCACCGTCTACCTCGTGACCATCAAAGGCCAGTTCGTCTGCAACCTGTGCACAGGCCCGCCAGGAAGTCACGCGCCCACGGGCACCTACCTGTCGCTCGTCATCGACGCCAGGACCTTCGAAGGAACCGACACCGGCCTCAGCCACAAGCCACCACCGGTTTCCCCGGCCAGTCTCGGGCCGGTGACCTACCTGAAGGTCCACCCGGTTGCGCGCAGATAGACCGTAGTTGGTGGCGGGCCTACAGGCCCGCCAAGAGTTCACAGGGTCGGTTTAACGGGCCGGTAGGGTGCATGCGTGCTTTCTCTCGTGCTGCCTAAGGGGTCGCTGGAGCGGTCGACGCTCGAGCTCTTCGACGCGGCGGACCTCACCGTCCGGCGCGCGTCGGAGCGTGACTACCACGCGTCGATCGAGGACCCCAGGATCGACCGGGTCAGGTTCCTGCGCCCGCAGGAGATACCGTCCTACGTGGCCGAGGGGCTGTTCGACTTCGGCATCACGGGCCGCGACTGGATCGCCGAGACGGGCGCCGATGTCGCCTCGCTCGGCGAGCTTCCCTACTCCAAGGCCACCGGCGACCCGGTGCGCGTGGTGCTCGCAGTTCCCGCGAACTCCGGCTGGGAGTCGATCTCTGACCTGCCTGAAGGCATCAGGATCTCCACGGAGCTGCCGTCCCTGACGAAACGGTTCCTCGAGGAGAACGGGATCAAAGCGGTGGTCACGCCGTCGTACGGCGCGACCGAGGCCAAGGTGCCCGACATCGTGGACGCGATCGTCGACCTGACCGAGACCGGTTCCTCATTGCGCAGGAACGGGCTCAAGATCCTGCACACGCTGATGAGCAGCTACACCGAGCTCATCGCGAACCACGCGGCCTTCGCGGACCAGGACAAGCATGCCGCGATGGAGGACGTCGCGCTGCTGCTCAGGGGCGCGATCAGGGCACGCGGGAGCGTGCTGCTCAAGCTCAACGTCGAGGCTGGCGACCTCGCTGCCGTCACGGCGATCCTGCCAGCCATGTCCTCGCCCACGATCACGTCGCTCGCGAGGGGAGACATGCACGCGGTCGAGGCCGTCGTGCCCAAGCGCGGCGTCAACACGCTGATCCCGGCGCTGCGGGTGGCCGGAGGCCGGGACATTCTCGAGATCCCGATTTCCAAGATCATCGAATAGCACAGCCGCGCGGCCGGATGCCGCAAGAGTTGCGCGGCGGTGGACCTGGCAATGGCGAGCGGTCCGGTGACCCGCGATGCCGTTTCCGCTGCCCGCGATAGGCAGTGATTCAGGACAGTCAGGACAGTCAGGGCATTCCAGGATTCCCGATGAGCGCCGCTCCGATACCCGTGTATCGGTGGGACACCCACTGCGATCTGGGGTGATGGGTGACTCACCGATACACGGGTCAGCCAGATGAGCACCGTTACTTTCCGCGCAGAAAGCGGTTATTTATTAGACATTACTGATTATAACGGGCATACATGAGCCGGGCGAGGCGGCCGCCGCCGCCGAATGATATGAGAAACGGTGAAGGGCTAGTGACTCTGGCGGAACAATCGTGCCTCCGCGCGCCGCGCGCGCGTGAGCGTGAGCGTGTGAAGCATGACCTGGCACTCCGATTAGGCTTGCGGGGTGCTCACCAGGATCGATCTGCGCGCCGGCGAGCCGGCCTCGCTCGACCGCGGGGGTCTGGCTGACCTGCTGCCGCGCGCC
>DASUHI010000214.1:0-14896 GCA_036273575.1 Streptosporangiaceae bacterium | reverse complement strand
GGTTGAGACGAAGGACACCTCGTTCGGTGAGGCGTCTTCACGGACACAGGCCACTGATCCCAACCGTCGAGAGACGCTCCGGATCAGGACACCTCTCCCCGGCCTAAGGGGTGAGGCCAAGTGGCTGCGCAGGCGGACGATCGCAGTGCCGCGCTACGCCGTGGAGTGCCAAAGCTCTAACGAGAGAGGTGCCTGCCCAGGGTTTGCCTGGGCGTGCGCCCCCGAACGAGCGGCATGTGCCGCCACGCTGTGCGGTGCCAGGATGGAGGGAGGCGAGTCGTGGAACACGATAGACCGGGCCGGACGAGGCCCCATTCGCCGTTCCCCATGCCCGCTCCGGGCACGCGCAGGCGCCGTTCAGCGATTTGCTTCCCGGTCACTGTTCAGGACTGACAGCCAGAACTGACCGCAGCGGCAAGCACCGCGATCCGCCTCCCTGGCGTCACAGCCCGCGTGCCCCCCGATCCCGCCCGCTTCCGGCGGTGAAAGGGGTGTTCCGCCATGACCACCAGCCCGAGCCTCGCCGCCCCCGGCCGCGCGCCTGCCATCGACACGTCGCCAGTCGTCGACATCAAGGGTGCGTTCGGCTCTATCTCCGCAGACGACACGGGTACGCGGCGGTCGATCTCGGCCAAGCTGAAGACGCTGCTCGCGATCGTCGGGCCTGGCGTGATCGTCATGGTAGGCGACAACGACGCCGGGGCGTTTTCCACCTACGGGCAGGCAGGCCACACGTACGGGACGAAGCTGGCGTGGACGTTCTTGCTGCTCGTGCCCGTGCTCTACGTGAACCAGGAGATGGTGCTGCGGCTCGGCGCCGTCACAGGAGTTGGCTACGCCAAGCTGATCCTCGAGCGGTTCGGCCGGTTCTGGGGCGCGTTCAGCGTGATCAACTTGTTCCTGCTGAACGCGCTGACGATCGTGACGGAGTTCATCGGCATCGCGCTCGCGGCCAGCTATCTTGGCGTGCCGAAGATCGTCGCGGTGATCCTGGCCAGCCTCGTGATCGTCGTCGCCGCGTCGACGGGGAGCCTGCGGCGCTTTGAGCGGATGGCGATGGCGCTGTGCGCTGGCTCGCTGCTGCTTGTGCCGCTCTACGTGCTCGCGCACCCGAGCGCCGGCGACATGGCCAAGGGCTTCGTGATCCCCTCGATCCCAGGCGGGTCAGGACAGCTCGGCACCGTGATGCTGCTGATCATCGGGATCGTCGGCACGACGGTGGCGCCCTGGCAGCTGTTCTTCCAGCAGTCCTACATCATCGACAAGCGGATCACGCCCCGGTTCATGCGGTACGAGAAGGCCGACCTTTGGATCGGGATCGTCGTCGTGGTCATCGGCGGCAGCGCGCTCATGGGCGCGACGGCCGCGGCGTTCGCCGGGGCGAGGCACGGCCAGTTCACCGACGCCGCCGGGCTCGCGACGGGCCTGGCCGCCTATGCAGGCCACGCGGCGGGCGCGCTGTTCGCCGTCGCGCTGCTGGACGCCTCGATGATTGGCGCGTTCGCCGTGTCGCTGTCGACCGCCTACGCGGTCGGCGACGTGCTCGGCCTCAAGCACTCCCTGCACCGGGGCGTGAAGCAGGCCAAGGGCTTCTACGCGATGTACGCGGCGCTGATCGCGCTGGCCGCGACGATCGTCCTGATCCCCGGTTCACCGCTCGGCCTGATCACGGTCGGGGTCCAGGTGCTCGCCGGGGTGCTGCTGCCAAGCGCGACGGTCTTCCTGCTGCTGCTCTGCAACGACAAGGAAGTGCTGGGGCCGTGGGTGAACGGCCTTCGGCACAACGTCGCGGCCGGCATCGTCATCGGCGTGCTCGTGATGCTCTCGGCGATCCTGATGATCTCGGTCGTCTTCGGCCGGGTATCCGTGGCGCAGGTGATCGGCATCGGCGTTGCCTGCCTGGCCGCGGCCGCGGTCACCGGCGTCTGCCTGGCCGTCCGCGCATGGAGGCGCCGCGCGCCCGCAAGGCGCGCAGCCCGGGTGAGCGCGCCGCGGGCGAGGCAGGCTGAGGAGCGCGCCGGCCGGGAGAACTGGCGGATGCCGCCGCTCGCGATGCTCGCCCCGGCGCCGATGTCGCTCGCCCGCCGGGTCGGCATGTCCGCGATGTACGTCTACCTGGGCGCCGCGATCATCCTGGTGATTGTGCGGGTCGTGGAGATCGCCCTCGGCCACTGACCCGACGCTCGCGCCTGTTGCGCCAGAAGCGGCGGATCCTCGACGCCAGGAACAGCACCGCGACGAGGCCGAACACCAACAGCGCGGCGGCGATGAGCGCGGCGGGGACCGGGTGCATCAGCGCGAGCACGACCAGGCCCGCGACCGTCACGTTCTCGAGCAGGCTGACGATGATGTTGCTGAAAGGTTCGGGGCTGGTGTTCACGCCCATTCGCACGCTGCTCTTGATCAGGTGCGTGACCAGCGCGGTGCCGCCGCCGACCGCAGCGGCCGCCGCCTGCGGGAGCGTGTGCGCGTGCCCGGCCAGCAGCGCGCCGATCGCCGCTCCCGCGAGGGGACGGATGACGGTGTGCACGATGTCGGACGCGGAGTCCAGGTAGGGGATCTTGTCGACGACGAACTGGACGCAGAACAGCGCGCCGGCCGCGATCAGCACGTCGGTGCGCTCGAGCGTGGGGGGCACCGCTCCCATGTGGGCGTACCTGCCGAGCAGCCCCATCAGCAGCACGACCGCGTAGGCGTCGATGCCGCTGGCCCAGCCGCTGGTGAAGATCAGAGGAATGGCCGACATCGGATCGCCCCCTTTTGCGCCACGAACAGGCAGATGCTATCCGCCCGGCAGAAGTGCTGCTACGGTCGGCAACGGCCATCATCAGGACCGAGGTCACCATGCTGAACCTGGACAATCCCAAGCACGCGGCCGCCGACGCGCGGCTGAGGCAGGAAACCATCATCTGGCTGACGACCGTAGACGGGGCTGGTCAGCCGCAGACCTCGCCGGTCTGGTTCCTGTGGGACGGCGCCGAGTTCCTCATCTACGGGTCGGCGGACGGCAAGAAGACCCGCAACATCGAGGGCAATCCGCGCGTCGGGCTGAACCTGGACGGTAACGGCGAGGGCGGCGGCGTGGTCGTGATCGAGGGAATGGCGAGGATCGACCGGCACGGACCGCCGGCGAACACGGTCGCGGACTACGTGGCGAAGTACCAGCAGCGAATCGCGTCGTACGGATGGACGCTCGAAGGACTCGTCAGGGACTACCCGCACGTGATCAAGGTGACCCCGGCCCGCGTCAGGATATGGTGACGCCCGTAGTCCCCTCAGGTCAGGCCCGGACCGCGCCGGTCACAAGCCAGCGCGAGCCGTGAGCCCGCCAGGTGAGCGTGACGAACCGCGCGGCCAGCCACGCGGACAGGGCGAGCCAGAGGCCGAGCAGGCCGGCGCCGGTCACCACCACGATCGCGGCCGCGACGCAGAACACGGCCGTGGACGCCAGGCCCGCGACGGCCAGGTAGTCCTGGTCGCCCGCGCCGATCAGCACGCCGTCGAGCACGAAGACGACCCCCGCGACCGGCTGCTCCGCGGCGACAACCAGCAGGACCACGAGCAGCAGGTGCGCTACTGGCGGGGCAGCGGCGAAGAGCGAGGGCAGCCAGGGCCGTGCGAGCAGCGTCGCGGCGCCGAACACCACGCCGCAGCCCACGCCCCACCCGATCATCCTGCTGGTGGCCGCCCGCGCGCCCGCGGCGTCGCTGGCGCCGAGGTACTTGCCGGTGATCGCCTGGCCCGCGATCGCGATCGCGTCGAGCGCGAAGGCCAGCAGGTTCCACAGCCGGAACGCGACCTGGTGGGCGGCCACGGCGGCGTTGCCCTGCCTGGCGGCGATCGCGGTCGCGGCGATCAACACCGCCTGCAGCGCCAGCGTCCTGATCACAAGCGCAGCGCCGGTGCGCGCGGCTGTCTTGAGGCCAGGCACGTCGAGGCCGAGCCGGACGCCGGCCTGCCTGGCTCCGACAGCCACCATCGTCAGGTACGCGAGCGCGGCGCCGTACTGGGCGATCACGGTTCCCCACGCCGAACCGGCGATGCCCCAGCCCAGCCCCAGTACGAAGGTGGCGTTGAGCGCGACGTTCACCACGTTCGCGACCACGGAGACGACCAGCGGGGTCCTTGTGTTCTGCAGCCCGCGCAGGACCCCGGTCCCCGCGAGCACCGCGAGCATGGCGGGTGCGGCCAGCAGGCTGATCCGCAGGTACGTGACGGCGCCGGCGGTCACGGCCGGCGACCCGCCGAACGCTTCTGTGATCGGCCGCGCCAGCGGCAGCCCGACGGCGAGCACGACGACCCCGATGGCCGCGGCCAGCCACAGGCCGTCAATGCCCTGTCTGATGGCCGCCTGGCGGTTGCCGGCCCCGAGCTGCCGCGCGACGGCGGCCGTGGTGCCGTAGGCGAGGAAGATCGAGACGTTGACGAGCGCGGTGAGCGCCTGCGCGGCGACGCCCAGGCTGCCGAGCGGAGCGGTGCCGAGCCGGCCGACGATGGCCGAGTCGGCGAGCAGGAAGAGCGGCTCGGTGATCAGCGCGCCGAACGCCGGGATCGCCAGCCGCAGGATCTCCGCGTCCTGGCCGCGCCGCCAGGCCGCGAGGCGGGAGCTCAGGCGACCACGCCGCGGCCGCGCAGCCCGGCGATGTCGGCGTCAGCGAGCCCGAGCCCGCCGAGCACCGCGTCGGTGTCGGCGCCTGGCCTGACCGGCGGCTCTGGGTGGCCCGCGGATGTGCGCGCGAACCTGGGCGCGGGCTGGGGCTGGGACACGCCGCCGACCTCGGCGAAGACAGCTCGGGCCGCGTTGTGCGGGTGCCGCGCGACCTCTGCGGGCGAGAGCACGGGCGCGACGCAAGCGTCGGTTCCCGCGAAGATCTCGGCCCACTCGTCCCTTGTGCGCTGCGCGAAGACCTCGGTGAATCGCTCCCGCAGCACCGGCCACGAGGCGACGTCCATCTGGGCGGGCAGGCCGGCCTCGGCGAGGCCGAGGCCGGCCAGCAGTGCCGCGTAGAACTGCGGTTCGAGCGCGCCTACGGCGACGTACTTGCCGTCCGAGGTGGCGTACGTGTCGTAGAACGGCGCCCCGCCGTCCAGCAGGTTCACGCCGCGCTCGTCCCGCCACGCGCCGCGAGCGCGGAGCCCGTAGATGAACGAGGACAGCAGCGCCGACCCGTCCACCATGGCGGCGTCGACCACCTGGCCAAGCCCCGACCGCTGGCGCTCGACCAGCGCTGCGAGCACGCCGATCGCCAGCAGCATCCCGCCGCCGCCGAAGTCGCCGACGAGGTTCAGCGGCGGCACTGGCCGCTCCCCGGCCCGGCCGATCGGGTGCAGCGCGCCGGAGATCGCGATGTAGTCGATGTCGTGCCCCGCCGTCGGCGCGAGCGGGCCGTCCTGCCCCCAGCCGGTCATCCTGGCGTAGACCAGGCGCGGGTTGCGCGCGGCGCAGACGTCGGGCCCGAACCCGAGCCGCTCGCTCACGCCGGGCCGGAAGCCCTCGACCAGCACGTCGGCCGCGTCGGTGAGCCGCAGCAGCAGGTCTATGCCCGCCGGGTCCTTCAGGTTCAGCCCGATCGACCGGCGGCCGCGGGTCAGCGGGTCCACAGGGGCTGGCAAGCCAGGGCGGCAGGACTCCGGACGCTCGACCCGCAGCACGTCGGCGCCGAGGTCGGACAGGATCATGCAGCCGAACGGCGCAGGCGCCAGGCTCGCGATCTCCACGACACGCACGCCATCCAGCGGTCCCATCCGCAGCCTCCCTGCCCCGAGCCGGTCTAGCGCATCGTAATAGCCCATACCGCCCACCCGTCACCTCTGCCGGTCCGGAGCCAAGAACACCGATGTGACATTGACGTTTCTGGAGGAGCGCCGATGTCACATCGGTGTTGTTGGGCTTTGCTAGGCGGCTGCGTCCGGCCAGCCTGGAGTGGTCTGGACGGTGCCGTCGTGGCGGACCAGCCGGGCTGGCAGGGCGGACTCGGTCAGCCAGGCTGGGGCGGCCTCGCTCCTGATGATCGCGGCGGTGCTCGCGATGTTGGCGTCCGCGCACGTGGCGGCCGCGACGCTGACCGTGCGCCAGGCCGAGCGGGCAGGCTCGCCGGTGCGCGGGTCGATGATGTGGTGCATCGCCCGCCGCCCGGCCGTCCAGGCTCGCACGGCTGTGCTCGACGTCGCCAGGCCGCCCGAGGTGATCGTCACCGTCTGGCCTGGCGCGTCGGCCGGGGCGGCGTGATCGTCGGTGACGCGGACTCGCCAGCCGTCGCCGGGCGGCAGCCCGGCGACGGCCACGTCCCCGCCGAGACTGACCAGGGCACCGCAGCCCAGCTCCGCGGCGATCCGGCCGGCGCAGCGGTCGGCCGACCAGGCCTTGGCGGTGGCGCCGAGATCGAGTTGGGCCGCGCCGGCGAGCCGGACGGCGGGGATGACCGGGTCGAGCAGCACGCTGCGCCAGCCTGGGATCGGGCCGGCCGCCACGGGGTGCGGAGGCCCGGCAGCCTGGAGCTCGCCGAAATCGCGGTCGTAGCCGGCCGAGACCAGCGCCCGCGCGCAGGTCGGATCGACGTCACCGTCCGTCATCTCGGCCGCCCGCAGCGCCTCGGCGACCAGCGCCGCGAACAGCTCGCTGACGCGGGTGAGCGCGCCGGGCGTCCTGTTGAGCCTGGACAACTCTGAATCCGGACGGAACCTGCTGCACGCCAGGTCTACGGCCGCAAGCTCTGCGTCTGCGATCGCCCGTGCGTTGTCGAGCAGGGCCATCTCGGTGACCACCAGGACCGCGGTCGTGCCGAAGACGGGGAACGACGCGGTGCTAGTCACGCCCGTGCTTCTGGCTCGGTCAGCCTGGTGAACGCGCGCAGGTTGGCCAGGCTCTCGCCGCGCTTGACCCGCCACGCGTACTCGCGGCGGATCGAGGACGCGAAGCCGATCATCAGGGCCTGGTCGAAGTTGTCGTCTGAGTAGCTCAGCACGCAGCCGAGCAGCCGGTCGATCTCATCCGGCGTGATCGTCGCGAGGGGCAGCCTGCCGACCAGGTGCACGTCGCCGACGGGGTCCAGCGCGAAGTGGATGCCGAACATCCGGCTGCCGCGCTCGAGCAGGAACCGGTAGAACTCCGCGTGGTTCTCATCGGGCTGCCGGCAGAAGAACGCCTCGACGTGCAGGCTGTGCGCGTCGGCGATCAGCCACGTCATCGTCACCAGCTTGTGCTGGCCCTCGAGCCTGACCAGGAACGCGCCGGGCTGGGGGGAGGTGAAGCTGACGCCGAGGTCGGTGAGTATCGCCTCGAGCCTTGCGGCCGCCTCAGCGGGATACTCCCGCTCGAGGGCGTCCTGGCCCGCCTGAGCCTCGCTCACGCGTCGACCGTGGCGGCGACCTCGCTCATGGCGTCACCGTACACGGCGAGAAGACTGTCGACGGTGGAAGCCCAGCCGAACCCCGAGGCGTGCTTCCTGGCACCGCGGGACATCCTGGCGAGCCAGCCGCCGCTGCCGATCAGGTCGGCGATGGCGCTCGCGTAGCTGGCAGGATCGTGCCCGTCGACCAGCACCCCGGACACCCCGTCCTTGACGGCGGTGCGCAGGCCGCCCGCCGCGGCCGCCACCACTGGCGTCCCGCAGGCCTGCGCCTCGACGGCGACGAGGCCGAACGACTCGGAGTAGGACGGCACGACGACGAGCGTCGCCGCCCGGTACCAGTCGGCCAGGTCGCGCTGCGGGCACGGCGGCTCGAGCCTGACGTTCCGCGAGATGCCGAGCGCGGCGGCGAGCTCGATCAGGCTGTCCGGGTCGTTGCGGCCGGTGCCGCTCGGCCCGCCCACGAATACGACGACCAGCCGGTCGGCCAGCTTCGGCTGGTCCCGCACCAGCTGGGCGGCGGCGCGGAGCAGCACGTCGGGCGCCTTGAGGGGCTGCACCCGGCCCGCGAACATCAGCACGATGGCGTTCGGGGCGATGCCGAGACGTCGTCGGGCCAGCCGTTGCGAGCCCGGGCGGAACAGCGCGAGATCGACGCCGGGGCTGACGGAGGCCACCCGGTCTGGAGCGGCAGCGTAGAGCTTGATCAGTTCCTGGGCCTCGGCCTCGGTGTTCGCGACGATCCGGTCAGCGGTGGCGATTACCTCGGCCTCGCCGCGGATCCTGACGTCGGGCTCGGCCGCGTCCCCTGCGGCCAGCGCGGCGTTCTTCACCCGGCCGAGCGTGTGCATGGACTGCACGAGAGGCACGCCCCAGCGCTCCTTGGCGACGGCACCGACCTGTCCGGACAGCCAGTAATGCCCGTGCACGAGGTCGTACCTGCCTGGCGCGTGCGTGGCTTCCTCGCGCAGCACCTCGAAGGTGAACTGGCAGAGCTGACCGGGAAGGTGGGACTTGTCCAGGTCCTCGAACGGTCCGGCCTCGATGTGCCTGACGAGCACGCCGGGCGCCAGTTCGACGACGGGCGGCTGGTCGCGGGACACGGCGCGGGTAAAGATGTCCACTTCGACGCCTCTGGCCGCCAGCAGCCTGGCCACCTCGACGACGTAGACGTTGAGACCGCCGGCATCACCTGTCCCTGGCTGCTCCAGTGGCGACGTGTGAACGCTGATGGTCGCGACTCGCTGCGGGTAGCGACGCGGCACTGGCATACACCTCCGAGACGGCTAAACCCGAAAGTTCGCCGTCATGTTCCCGGCCGGGCTATTTCGGGCGGGCCAGCGAGGAGCCCGGTTTGCGGAGGCGCTGCGCCAGGCCTGTGAGCTGCTGAGCGATCGATCTCTCGCGATACGCTCAGCGCATGGCGACGCTGGTGCTGCTCCGCCACGGCGAGAGCGAGTGGAACGCAGAGGGACGGTTCACGGGGTGGGTGGACGTCGGCCTGTCCAAGCAGGGCATGACGGAGGCTGAGCACGCCGGCGAGCTGCTCGCGGCGAGCGGCCTACGTCCTTGCGTCGTGCATACGTCGGTTCTCACCCGGGCCATCCAGACCGCCGACGCGACGCTGGAGACCGCCGAGATGTCCTGGCTGCCCGTACGGCGGTCGTGGCGTCTGAACGAACGGCACTACGGGGCCCTGCAGGGCAAGAACAAGGCGCAGACCAGGGCGGAATACGGTGACAAGCAGTTCATGGCGTGGCGCAGGTCCTATGACATACCGCCGCCGCCGATCGCCGACGACGATCCGCTGTCCCAGGCCGCAGACCCGCGGTACGCGCTGCTGCCCCCCGACCTGATGCCCAGGTCGGAGTGCCTGCGCGACGTCGTCTGGCGGATGCTGCCTTACTGGTACGACGCGATCGTGCCCGACCTCGCGAGCGGCCAGACAGTGCTGGTCGCCGCCCACGGCAACTCGCTGCGCGCGCTGGTCAAGCACCTGGACGGGATCGGCGACGCGGAAATCGCCGCGCTGAACATCCCGACCGGGATTCCGCTGGTCTACGAGATCGACGAGGCGTTCAAGCCGGTGACTCCCGGCGGCGCATACCTCGATCCCGAGGCTGCCAGGGCCGGCGCGGAGGCGGTCGCGAACCAGGGCCGGTGAACCACGCCGCTGGTGACGAGAAAGCGGACCGCGAACGGGCGTTCCCGCCGCGGCGCCGACCTGCGCTTTCCTGAAGTGTGAACGCCAGCGAGCGGCCCGGTGAACTCTCCGCGAATTGATGGCCGACCGCAACCAGCCAGGATGCGGCCGAGCAGGGACTACGCATACCATCAAACCGTGGATGTGGGGGCGATTGCGGTCAGACGGGCCTGGGCAGCGGCCTCGTCCGCCGGGGCCGGCTGGTGAGCACCAGGGTTTCGGCGCACCGGGGCGGCGCCCCACAAGCTCCCGGCGATCCCGGCTCTGCCCGGCTGCCGGCGGGGCTGGCCGCCGTGCTCGCGGTGCTCTCCTCCTCGGCCGTGGTCATCGACAGCGAGGACCGGGTACTCCAGGCCAGCGAGGCCGCCCGGTCGTTCGGGCTGGTCGAAGGGGAAGAGCTCGCCGTAGGAGAACTACTCGCACTCGCTCGTCAGGTTCGCAGGGACGGTGAGATCCGCGAGGGCGAGATCGACATCTCGACCGGCGCCCTGAACGGAAGGACCACCAGCTTCGCGGTCAGGGTCGCGCCGCTCGGGCCCAGTGTCGGCGGCGGCCTGGTCTTGCTGCTGGTCGAGGACCAGACAGAGCGGCGCCGGGTCGAGGAGGTCCGCCGGGACTTCGTGGCCAACACGAGCCACGAGCTGAAGACGCCTGTCGGCGCGCTCGCCTTGCTCGCGGAGACGGTCGAGGACGCGGCCGATGACCCCGAGGCGGTCAGGCGGTTCGCCGGCCGCATGCGGCAGGAGGCGAACCGGCTCACCAACCTAGTCCAGGACATGATCACGCTGTCCAGGATCCAGGCCGCAGAGCCCATCCCCGACCCCATGCCGGTCAACCTGGACGCGGTGGTCGCCGAGGCGCTTGACCGCGGCCGGATGAAGGCCACGTCCCGCGGCATCGAGCTCGCGTCGACAGGAACCAGGCGCCTGAGCGTGCTAGGCGACGAGGAGCTGCTGATTACGGCGCTGCGCAACCTCCTGGACAACGCCGTCGCCTACAGCCCGGAGAAGACCAGGGTCGTGGTTTCGACCGAGCTCGTCAGCCGCGACATCGTCGAGCTGAGCGTGTCCGATCAGGGCATCGGCATTCCCGAGCGGGACCTCGAGCGGATCTTCGAGCGCTTCTACCGGGTCGACCCCGCCAGGTCCAGGGTGACCGGCGGCACCGGCCTTGGGCTCGCGATCGTGAAGCACGTGACGGCCGCGCACGGCGGCAAGGTAACCGTGACGAGCAAGGAAGGTGCCGGATCAACCTTTACGCTGCGACTGCCGGTGGGACCACAAGCGAGATCATGACCTGCGACCTGGCGATGCCGGGCGTGAGTGACCAGCTGAGGAGACAGTGACGTGACCCGGGTGCTCGTTGTCGAAGATGAGGAGTCATTCAGCGACGCGTTGTCGTACATGCTCCGCAAGGAGGGATTCGAGGTCGCCGTGTGCCCGACCGGCCCGGCCGCGCTCGACACCTTCGACCGGACCGGCGCTGACCTGGTGCTGCTCGACCTGATGCTGCCAGGGCTGCCGGGTAGCGAGGTGTGCCGCGCGCTGCGGGAGCGTTCCAGCGTTCCCGTGATCATGCTGACCGCCAAGGACAGCGAGATCGACAAGGTCGTCGGGCTCGAACTGGGCGCGGACGACTACGTGACCAAGCCGTTCTCATCCCGCGAGCTCGTCGCCAGGATGCGCGCCGTGCTGCGGCGCCGGGGGGACGGCGAGGAGCCAGGCACGTCCGTGATGGAGTCAGGCCCCGTGCGGATGGACGTCGAGCGGCACATCGTGATGGTGCGCAACTCCTCGGTCCAGCTGCCGCTGAAGGAGTTCGAGCTGCTCGAGGTGCTGCTGCGGAACTCGGGCCGGGTGCTGACGCGCATGCAGCTGATCGACCGCGTCTGGGGCGCCGACTACGTCGGTGACACCAAGACGCTCGACGTGCACATCAAGCGGCTGCGGGCCAAGGTCGAACAGGATCCGGCGCGGCCGCGGCACATCATCACCGTGCGTGGCCTCGGCTACAAGTTCGAGCCCGGTGGTTAGCTAGCACGGTGGCCAACCCGGGAGGTCAGGGCGAGCTGCTCGGGGACGGTGTCGGCGCCCCGGCCGCGCCGGTCGCCGAGAGACTCGCGCTCGGCGAGGGGGCAGGCGCAGGCGAAAATGTCGTGAAGCCGGACGCCATCGGCAACACCGGCACGTGCAGCCTCGTGGCCCCGGCCTTCGCGAACACCAGGTAGAGCGTGATCACTGAGCCGCCGGTGAGGGGCCTGACCAGGTGCTGCAGGATGATTGCTGGCGCCGGGCCGGTCAGAAGCACCCTGGACAGGGAGCGCAGCGGCACCCCGGCGCCCGGCAGCTGCACGGTCTGCGCGATGCCTGGCGCCTTGACCGCGACGAGCCGGTCAGGCGAGCCCGTGTTCACCAGGCCCAGGTAGAGCCCTGCGTTCTGGCCGCGCTGCAGCACATGGCCGATCGGAGCGCCGAGCACGAACGCGTTGCTGATCGTGAGGTGCGTGCTGACCCTGTGGAAGGTGCCGTCGGTTGGCTGATGCCACTGCAGGGTGGGCGCGTTCGTCCCGGCCTCGCAGCCGGCGATGATCGGGCCAAGCGCGGCGGTCGCCACGATCAGAATGCTGCGCGGCAGGATGCCGCGGCGGCTGCTCCGGATCACCGAGCCTCCTCGTCACGTCCGGGTACCCAACGCCAGACCCCGCACAGCGTAGCGGCGAGATCCTGACTGAGCGCAGCCGGCCCGCGATAACCCGTACCGGTCAGCGTGTCCCGCCGAGCTGCCTGAGCGCCGCCTGGAGATGGAAGCCGGGCCGCAGCGTGGCGGCGCCTCTGACGTTGTGCTGTGAGTCCACGAGCACCACGGTCAGGCCCTTGGCTTGGTAGGAGCTGTTGAGCACGTTGTCCACGTCGATCGCGACGACCACGTAAGCGGTGCCCTTGATGGCATGAGGCGCCAGCTTGCCGAGCTGGGCTTGGTCGCCGCTCTTGCCGACCAGGTACACAGAGATCCCGGCCCCCATCGCCTGGTTGACCAGGCGCCGGATCACGCTGGCGCACCCGCAGCTGACCGGGATGATCGCCAGGGCCGCGCTCTGGACGGTACTCAGGTCAACGCGCTGGCCAGCTACGGTGATGTTGCCACGCGGCAGGCGGGTCAGCGCGCTGGCCGGACCCGGCGGCACGTTCGCGCCCGAGGTCGCCTGGCCGCTGCTGCGAAGATTCCCGTTCGCATGGCTGGCGTGATTTGATCCGCCTGACTTGTTCGCTCCGACTGACCCGGGCTGTCCGGCGAACCCGCCGAGGTTCGGGTTTGCGCTCAACATGGTCAGCACCATGCCGGCCACCATGGCCAGCACCAGGCACCCGGCGATCAGCGGCACGATCATGCCGCTGCGCCGCAGCGGGGCGCGCCAGCGCAGGCTGCGCTGATGCCTGCGGTACGCGCGCAGCTCACGGTGATAGGCCTGGACATCACGGTCCAGCTCGCGAGCGTCATCCGGGATCTGGATGTCTACTGGCGGCAGCCCGTAATCGTCGTGTCCCGGTTCACCGCTGTGGTTCACGCGTCGCTCCGGAAATCGCCAACAAGCTCCTGCCTTCAGTATGGGCCTGCGGCCCGCGGGACGTAACCGTGGATCGTCACTTGATTGCCCGGTATCGGGCCCGGGCTAGCCGCTGCGCCGAACGGGTGGCTGTGGCGGCTGTGGTCAGGCGGTAAACTAGTCATATCCGCGTGGCGGCATTCCACGCGATTGTGCACGCGCAGACGTGATCACAGGCTCCCGCCCCCGGCTAGGGCGAGGGTCGGCTTTCTGACGGCAGATCACTCAGTCACACTATGCAAAAGCGCCTTTGACCTGCATCTTTGTCGACAAGCATGGCTATTGTTCGCTTCCGGCCGTGGTAAGATGGGTGCAGCGGAAGGGGTACGTGCGAACATGACTTTCAACGTCGGCGACACCGTCGTCTACCCCCACCATGGGGCTGCTCGGATCGAAGAAATCGAGATCCGTACGATCAAGGGCGAGGATAAAACGTACCTCGTTCTCAAGGTCGACAAGGGTGACCTGACGGTGCGGGTTCCAGCTGATAACGCGGAACTCGTCGGTGTACGAGACGTAGTCGGGCAGGAAGGCCTCGAGCGCGTCTTCGAGGTGCTGCGTGCGCCGTATACCGAGGAGCCGACCAACTGGTCGCGCAGGTACAAGGCCAATCTGGAGAAGCTCGCGTCCGGCGACGTGAACAAGGTCGCCGAGGTCGTCCGCGACCTGTGGCGCCGCGATCGGGAGCGCGGCCTGTCAGCCGGCGAGAAGCGCATGCTCGCCAAGGCAAGGCAGATCCTCGTCAGCGAGCTCGCCCTCGCGGAGAAGACCAACGAGGACAAGGCCGAGACGCTGCTCGACGAGATCCTGGCTAGCTGACGCACGCTGCCGCCGCGATGGATGATCGGGAGACGTCCGTCTCGTGCGTCATACCGCAGGTCGGCGTCGGCGTAGACGTGCACCCGTTCGGCGACGGGCGGGATCTGTACCTGGCCGGACTGCACTGGCCGGGAGAACAGGGCCTGACCGGTCACTCCGACGGCGACGCCGCCGCTCACGCGATCTGCGACGCGCTGCTCTCCGCGGCCCGGCTTGGTGACCTCGGAACTCGGTTCGGCACGTCGGAACCACGCTGGGCGGGAGCGAGCGGCGCGACGCTGCTCGGCGCGACCCGGCGGCTGGTCGAGGACGCCGGCTATCGCGTCGGCAACGTCGCGGTCCAGATCATCGGCAACAGGCCGCGCCTGGCCGCCCGCCGGGACGAGGCGCAGGCCGCGCTGTCGTCCGCGCTGAACGGCGCCCCGGTGAGCATCTCAGCGACCACGACCGACGGGCTCGGCCTCACCGGCAGGGGAGAAGGGGTCGCGGCCATCGCTACCGCGCTGGTCCTGCCCGTCAGTTCCGCTGATCGTCCTCGCGAGGCTCGTCTCCCCGGGGCTCATCTCCGGCAAGATCATCGCCCTGCGGCGGAGTAGGGGTGGCGTGGGTCCGCCGGAAGGCGGGCAGGCCGCTGGCGTCCGCGCCGGAATCGTCGTGCGTCGGTGCGGCGCTGAGCGTGGGTCCCGGTGCCGACGCGTCCGGTTCGCCGGCGGCCGTCTCCCCGGCGTCGCCCGATCCCTCCGTGTGGTCGCTGGCCTGGTCCGACGGCGACCGGGGACTGGTCGGAGCGGCGGCCGCGGGCTGAAGTCCTGAGGTCACAGGCTGCTGCCCTGGCACCCGCCTCGGGAGCGCAGTGGCCGTCGTCTCATCCGCGGTCGCCTGCCCTCCGGGCTCGTGCTGTCCGGCCCCTTCTTCCTGGGC
>DASUHI010000213.1:0-22735 GCA_036273575.1 Streptosporangiaceae bacterium | reverse complement strand
GTGCGGCGCTCGCGGAGCACCTGCAGAGCCGGCACGGGATGTACCTCAACGGCCTGATCCTGATCTCTTGCTTCCTCAACGGCGGGTCGGTGATGTTCACCCCTGGCAACGACGACCCGTTCGTCAGCTACCTGCCCACGTACGCCGCGATCGCGAACTACCACGGCAAGCACGGCGCCCAGCCGCTGCGCGACGTGCTCGACGAGGCCGAGGAGTACGCGGCGGGCGAGTACCCGCGCGTGCTCGCGCTAGGCTCCCGGCTCGGCGCGGAGGAGCGGGCCGCGGCGGTCGCCAAAGTCGCGGCGCTGACCGGGCTGTCCGAGGACTACGTGGAGCGCGTCGACCTGCGGCCCGAGCACGTCAGGTTCCTCACCGAACTGCTGCGGAACCAGCGCAAGACGGTAGGCAGGATCGACGGCAGATTCACCGGCTGGGACGCCGACTATGGCAGGGAGCGCTGGACCACTGACCCGTCGATTGACGCGATCATCGGTCCCTACGCCGCCGCGCTGAACCACTACGTGCGGGCCGAGCTCGGCTATTCGAGCGACCTGCCTTACGAGGTGTTGACCGACCGGGTGCATCCATGGTCATACCGGGAGTTCGAGGCGCAGCACCTGTACGTGCTCGACAAGCTGGCCGAGGCTATGCGGGTCAACCCGCACATGCGGCTGCACGTCGCGTGCGGGTACTACGACGCCGCGACGCCGTACCTGGCCGCGGAGAACGACATCAGGCACCTGGCCATCCCCGCCGAGCTCGCCGCCAACATCGAGTTCGCTTACTACGAGGCCGGCCACATGATGTATATGCACGAGCCCAGCCGGCTCGACCAGTCAGCGCGGCTGGCGGCGTTCGTGACGGCCGGCTAGCCGACGGTCACCTCGTCCCCGTTACGGCGAGGCTGTGGCCGTATCCGGCGGCGATCGCGGTGACGCCGGAAAGCTTCGCAGGCACGTCGCGCTCGCCGCAGTCGTTGCTGCCCCACGCGACCACGGTTCCCGCGGCGGTCAGCGCGAGACAGTGGGTGCCCGTGCCCGCGATCGCGACGACATTGGCGAGGGCGGGCGGGACCTCGGCCTCTGCGTTGTCGCTGCGGCCCCACGCCACGACGCGACCGTCGGAGGTGAGCGCCACGCTGTGGTTGACCCCCGCCGCGATCGCGACGACCCCGTCCAGGCCTGGCGGCACGGTGGTCTCGCCGAAGTCAGGCAGCCCCCACGCGATCACCCTGCCGTCCGCGGTCAGGGCCAGGCTGTGCTCGGCGCCCGCGGCCACCGCCGTGACCTCAGGCATCCCGCGCGGCACGTCCGTCTGCCCGCAGCCGTTTCCCGCCCCACGCGATCACCCTGCCGTCCGCGACGGCCAGGCTATGCTCCGCGCCGGCCGAGACCGACGCACGCCCGAGAGGCCGGTCGGCACGCGGGCCTGGCCGAACCCGTTGCTCCCCCACGCGACCACCATCCCGGCGACAGTCAGCGCGAGGCTGTGCAGCCGGCCGGCGGCGATCGCGATCACGCCCGCGAGGCCGGCGGGGACGTTGGTGAGGTCGTCGGCGCTGCTGCCCCAGGCGAGGACCTGTCCGTTCGACGTCACCGCGACGCTGTGGTACCAGCCGGCGGCGACGGCAAACCACGTGGTGCATGCCGGCGGGCACGTCGATCTCGCCCTCGTCGTTATCACCCCAGCCGGTCACCGTGCCCATGCCGGCGGTGGCCTCGAACAGGTCCTGCGGACCAGCTGGCACGGTGTCCGCGAGCGTCGCGCCGATCACCATCGACGGGTCGGCGCCCAGCGCGATCGCGAGCTCGGCGACGACCCAGGTGCACGCGTCGTCGGTGAACGGCATTCGCTCGGCGAACCATCCGGCCGCAAGCCGTGACGAGGTGCCGAGGTCGAGGCCCTGGCCCAGATGACCGGTGAGCAGGCCGACGAGGTCGCACCGCGCGGCGGCGACCAGCAGTGCAGACTCCCGCGGCAGGTCAGGGAGCAGGTCCTTGAGCAGGTTCGCCATCACGTGCGGGTCGGCCAGGACGGCGGTGCCGAGCTGCGGGTCACCGACGATCGAGCGGAGCGCTTTGCGCACATCGCCGCTGACATCCCACACGGTCTGTGTCATCGCGTTCTCTTCGCCGCCGGGGACCTACAATGTAGCCGTGACAAAGTCTGCACGCGTGGAGATGATGCCCCGCTCGCGGGGCCACTGACGCGTGCGGACGACCAGTTCGAGGCCCTGTACCGGGGCCTCGATTCAGTTTCTGCGGCTTGTCGGAGCTCCGGTAGTGAATCCCGGAGGTTCTGATGACCAGTCCTATCTACGTCACCACGACAATTCCCTACGTGAACGCGCGGCCGCATCTCGGTCACGCGCTCGAGTTCGTCCAGGCCGACGTGCTGGCCAGGCACTATCGCCGACTCGGGCACCCGGTGAGGTTCCAGACCGGCACCGATGACAACTCGCTGAAGAACGTGCTCGCCGCCAGGGCGGCAGGCGTGGACGTCGGCGCGTTCGTGGAGGCCAATGCCGATGCCTTTGTCGCGCTCGCCGGACCGCTGTCGCTCAGCTTCGACGACGTGATCAGGACAAGCAGCGACCCACGGCATCGTGCGGGCGTTGAGCGGCTGTGGCTGGCATGCGCCGACGACCTGTATCGCAGGCACTATGAGGGCCTGTACTGCGTGGGCTGCGAGGCGTTCTACACCGCCGGCGACCTAGACGGCGGCCGTTGCCCCGAGCATCAGGTCAGACCGGAGCTGGTGGCGGAGGAGAACTGGTTCTTCCGGCTCTCCAGGTACGCGGGGCTGCTGCGGGACGCGATCGGCTCTGGCAGGCTGCGGATCGAGCCCGCCGGGCGCCGCAACGAGGTGCTCGCGTTCATCGACGGCGGGCTGGCCGACTTCTCTGTGTCGCGGTCCATCCGCCGGGCGCACGGCTGGGGCATCCCGGTGCCCGGCGATCCAGGCCAGGTGATCTACGTCTGGTGGGACGCCCTCGGCAACTACGTCACCGCGCTCGGCTACGGCGACGAGAGGGGGTC
This sequence comes from Streptosporangiaceae bacterium, assembly GCA_036273575.1. GTDB lineage: Bacteria > Actinomycetota > Actinomycetes > Streptosporangiales > Streptosporangiaceae > Chersky-822. The sequence goes on along the minus strand of DASUHI010000213.1, from coordinate 19,697 downwards.
ATGCGGGGGCGGGTTGCAGCGGTGGTGGACCGAAGCCGGGCGCCGCGTTCACGTGCTCGGCAAGGGCGTGCTCAGGTTCCACGCGGTGTACTGGCCAGCGATCCTCGCGTCCGCTGACCTGCCGCTGCCGACCGACATCCTCGTGCACGACTACCTGACGGTCGAGGGTCGCAAGATCAGCAAGTCCGGCGGCGACCCTGCCGTCGACCCTGGCGAGCTCGCAGCCGCCTACGGCACCGACGCGCTGCGCTGGTGGCTGCTGCGGGACGGGCCGCGCCTCGGCGACGTCGACTTCAGCAGGGAGCGGCTGATCGCCCGCGCCAATGACGAACTCGCGCACGGCATCGGCAACCTGCTCAGCAGGGTGGTCTCGCTGGTCAGGAAGTACCGCGACGGCGCGGTGCCTGAGCTGGCGGGTCTGCCACCGGGCTCGCGCGAGCTGGTGGCCGCCTGTGAGCGTGCCAGCGCCGACACCAGTGCGGCGCTTGCCGTGGGCGACTTCCGCGCCGCCACCGCCGCGGTCTGGTCCGTGGCCGTAGCCGCGAACCGCTTCATCAGCCAGACAAGGCCGTGGCAGATCGCGGCGGCCGCAGCCGCCGGCGACGAGCGGGCCGGCCTTCGGCTCGACGCGACACTCGCCCTGCTGGTGCGCACGTGCCGGGAGCTGGCTGGCCAACTGGAGCCGTTCCTGCCCGACGCGGCGGCGAGGATCGCGGCACAGGTCAGTCCCGCGAGGCTTGCAGCGCCCGAGCAGATATTTGCGAAGATCGAGGCGGACAATGAGGCGGCGGCGATCTAGCAGCGAGCGGTCAGCGTGTCAGGCGGCGCCGCCGCGTGCGACATGGCATTCGAGGATTTTCACGATCAGGCTCGGCGCCTGCGCTGGCCGCTAGAGCGAGCGCTGATCGCCGGCCCCTAGACTCGCGTGCGTGAGCGATACCCCGGCTGTCGAGATCAGCGGGCTGGTCAAGAGGTACGGACGAACCGTGGCGGTGGCCGGATTGTCGCTGTCCGCCGCCCGCGGCCAGCTCACGGCCGTGCTGGGACCGAACGGGGCAGGCAAGACCACCACGATCGAGGTGTGCGAGGGCTACCGGCACGCCGACGCCGGTACGGTGCGCGTGCTCGGGCTCGACCCGGCCAAGGACGCCAGGAAGCTGCGCCCCTGTGTCGGGGTCATGCTGCAGTCGGGCGGCATCCCGACGACCGCGCGGCCAGGTGACTACCTAGGTGTGATGGCCAGGTTCTACGCCCACCCGCTCGAGCCGTCGCTGCTGCTTGAGCGGCTCGGCCTGACCGGGTCGGCCAGCACGCCGTTCCGCCGGCTGTCCGGCGGCCAGCAGCAGCGGCTGGCGCTGGCCGCGGCGATCATCGGCCGGCCCGAGCTGATCTTCCTTGACGAGCCGACAGCTGGCCTGGACCCGCAGGCCAGGCACGCGACCTGGGATCTGGTTGCGGGGCTCAGGGCCGCGGGCGCGACGATCATCCTGACTACGCACTATCTGGAGGAGGCCGAGAGACTGGCCGATCACGTCGTGATCGTTGACCACGGGTCGCTGGTCACGCAGGGCACTCCGGCCGAGCTCACCGGGAGCCAGGGCCAGCTCCGGTTCAGGGCTGAACCTGGGCTCGACACCTCGGGGCTGCTCGGCGCTCTGCCCGCCGCAAGCGTCGTCAAGGAATCCCCCGCCGGCGCCTACCTGATCGAACTGCCTTCAGCGGTGGACCCGCAGGTGGTCGCCACGGTCACGGCCTGGTGCGCGGAGCAGGGCGTGCTTGCCAAGAACCTGCGGATCGAGAGCAGGACGCTGGAAGACGTGTTCCTCGAGCTGACAGGGCGGGAGCTGCGATCATGACGGAGCTGAGCTGGCCGTCCCCGGCCCCCGGCGCCGCGCCCCGGCCGAAGAGGATCGCCGCCCAGGCTGGCCTGGAACTGCGCACGCTGCTGCGCAACGGCGAGCAGCTGCTGCTGACGCTCATCATCCCCGTGCTGCTGCTCGTGGTATTCGGCTCAGAGGCGCTGATCAGCGTCGGTCGCGGCAGCCGGATCGGCTTCATCGCACCGGGCATCCTGGCGCTCGCGATCATGTCCACGTCGTTCACCAGCCTCGCCATCGGCACCGCGTTCGAGCGGCGGTACGGGGTGCTGAAGCGGCTCGGCGCCACTCCACTCGGGCGCGAAGGATTGATCGGGGCGAAAGCGCTGACCGTGCTCGCGGTCGAGGCCGGCCAGGTCGTGCTCATCGTCATCGTGAGCGCGCTGCTCGGCTGGCGGCCGGTGGTGACCGCGGTCAGCGTGCTGTCGGCGGTGCTGCTGATCGGCCTGGGCAGCGCGGCCTTCAGCGGCCTGGCCATGTTGATGGCGGGGACCCTTCGCGCCGAGGCGACGCTGGCCGCGGCGAACCTCGTGTACCTGGTGCTGCTCGGCATCGGCGGGGTCGTCTTCCCGCTGACCAAGTTCCCTGCCGGAGCGAGGCCGGTGCTGCGGCTGCTGCCGTCCGGCGCGCTGTCACACGGCCTGCGAGCCGTGCTGCGGTACGGCGCTGGCCTGCCAGTCAGGGATATCGTCGTGCTCGGCGTCTGGGCGGTCGTCGGCATCGGCCTGGCCGCACGCACGTTCCGCTGGGAGTAGCGGTGCCGCCGGTCCCAGAATCGGTGACTGCGTCGCGGCCGACGGCACACGGCCGCACGAGGCGAGACCCGCTGGGCAAGGTGCCATCTCCGCTGCTACTCGGCACCGGGATTGTGAGCGTGCAGGTCGGAGCCGGGCTGGCCGCGCGCATGTTCGGAACCGTCACAGCCGCGGGACTGACCGGCCTCAGGCTCTGGGCGGCGGCCCTGGTCCTTGCGGCGCTCGGCGCTCGGCCGACGATCAGGGCGATCCGCGGCATCGTCGGGGAGCGGGCATGGCGGGACGCGGGCGTCGTGCTCGCATTCGGCGTGACGCTTGGCGTGATGAACTTCTCGATCTATCAGGCCATGGCGCGGATCCCGCTCGGGATCGCGGTCACCATAGAGTTTCTCGGCCCGCTCGCGGTGGCGATCGCGTCGTCCAGGCGCCTGATCGACGTGGTCTGGGTACTGCTCGCGGGCACCGGCGTGACGCTGCTCGGCACCGTCGGCGTCAGCGTCGCCACCGTGGGCGGAGCCGGGTCCGGGACCCCTTCTGTCGTGACCGGAGTGCTGTTCGCACTCGCCGCGGCCACGTCGTGGGCGTGCTACATCATGCTGTCGGCCGCGACCGGCAAGCGGTTCAGCGGGCCGTCAGGCCTCGTGATCGCGATGGGGGTGGCCGCGGTCCTTGTCACGCCCGTCGCGGTCGTCAGCGCAGGCAGCTCCCTGTTCAAGCCGGCCGCGCTCGGCACCGGGCTCGCGATCGGGCTGCTGTCCTCGGTGATCCCTTACCGGTTCGAGCTCGAGACACTGCGCAGGGTGTCGGCGCGTGCCTTCGGCATCTGGATGAGCCTGGAACCAGCCGTCGCCGCCCTAGTCGGCGTCGTGCTGCTCAGCCAGGCGCTGTCGGTGCCGCAGTGGTTCGCGATCGGCTGCGTCGTCGTCGCGAGCGCGGGCGCGGCGCTCGGCGAGAACAGACCGTCGGCCACCCCGCAGGCATGAAGTGACAGTCCGGTCATCGCGCTGCGCACCCGCCGCGAGCGCGCCATAGCATAGGGCCGTGTCCGCACAGCCTGCCACCGCCCGCGCGCCCGTCACGGCGCTGGCCAGGCAGTGGGCTGGGGTGTTGCTGCGGCCCACTCCGCTGGCTATGCGCAGGATCGCCTTCGCCGGCGTGCTGGCATCCCTGGCGATCATCCCCAGCGGCGCCGCCGTGCGGCTCAGCCAGTCAGGGCTCGGCTGTGCCGACTGGCCGAAGTGCACAGCGACCAGCTTCGTCGCCGGAGGCGAGCACGGCGACCCGATGATCCACCAGTGGGTCGAGTTCGGGAACCGCCTGGTCACGACCGCGATCTTCGTCGTCGCCATCGCGGTGTTCGTCGCGGCGTGGCGGTTCCGCCCAAGGCCTGACGGCAAGCGGCGGCGCGACCTGGTGTGGCTCGCGTCGGCGCAGCCAGCTGGCATCGCGGCACAGGCACTCATCGGCGGGGTCGTCGTGCTGACCAAGCTGTCGCCGTTCTGGGTGTCGCTGCACTACCTCGCGACTCTGCCTGTGCTCGCCGCCGCTGTAGCACTGCACGTGCGAGCCACGGAGGGGACCCAGCCGGCCACACCACTCGCGGCGCCGCTCGTGCGGCTCGTCGCGCGCGCGCTTGTGGTCGTCGCGTCCTTGATGATGGTGGCCGGCACGCTGGTGACCGGGACCGGCCCGCTCGCCGGGGCCGGCGACGTGCCGCGGTACCACTTCCTGTCGCTGACCGCCGTCACGCAGCTGCACGCGGACATCGGCTGGGTGCTCGGCACGCTGGCCGTCATGCTGGCGCTGATCATGCACCTGACCGAGGCGCCGCGGCGGGCGGTCAGGCTGTCCTGGGTCGTGCTCGGGCTCATTGGCCTGCAGGGGGCGATCGGCTACGCCCAGTACTTCTCCGGCCTCCCGGCCGGCCTGGTCTGGGTGCACGTGGCCAACACGGCCCTGATCTGGATCGCGGTAATCAGGCTGACCTTCGCGCTCCGCGACCGCGGCCAGGTAGAGGGCCTAGCAAGGCGGCCCGCTCGGACGCCGCCCTGATCCACGCGATCACCCGCTCCCGGCTACAAGCTCGGCGTACGTCATCTACCCCCAATCGACCGGTCTGTGCAATTCTCGTCGACGCCACGACGAACCCCCTGGCACGGGCTGGTCTGGCATCCTATGACCGATTCGTATGTGCGCGGATCGAGGGAAGTGCGGTAGTGGGCTCCGGAGGACATGAGCGGGGCGGACGATAGGGTCGATTCTGAGAAGGACTACCGAGGAGGCTTGCCCGTGAGCAGCCAGACCAGCCCGGACCTTGAGTGGACGGCGACTGACGCGCGGGCGGTGGATCTCACCCGCGTGCTCGCCATGGACGCCGTCCAGAAGGCGGGTTCGGGGCACCCTGGTACGGCCATGAGCCTGGCGCCGGCCGCGTACCTGCTCTTCCAGCGCATACTCAGGCACGATCCGGCTGATCCACATTGGCTAGGCAGGGACCGATTCGTGCTGTCGTGCGGGCATTCCAGCCTGACCTTGTATATCCAGCTGTATTTGTCTGGCTACGGGCTCACGATGAGTGACCTCGAGGCGCTGCGCACCTGGGGCAGCAGGACGCCAGGGCATCCCGAGCACAACCTCACCCCTGGCGTCGAGACGACCACGGGTCCGCTCGGACAGGGGCTGGCCAATGCGGTCGGGATGGCCATGGCCGCCAGGCGCGAGCGCGGGCTGCTCGACCCGGACGCCGCGGCCGGGCAGAGCCCGTTCGACCACCACATCTACGTGTTCGCGTCGGACGGAGACGTCGAGGAGGGCGTCAGCCACGAGGTCTCCTCGCTGGCGGGCCATCAGAAGCTCGGCAACCTCGTGATGCTCTACGACGACAACAACATCTCTATCGAGGACGACACGAACATCGCCAAGTCCGAGGACGTGCTGGCCAGGTACGCGGCGTACGGATGGCACACCCAGCACGTGCGCTGGCGTACCCCGGAGGGCTACCACGAGGACGTGGAGGCGCTGTACCGGGCGTTCCTCACCGCGCGCGAGCACACCGACGCCCCGTCCATCATCGCCCTGTCCACGATCATCGGCTGGCCTGCGCCGAACAAGCAGAACACAGGTGAGGCGCACGGTTCGGCGCTCGGCGACGACGAAGTCGCGGCCACGAAGGTGATACTCGGCTTCGACCCCGCGGTGAAGTTCCCCGTCGAGGAGGAGGTCATCTCCCGTGCCAGGGAGGTGGCCGACCGCGGCAAGGCGGCCAGGACACAGTGGCAGGAGAGCTTCGCCCGCTGGGCAGATGCCAGCCCGTCCCGGCGCGCCCTGCTCGACCGGCTAGCGGCGCGCGCGCTGCCGCCTGGGTGGTCGGACGCGATACCGGCGTTCTCGGCCGACGACGGGCCCATAGCGACCAGGTCAGCGTCGGGCAAGGTGCTCAACGCTCTCGCGCCGGTGCTGCCCGAGCTATGGGGCGGATCCGCCGACCTGGCCGGCAGCAACGACACCACAATGACCGGTGAGCCGTCGTTCATCCCGGTCGAGCACCAGACCAAGATGTTTCCTGGCAACCCGTACGGCAGGACGCTGCACTTCGGGATCAGGGAATTCGGCATGGGCGGCATCCTCAACGGGATCACGCTGCACGGCCTGACCAGGCCGTATGGCGGTACCTTCCTGGTGTTCAGCGACTACATGCGGCCCGCGGTCCGGATGGCTGCGCTGATGGAGATCCCGGTGACGTTCGTCTGGACGCACGACTCGATCGGGCTCGGCGAGGACGGGCCGACGCACCAGCCCGTCGAGCAGCTGTGGGCGCTGCGGGCCATTCCCGGGCTCGATGTCGTGCGTCCGGCTGACGCCAACGAGACGGCCGTCGCGTGGAGGGCCATCCTCGAGCACACGGACCGGCCCGCTGGTTTGTGCCTGACCAGGCAGAAGCTGCCGGTGTTCGACAGAACGGAGCTGGCGGGCGCCGATGGCGCCGCGCTCGGCGGGTACGTCCTGGCCGAGGCGCCTGGCGGCGAGCCAGAGGTGATCCTGATCGGTACGGGCAGCGAGGTGCAGATCGCGCTCGATGCCCGCGAGGCGCTCTGGCAGGAGAAGATCGCGGCCAGGGTCGTGTCGATGCCGTGCCTGGAGTGGTTCGCCGAGCAAGACCAGGCTTACCGCGATGAGGTGCTCCCCCCGCAGGTCAGGGCCAGGGTCAGCGTCGAGGCCGGGATTGCACTCGGCTGGCGCGCGATCGTGGGCGACGCCGGCGAGATGATCAGCCTCGAGCACTTCGGCGCGTCGGCGGCGTATCAGACGCTCTACGCCGAGTTCGGAATCACCTCTCAGCGGGTAGCGCAGGCAGCTCGGCTCAGCCTCAGCAGGGCCAGCGTGTCAGCGTAGAGGAAGGAACTAGCAATGACCGCACAGCAAGGCAAGCAGGACGTGCTCGCACAGCTGACCGCAGAAGACGTCTCGATCTGGCTGGACGACATCAGCCGCGAGCGGCTCACCACGGGCAACCTGGCGACACTGGCCAGGGACTTCCACGTGCGCGGTGTCACGTCCAACCCGACGATCTTCGCGAAGGCCATGGAGCAGGGTTCCGCATACGACGGGCAGCTCGGCGACCTCGCGCTGCGCGGTGTCGACATAGGCGAGGCGTCGCGCGCCCTGACGACGTTCGATATCAGGTGGGCCTGCGACGTGCTGCGGCCCGTCTTCGACTTGTCGGACGGCGTCGACGGCAAGGTGTCGATCGAGGTCGACCCGCGGATCGCCGCCGACACGGCGGCGACGATCGCCGAGGCGCGCGCGCTGTGGTGGCTCGTTGACAGGCCGAATGTGTACATCAAGATCCCGGCGACGAGCGCGGGCGTCCCCGCCATCAAGGCGTGCCTGGCCGAGGGCATCTGCATCAACGTCACGCTGATCTTCTCGCTGGACAGGTATGAGGAGGTCATCGACGCCTTCATGGCTGGGCTCGAGGCTGCCGACGAGGCGCACGTCGCGACGCTGACATCGGTGGCGTCGTTCTTCGTGAGCCGGGTGGATACCGAGGTGGACCGCAGGCTAGATGCCCTCGGCACCGCAGAGGCGAAGGCGCTGCGCGGTAAGGCGGCGATCGCGAACGCCAGGCTCGCCTACGAGATCTTCGAGAAGCACTTCAACACCCCGCGCTGGGCGGCCCTGGCGGCCAGGGGTGCGAGGGTGCAGCGACCGCTCTGGGCGTCGACGAGCACCAAGGACCCCGCTTACCGGGACACCATGTACGTCGAGGACCTCATCGCGCCGCACACCGTCAACACCATGCCGGAGTCGACGATGCACGCGATGGCCGATCACGGCGTGGTGCGCGGCAACACCATCGCGGGAACCTACGACGAGGCCCGGCAGGTCTTCGCGGACCTCGAGAACCTCGGGATCGGCTACGACGACGTCGTCGCCGTGCTGGAAGACGAGGGTGTCCGCAAGTTCTCCGACTCCTGGGACGGGCTGCTCAAGACCATCGGCGAGCAGCTGGATCCGGCGAAGAGCAGCAGCAGCACGACGAAATGAGCAACCCTCTCCGCGATCCTCGTGATCGCCGGATCCCGCGCGTAGCCGAGCCGAGCGTGCTGATCATGTTCGGCGTGACCGGTGACCTCGCAAGAAAGAAGCTGCTGCCGGCGGTGTACGACCTGGCCAACCGGGGACTGCTGCCCCCTGGCTTTTCCCTTCTCGGCTACGCGCGCCGGGACTGGACTGATGAGGAATTCGTCGCTCACGCCTATCAGGCCGTCCGTGAGCACGCCAGGACAACGTTCAGGGACAGCGTCTGGCAGCAGCTGAGCGAGGGCATGCGGTTCGTCTCTGGCGAGTTCTCAGACGACGACGCTTTCGGCCGGCTCGCCACGGTCGCTGCGGGCCTCGACGCCGACCGCGGCACAGGCGGCAACCGGGCGTTCTACTTGTCGGTTCCGCCTGGGCAGTTCCCCGTTGTGGTGCGCCAGCTCGAACGGTCTGGCATCACGGACCGCAAGAACTCCCGCGGCTGGAAGCGGGTCGTCATCGAGAAGCCTTTCGGGCACGACCTGACCAGCGCCCGGGACCTGAACGACCTGCTCGCCTCCGTGTTCGAGCCGCACTCGGTCTTCCGCATCGATCACTACCTCGGCAAGGAGACCGTGCAGAACCTGCTCGCGCTGCGGTTCGCCAACACGCTATTCGAGCCGATCTGGAACCGCAGGTACGTCGACCACGTCCAGATCACGATGGCCGAGGACATCGGGATCGGCGGCCGGGCCGGCTACTACGACGGCATCGGCGCGGCCAGGGACGTGATCCAGAACCACCTGCTCCAGCTCCTCGCGCTGACGGCCATGGAGGAGCCTGTCTCGTTCGCCTCTGACGGGCTGCGCGCGGAGAAGCAGAAGGCCCTGTCGGCGGTGCAGATCCCGGACGACCCGCTGACCGGGACGGCCCGCGGGCAGTACGCGGCCGGCTGGCAGGGCGGCATCCCGGTACACGGATTCCTGGCCGAGGACGGCATCGCGCCGGACTCGGTGACCGAGACGTACGCGGCCATCAAGCTGGGAGTGGACACCCGCAGGTGGGCTGGCGTCCCGTTCTATCTGCGCACCGGCAAGCGGCTGTCGACCAGGATGACGGAGATCGCGGTTATCTTCCAGCGTGCGCCGCACCTGCCGTTCAACGCGACCGACGCCAAGGAACTGGGTCAGAACGCTCTCGTGATCCGCGTTCAGCCGGACGAGGGCATCACGATGCGGTTCGGCTCGAAGGTACCTGGCTCGGCGATGGAGGTCAGGGACGTGAACATGGACTTCGCCTACGGCGAGTCCTTCACCGAGTCCAGTCCTGAGGCTTACGAGCGGCTGCTGCTCGACGTGCTCGTGGGCGATCCGCCGCTCTTCCCAGGACACGAGGAGGTCGAGCTGTCGTGGAAGATCCTCGACCCGATCGAGGCGTTCTGGGCGGCTAACGGACGGCCAGAACCCTACGTCGCCGGATCAGCTGGACCGGCCTGCTCCGACGCCATGATGGCGCGGGACGGCCGGGCCTGGCGGCGGCTCTAGCGAACGGGTGAGCCATGAAGGTTGAGCTGATCGACACCAGCGCGAGCACGGTGCGCAACGAGCTCACCAGGATGTGCCAGCAGATGGGCGGCCTGACCACCGGCGTCGTTCTCAACCTGGTCATCATGACCGACGAGGCCGACCAGTACGACGCGATGCGTGCGGCGACCCACGCCGGACGCGAGCACCCGTGCCAGATACTCGGCGTGATCGCCAGGTCAGGACGCCGGTCGCGGCGCCTCGACGCTGAGGTGACCGTCGGCGAGAACATGCCTGGTCAAACCGTCCTCCTGCGGATCCAGGGCGAGCTGAACGAGCACGTTGACTCGGTCGTCACGCCGCTGCTCGTGCCCGACACGCCTGTGGTGATCTGGTGGCCCGGCAAGGCGCCAGAGGCGCCCGCGGCAGACCCGCTTGGCGCGCTCGGCCAGCGGCGGATCACTGACGCCGCGGCCGACGAGGAGCCGCGCGAGCGGCTGCTGCGCCTGTCGGCCGGCTACCGGCCAGGCGACACGGACCTGGCCTGGGCGCGGACCACCAACTGGAGGTCGCTGCTAGCTGCGACGCTGGACCGGCCGCATCAGGAGATCTCCGAGGTCACCGTCGGCGCGGAGGCGGACAATCCGAGTGCCGACTTGATGGCCGCATGGCTGGCGCTCAAACTCCGCGTCCCCGCGCATCAGGACGCCACCCCTGGTCCCGGCGTGACCGAGGTCAGCTTCGTGACGGCGGACGGCAAGATCGTGATCAGCAGGGCGGACGGTCGCAACGCCACGCTGTCGAGGCCCGGCGAACCTGACCGCTTCGTCGCGCTGCACCGCAGGGACACAGACGAGCTGCTGGCCGAGGAGCTTCGCAGGCTCGATCCAGACGAGGTCTACGGGGAGACGCTCGCCGAACTGGCGGCCGGCCGGCTGGCAAGAGCAAACGAGGATTGACAAGGAGCAAGGCCATTTCCGTTCCGCAGGTCCTTATCCACCACGACGGCGAGCTGCTGGCCAAGGCGGTCGCCGCTAGGCTCGTCACAAGGCTCGTCGACGCCGTGGCGGCGAAGGGCCTGGCCTCTGTGGTTCTCACCGGCGGCGGCATCGGCACCAGGGTGCTCGCGGAACTCGCCGCCGCTCCGGCGCGCGACGCGGTGGACTGGCACAGGGTGGAGATCTGGTGGGGCGACGAGCGGTTCAGGCCCGTCGGCGATCCCGAGCGAAACGAGACCGGTGCCCGCAGTGCGCTGCTCGACCACGTCGACGTCGATGAGAGCAGGGTTCACCCGATGCCGGGGCCCGACGGGCCTGACGGCCAGGATCCTGAGGCGGCGGCCGAGCGGTATGCGGACTTGCTGCGCGCGGCCGCCGAGCCACAGGACAGGGTAGGCGTGCCGAGGTTCGACGTGCTGATGCTCGGCATCGGTCCCGACGCGCACGTCGCGTCGCTCTTCCCAGGCCTGCCAGCGCTCTACGAGGAGGAGCGCACGGTAGTGGCCGTTCGCGGCGCGCCCAAGCCGCCGCCCACGCGGCTGACACTGACCTTGCCCGCGATAAGGGCGGCGTCCGATGTCTGGATACTCGCGTCAGGGAGCGAGAAGGCGGGCGCGGTGCGCCTCGCGCTCTCCGGCCCGGGGCCAGTGCAGGTTCCGGCCGCCGGGGCCCGCGGCGTGCAGCAGACCTTGTTCCTGCTTGACCGCGCGGCGGCCGCCGAGGTGCCCGTCCAGCTCAGCCGGTTCGCGTCGCCCTGATTCGCGCCTAGTCCGAACTTCTTCACGCTTATAACGCACTGAGTAACACAGCGTGCCCATTCGATATGTTTCGACGTGCCTGCCATGACATATCTAGTAACGGGTCTCGCCTAATCGCCCAACCAGAGTTACGCTCAGTGCATAACTTCCATATTGCGACCGATGGGTAAATCGGGCGCGGTGGAAGGCAGGAAGGCCCGGAATATGGATGACTGGCCACATCGAAACCTTCATATGCGCGCTATCCGTTATCTGCGTCAGCGCTTCGATTGGGCAATGAGGTCCATATTGACCGGGACGCTCCGTTCCGTGTAGGTTCCCCCCTCCATCGATCCGGCTCCCCTCGGATCGATGCCAACCTCCCGAGGAGGATGCACGTGAGTACTTCCGAAGAGACCGCGGTTGCGACAGCACCCGCGGCGGCTGCCACCGGGGTCGCCGACCCCGCGCCGCTCGGGCTGGCTGCCTTCGCGCTCACCACGTTCCTGCTCTCAGCTATCAACGCCGGCTGGGCGAAGAACAGCACCGGCGGCGACTGGTGGGGTTACGCGATCGCCTACGGCGGCCTAGCCCAGCTGCTGGCTGGAATGTGGGAGTTCAGGAACAGGAACGTGTTCGGCGCGACGGCGTTCTCTACCTACGGCGGCTTCTGGATCGGCGTAGGCCTCTGGCTGCACTTCGTCGCGCCGACGGCCCATGACCCGCTGCAGCTCAACAGGGACCTGGGCTGGATCCTGCTGGCATTCGCGATATTCAACACGTACATGCTGATCATCAGCACCCAGCTGAATATGGCGGTGTTCGGCGTCTTCCTGACGCTGGAGCTCACCGAGATCTTCCTTTTCCTCGGCAACTTCACCACGAGCACGCCCGCGCTGCCGCCCGACCCGAGCAGCTCGGGCCTGATCGTGGTCGGCGGCTATATCGGCGTCCTCACGGCGCTGGTGGCCTGGTACACGTCGGCCGCTGGCGTGATGAACGGGCATAAGGGCCGCGAGGTCTTCCCCGTCGGCAAGCCGCTGATGAGCCTGTAGGCGGAACGATTGGCGCGCCGGTCCCGCACGGGACCGGCGCGCTTGTCGGTACCGTGGGGCGGTGGCAACACCGAGATCACGCAACCGCCCGTGGCGGGCGATCGTCACGCTCGCGCTGGCGGTGGCGGCCGCGGTCACGGTCGATGTCGTCGGTATTCCCCTCGCGGTCACGACGCGTCAGGCGGCGATCAGGACGAACACGCTGGTCAGCCTCGACGTCGGGCACCTGATCACGATCTGCGCGTCGATCGCGTTCCTCGCGCTGGCCGTCACCTCCACGTTCGCGTTCGCCGCCTGGGCCCGCGACGGCCTGCTGCGTTTTATCGGCTCCGCCTACGCGGCGATCGTCAGGTACGTGATGATCTTGATAGGGCTCAGCCTGGTGGTGCTCGTCACGCTGTCGATGCTCGGCTTCAGGATCGCTCAGCTCGTGGTCGGCGGCGCGGTCACCGGCGTGCTGCTCACCATCGCCGCGCAGCAGTCGCTGTCGAACCTGTTCGCTGGCGTGATGCTGCAGTTCGCGCAGCCGTTCAGGGTCGGCGACCAGGTGCGGATAAGGTCCGGGGCGCTGGCCGGCACGATCGAGGGCACCGTGACCGAGTTCAGCATCACCTACGTCAAGCTCGAGACCGCGGACGGGGCGATTCTGCTGCCGAACTCCCAGGTACTGGCCGCGGCCGTCAGCCCGGTGTCAGACGCGGCTGATGCGGCTGCCGGGGCAGGCGCTGGCGTGGCGTAAATGACGGCGATGGCCGGCACCTGAGGGTGCCGGCCATCGCCGCGCTATCACGACCGGGCTATCACCACGGCTGTCGTCATGCGGCCTGTCAGTGATTCGCCTCGTACTTGGTAATGACTTGTGACGGAATCCGGCCGCGATCGCTAACGTCCATGCCGGACCGCTTTGCCCAGGCGCGAATCTCCGCACTGCGCCTGCGGTGCGCGGTCGTGCGCCTCTTGGTCCGCCCGACCCTGGATGAGACCTTGCGAGCCCGGTCGGCGAAGCGCTTCATAGTTTCGTCGAACTTCTGGCTGTGTTTCTCGCAGAGGTCTATCTCATAGTCCCGGCCGTCAAGGCTGAACGCGCGAGTCATGTGCTCGCCACTCGGAATCTCCTTGGAGTCGTAGTCACAGGCGAATGTGACTGAGACCTTCTGAGCCACGTCTTTCCCCCCTTCCCCTAACCGCCACAATATTCCCGCGCGTACCCGGTTCATAACAGAGGGTGATCGTGCAATTTCACGGAGTGCGCGTACGCCAACGCGGGATGTGGCGCACGTATTCGGGGTCAGGGGCCCGGCGGTCAGCGCGCCCGATAGGAAGCGGTCGCGGGACCCCAATCCGTCGTGGCATGCTCAGTCTTTGCCGTGTGCGCAAAGCCGCCCTGGGCATCCTCTTCCGCTGGATCAGGCAGGTCATCGCGCCAGGCCTGGGTCGGGGGGTTTTCCTGATAAGCCCCTTGTTGGCCATAGGGAGCGGCCAGGAACTGAGTCTCGCCGCGATAGGCATGGTCCGGCTCGTCGCGGTATTGCTGTTGTTGCTGGTAACGCCCGGGCGGAGCGTCGTTGTAGTGATGCGGGCCCGCATATTCGGCGGGCGAAGAGTAGTCGGCTGGACGGGCGAATTCAGGCCGCTGGGAGTTTTCCGTGTAGGCGGGCGGCTGGCCGTATTCGGGTGACTGGCCGTATTCGGGCGACCGGGCGTATCCCTGATAGCCGGGCTGGTACGGCACCCCCGGCGCTACGTCGGGGACGTAGCGCGGTGGGTAGTACTCGTCCGGCTCGCCGTAGGCAGCACCAGACTGAAATCCGGGTCCGGCCGCTGGACGCGCGTAGTCGCCGTAGTACGGTCCGCCCGCCGGCGCTTGGACGTAATCCTGACCGGTTCCGTATTGCGGTCCCGAGCCGTAACCGGGCGCCCCGGCATAAGTGGCCTGGTCGCCGTAGCCGCCAGGTTCGGCATAGCCATAGCCGGGATCGGAGCCTGCGTTTGCGTAGGGCGGCTCGCCCGGGTGCGGATCGGGGCTCAGGGACGGCGGCCCTGCCTCGAGCGTTTCGACCATCCTGGCCAGATCGCCAAACGGCAGCCTGAAGGTGCTCGTGCACCTGTTGCCCTGCCAGATGCTGAAGACCGCGACCGAGCTGTCCGCGTACCAACTCAGCCGCATGGTCCGCGATTCTCCCCTGACGTCGAAGAAGACCTCGCCTTCACGGGGCAGGGGAACGGCATCCGGCTCCGACATGCTGCCTATCGTCGCCCCGGCCCGCCGGGTTGTCTAGCCAATGAAACGCATTGGCCCCGCAGATCGCGACGTTGACGCAGGAATCGGGCGGATGCCGGCGCCCTGAAGCGGATCCTGTGCCAGCTGCGGCGTGCCACGCATCCGACCTCAGACGATTACGCTCTGCTGCGAACCGAGCGAGTCTAGTGATCTTCCCTGTGCGGCAGTGCGCGCGATGAGATGATTATGGTGCGATGCGCTGACGTTGCGGATTGACAGCCCAGCTGCCCGCCGGCGAGGGTCACGCACCCGGTGCCGGCGAAGGGCGCGGGTGCCCCTGTTGGGGAGCGCTGTCGGGCGAAGGCCTCAGAACCGGGCGACCTAGGGAACACTTCGGCGCTGCAAGGCGTTTGCATGTTGCGACGGGGCGGATGCCGCATCGCGCGATTTTCGTTGTATTTGCGCCTTGTGAGCCCGTGCTCACCGGGCGGACGTTAACGATGAGTTGGTTGAGGAGAGCTTTCCATGTCTGAGGTACGCCGTCAGACCGTGCTCCTGCCACGGCCGAGCTGGGGCTGGCAGGACCGGGCCGCCTGCAAGGGCGCCGATGTTGTGTTGTTTTTCGGTCCGGATGGCGAGCGGCAGCCCGAGCGTGACATCAGGGAGCGCAAGGCCAAGGCGCTGTGCGGGTCCTGCCCGGTCAGGATGGAATGCCTAGGTTACGCGGTGAGCAGGCCTGAGAAGTACGGAACGTGGGGCGGCTTGAACGAGGACGAGCGCTCAGCCGAGCGCCGCAGGCGCATGCGCCGCGCCAACACGAACGCGGCCTGACCAGCCTCTGCCGCCTGGCCGGCGGTTTGGCTGGCCGGACGCGAGCGAGAATGAGATCATGATCTGCCGAAGCTGCCGTCGGCAGGAGCACGAATCCTGCAAGAATGGCACCTGGTGCGACTGCCAGCACAAGCCGCAGGCCGCGCTGCAGCCAGAGCCGGTCATGGGCTGGGTCAGGCAGGGTTAGGCCTGCTGCTGGCGGGCAGTTCCTGATTACGGCACCGTCCGGAATACCGGCGTCAGCGCGGCGGTTGCCCACGACGTACCCCGACAGCACCACCCGCGTAGCCAAGGCAGCCGGGAGGGAATGGGCCGTGACGCACCGCTCTTCACTTGCTTCACGTGCATTCCGGGTCATTTGGTCATACCCTGTCATTGGGCACGTCCATCGTGTCCTTAGGGATGAAGCATGACTCCCCATCCCCGGCCGGCACAGCCCGGGCGGTCACGGCCCGACCAGCTTGGGCTCGCGGGTACAGAGGAGGCACGCAGCATGGAGACCCTGGCCGCTGAGGCCGCCGAAGTGCTCAAGGGCGCACCGGCCGACGAGGTCATCAAGTGGGCTGCCAAGACGTTTGGCAGCAGGCTGTGCATCACGTCGTCGATGACCGACGCCGTGATCGTCGACCTGGCGTCGCGCCACGTCCCAGGGATCGACGTGCTCTTCCTCGACACCGGGTATCACTTCGCCGAGACGATCGGCACGCGTGACGCGGTCGCGACCGTCTACCCGGTGAATGTGATCAATGTCACGCCCCCGACCACG
Organism: Streptosporangiaceae bacterium; assembly: GCA_036273575.1. Lineage (GTDB taxonomy): Bacteria > Actinomycetota > Actinomycetes > Streptosporangiales > Streptosporangiaceae > Chersky-822. The sequence continues at coordinate 3,414 of DASUHI010000213.1, read as the reverse complement.
GTCGCCGAGCAGGACGCGGAACTGGGTCCCAAGCTGTACGCCCGCAACCCAGACCTGTGCTGCTACCTGCGCAAGGTCGTCCCGCTCGAGCAGTCGCTCGAGCCCTACGACGCCTGGATCACGGGAGTCCGCCGGGAGGAGACCTCCGCCAGGACGGACACCAGCGTCGTGCAGTGGGACCCCAGGCGGCAGATGGTGAAGGTCAACCCCATCGTCGAGTGGACTCAGCAGGACGTCGACGACTACATCGCCGAGCACGGGGTGCTGGTGAACCCGCTGGTCTACGACGGTTACCCGTCGATCGGCTGCCAGACCTGCACGGCGCGCGTTGAGGCTGGCGCCGACCCCCGCAGCGGCCGCTGGGCGGGTTCCGCCAAGACCGAGTGCGGCATCCACACCTGATCCGGTGCAAGACTTGCACCTGTGACGAGCGCGCCCACCAGTACCAGCACGGCCAGTACGAGCAAGCCGCGGCGGCCGACGCACGAGGTAGCCAATCAGCCGCCGCCGCTGGCGGACCATGACATTGCCGCAGCGGACAAGGGGCTGCTGACCGCGATCAGCGAATACGGAGCGGGCTGGGTGGGCCCGACGCTGCGCGAGCTTGGCCTCGAGGCAGGTTCTGCCGAGGTGATCGAGCTGGCCAGGCTGGCCAACGTGCACTCCCCCGTGCTACGCACGCACGACAGGTACGGGAACAGGATCGACGAGGTGGATTTCCACCCGGCGTGGCACCAGCTGATGACGACGGCTGTGCGCAGCGGCCTGCACGCCGCGCCGTGGACCGACGACAAGCCAGCACCGCACGTCGCGCGCGCGGCCAAGTTCTACGTCTGGAGCCAGGCCGAGTCCGGGCACGGATGCCCGATCTCGATGACATACGCCGTCGTTCCTGCGCTCCGGCACGCGCCGGAGCTGGCCGCGCGGTTCGAGCCGCTGCTGGCCGCGCGGGTCTATGACCCGGGTCTGCGCCTGCCTGAGAACAAGGCAGGGTTGCTGGCGGGCATGGCGATGACCGAGAAGCAGGGCGGCTCCGACGTCCGGGCGAACACGACGAGAGCAGAGCCGGCCGGTGACGGCAGCTACCTGATCACCGGTCACAAGTGGTTCTGCTCGGCCCCGATGTGTGACCTGTACCTGATCCTCGCCCGGGCGCCTGGAGGCCTTACCTGCTTCCTGCTCCCGCGCGTGCTGCACGACGGCAGCAGGAACCGGATGCACATCCAGCGGCTCAAAGACAAGCTCGGCAACAGGTCGAACGCGTCGAGCGAGGTCGAGTACGACCAGGCGGCGGCCTGGCCGGTCGGCGAGGAGGGGCGCGGAGTGGCGACCATCATCGAGATGGTCAGCGCGACGAGGCTCGACTGCATCCTCGGCAGCGCCGCCTGCATGCGGCAGGCGGTCGTCGAGGCGACGCACCACGCCCTGCACCGCAGTGCCTTCGGCACCGCGCTCGCCGACCAGCCCGCGATGGCCGCGGTCCTCGCCGACCTTTCCCTCGAGTCCGATGCCGCGACCGCGGTCGCGTTCCGGCTCGCCGCCGCTGCCGACCGGGCCGCCCGCGGCGACGCCGCCGAGGCAGCGCTGCTCAGGCTGCTGCTGCCCGCCGCCAAGCACTGGGTGTGCAAGCGGACGCCGCTGGTCGTCGGGGAGGCGCTGGAGTGCCTGGGCGGCAACGGTTACGTCGAGGAATCCGTGCTGCCCCGGCTCTACCGTGATGCCCCGCTGAACTCCATCTGGGAGGGCTCTGGCAACGTGACGGCGCTTGACCTGCTGCGCGCGCTCGTCCGCTCGCCCGGCAGCGTCGAGGCGATGCGAGCCGAACTCGAACACGTCGCCGGCGCCGATCCCAGGCTCGACGCCGCCACGCAGCGCCTGTGGGGGGCGCTGGCCGAAATCTCCGCGGACCCGGCCACGGGGCCATACAGGGCTCGCGAGCTGGCCGGATTGCTGACCGTGGTCACGCAGGCGGCGCTGCTGATCAGGTCCGCGCCAGCACCGGTCAGCGACGCGTTCTGCGCGTCCCGGCTTGCTGGCCTAAGCCCGATGAGCGGGCCTGGTGTGACGTTCGGCACGCTGCCGCGCGGGCTGGACCTGGCCGCGATCTCCGGCAGGACGAGGCCCGTGTTTGCCAGGTAAGGTCGCCTGATGCGCGTATGGCCTGGCACTCCTTATCCGCTTGGCTCCGTTTGGGACGGTTCGGGAACAAACTTCGCGATCTTCTCAGAAGTCGCCGAACTGGTTGAGCTGTGCTTGTTCGACGCGGAAGGCGTGGAGACCAGGATCGCGCTGAGCGAGGTCGACGGGTTCGTCTGGCACTGTTACCTGCCAGACGTCGGGCCGGCCCAGAAGTACGCTTACCGCGTCCACGGGCCGTATGACCTGCGTCGGGGGCACAGGTGCAACGCGGCCAAGCTGTTGCTCGATCCCTACGGCAAGGCGATCGACGGTGCGGTCACGCCCAGCCCCGCCCTGTTTTCCTACCTCCGCGGCGGCTTGGATCCGGCCGCGTTGAACAGTGACGACAGCGCTCCGTTCATGCCGAGGAATGTCGTCATCAACCCGTACTTCGACTGGGCCGGCGATCAGCAGCTCCGCACGCCGTATCACGAGACGCTGATCTACGAGGCGCACGTCCGCGGGCTGACCGTGCGGCATCCTGGCGTCCCAGAGGAGCTGCGGGGCAGCTACGCGGGACTGGCGTCGCCCGCGATCATCGAGCACCTGCAACGGCTCGGCGTCACCGCGATCGAGCTCATGCCCGTGCACCAGTCCGTGCCAGAGCCGATCCTGGCCGAGCGCGGGCTGACGAACTACTGGGGCTACAACACCATCGGCTTTTTCGCGCCGCACCAGGGCTATGGCTCGTCCGCGTCGCCGCACGGCCACGTGGCGGAGTTCAAGTCGATGGTCAAGACGCTGCACCAGGCGGGCATCGAGGTGATCCTCGACGTGGTCTACAACCACACCGCCGAGGCCGCAGAGCTCGGGCCGACGCTCAGCTTCCGCGGCATCGACAACGCCGCGTACTACCGGCTGTCCGACGAGAACCCGGCCGTTTACCTCGACTACACGGGCTGCGGCAACAGCCTGAACGTGCGGCACCCGCACGCGCTCCAGCTGATCATGGACTCGCTACGGTACTGGATCGACGAGATGCACGTCGACGGGTTCCGGTTCGACCTGGCCTCGGCGCTCGCGAGAGAGCTGCACGACGTGGACCGGCTGGCGACGTTCTTCGATCTCGTGCAGCAGGACCCGCTGGTCTCCCAGGTCAAGCTCATCGCCGAGCCATGGGACGTCGGCGAGGGCGGGTACCAGGTGGGCAAGTTCCCTCCGCTATGGACCGAGTGGAACGGGAAGTACCGCGACACCGTGCGCGACTACTGGCGAGGCGAGCCCGGACGGCTGCCT
>DASUHI010000212.1:0-7716 GCA_036273575.1 Streptosporangiaceae bacterium | reverse complement strand
TGAGTGAAAGGCTGAATACGCAGAACGAGGAGGACTCCACGATGCGAGTACTCGTCGCCGGGGCAACCGGCGTGGTCGGACAGCAGCTCGTGCCGCAGCTCATCGCGGCCGGGCATCAGGTAACGGCCACGACGCGGAGCGCGGGGACGGCGTCACCGCTGCGGACGGCAGGAGCGGACGTGGCGGTCGTCGACGGGCTCGACGCCGCCGCGGTGGGCGAGGCGGTCGCCAGGGCCGAGCCGGAGGTCGTGATCCACCAGATGACCGCGCTCGGCGCAGGATTCGACTTCCGCCACATGGACAGGACCTTCGCGAAGACCAACGAGCTGAGGACGGCGGGACTCGACCACCTGCTGGCAGCCGCGCAGGCGGCCGGCACGAGGCGGGTGATCGCCCAGAGCTACACGGGGTGGGACAACGTCAGGACCGGCGGACCAGTGAAGACCGAGGACGACCCGCTGGACCCTGACACGCCGGCCGCGATGCGGCCGACGCTCGAGGCGATCGAGTACCTCGAGCACGCGGTCACGACATCGCCGATGGAAGGGGTCGTGCTCCGCTACGGCAATCTGTACGGGCCAGGCGCATCCGACGTGCTCGTTGACATGATCAAGCGCCGGCAGGTTCCGCTCATCGGCAACGGCGCGGGCATCTGGCCGTGGGTTCACGTGCAGGACGCCGCGAGCGCGGCCGTGGCCGCGCTCGATCGCGGCGACGGCATCTACAACATCGTGGACGACGAACCCGCTCCGGTCAGCGAGTGGCTTCCGGCGCTCGCCGCGGTGACCGGCGCCAGGAAGCCGTTCCGGGTGCCGGCCTGGCTCGGGCGGCTCGCCGCCGGTGAGACGGCCGTCGCGATGATGACGACGGTCCGCGGCTCCTCCAACGCCAAGGCCAAGCGCGAACTGGGCTGGGAACCCGCGTGGCCGACATGGCGGGAAGGCTTCGCCCGCGGCCTGCACGCGGTCGCGGGCCAGGGTCAGGCGTCCCGCTCGTGACCGCGGGGCCGCCCGGCGAGCTGCGCCCGCTGATGTTCGCGATCGCGTACCGGATGCTGGGCAGCGTCACCGACGCGGAGGACATCGTCCAGGAAGCGTTCCTGCGCTATCACCGCGTCGTATCGCAGGACGCCGGGTCAGCAGGGGCGGCCAGGCCAGAGTCGCCGAAGGCGTACCTGTCGGCGGTGACCACGAGGCTGTGCATCGACCACGCCCGCTCGGCGCGGGTGCGGCGCGAGACGTATGTCGGGCAGTGGCTCCCTGAGCCCGTGCTCACCGACCGCGTCGTGACCGGGCCCGTGGTGACCGGCACTGCCGCACCCGATCCTGCCGCGCTGGCGGAGCAGGCAGACACCTTGTCGATGGCGTTCCTGCTGCTGCTCGAGCGGCTCTCACCGGTCGAGCGCGCGGTCTTCCTGCTGCACGACGTGTTCAGCTACGACTACGACGAGGTCGCGCGCATCGTGGGCCGGTCTGCCGACGCGTGCCGCCAGCTCGGCTATCGTGCGCGCAAGCATGTCGCCGCCGGTCAGCGCCGTTTCGAGGCGTCGAGCCAGAAGAGCGCCGAGCTCGCTGAGCGTTTCCTCGCGGCCATGTCGGCCGGCGACCTGGACGGTCTCGTGTCGATGCTCGCGGCGGACGCCGTCGTGGTCGGCGACGCGGGCGCGACGAAGCCGAACTGGCCGCACCCGATCGTCGGGCGGGACAAGGTCGGCAGGCTCTTCGCGGCCATGGGCGCCCAGTTGCGCCACGTCGGCGGGACGATCAGGCCTGCGGGCGTCAACGGCGGGCCTGGCGCGCTGCTCCTGGCGCCCGACGGCCGCCTGATCGCCGTGATGGCGCTGGAAATCACCGGCTCCCAGGTGACAGGCGCCCGCAGCGTCATCAACCGCGACAAGCTTCGGCACCTCGGCCCACTCGCTGACCTGCCCGAGCTGCTCGAGCAGGCTCGGCAGGCCGCGCCGCGTGCTACCGGGCCGTAACGTTGCCTGGCATGTCGGAACCGCGCTAGTTTCCCACCGTGGAGGCGACGGATGCGCTGCTGGCCGCGCGCCTGGCGGCCGGAGACGACCACGCGCTGGCCGAGGTCTTCGACCACCTTGCCAGGGCGGTCTACGGTGCGGCGCTGCGCGTGCTCGGCGAGGGCACAGCGGCGCAGGACATCGTGCAGGACGTGTTCGTCGAGCTCTGGAGCCACCCGGATCGTTACGACCCGAGCGTAGGCCCGCTCGGCACTTACCTGATCGTCCTTGCCAGGCGGCGCGCGATCGACCTGATCCGCAGCGAGCTGCGGCGGCTGGCGAGGCAAGAGCGGCACCACAGGCTGACGCCGCAAGAGCAGCATCCGACGCCCGGCGACGCGGTGGCCAAAGCCGACACGGCCAGCGCGGTCCGTGCCGCGGTCCAGCTGCTGCCCGACGGGCAGCGCCAAGTGGTAGAACTTGCGTATTTTAAGGGACTTAGTTACCGAGAGGTCGCGCTCGCGACAGGTATACCGGAAGGTACCGCTAAATCCAGACTGAGGCTGGCCCTGGCCAAGCTCGAGTCGGTGCTTGACCGGCAGCTGCTGGAGTCACCATGACGGCCGAGGGTCGGGAGACCGTCGTGCTGCCCGCGGGGCTGCGCGAGCGCGTCATGGCGGCGTCGCATCAGGTCAGGCAGCCTGGCCTGGCCGTACCCGATGTCGGCGAGGACTCGCCGGTCGAGGCGTTCGCCAACGCCGCCGACGCGTTCTGGCAGATGCTCGGCTCGCTCGCGCCGAGCCACTGGCATGTTCCCGTGCTGCGGGACCTCGACGTCCAGGGCCTGGTCGGTCACCTGACCGGGGTAGAGCGCGACGTGCAGCGAAGCATCGCGGGCGACCCCGATGTCGGCAGCGCAGATCACGTGCAGTCGACCCAGCCGTTCGCGCTCGAGCAAGCCGGCCGATCCGCGGATGCGACGACGGCGCAGTGGCGCGAGGCCGTCGACCGCACGATCAGACTTGCCGGCGAGTGTGACCTCGACGCCATCGTCGCGATCCACGGTGTAGCGCTCAGGCTGCGCGACCTGCTGGTTGCCAGGACGTTCGAGTTGTGGACGCACGAGAACGACATCAGGGCCGCGGTCGGGCTTCCCGCGACGGTACCCGCCCCGTCGACGCTCCGGCCGATGACACAGCTCGCGACGGCGCTGCTGCCCTTCGGCGCCGCGGTCACTCAGCTCAGCGAGCCGATCAGCGTGCACCTGGTGCTGACCGGACCGGGCGGCGGCACCTGGGACGTGGCCGTCGGTGAGCCCGCTCGGCACCCGGGGGCCGTCGGCATCGTCACCGACGTCGTCGGGTTCTGCCGGCTGTTCGCCAACCGCGTTGCCCCTTCCGACCTTGACATCTACGTGACAGGCGACGAGCGACAGGCCGCCTCCGTGCTGACCGCCGCAGCGGCGCTCGCACTGGACTGAATCACCCACTCGTAGTGATCCGCCCGCTTCGATGGCGACGTATCACTGGCGGAAGGCGCGAGCCTTCACCCACGTCCAGGTCGCGGCGAGGACACCTGCCGGAGGGGGATTCATGAGCGTGCTGGTCATCGGCAAGTTTCAGGGTGATGTCGTGAAGTTCCGCGCGGCCCTCGCGGAGCGCTCAGACGAGTTCGCGAAGTTCGCTGACCAAGCCAGGGCCGCGGGAGGCATTCACCACCGCTTCGGAATCGGCGACGGGTTCGTCGTCGTCAGCGACGAGTGGGAGAGCGTCGAGCACTTCCAGCAGTTCTTCGCCAACCCTGAGCTGCAGGCTTTCATCGGCTCGGCAGGCGCCGCCCCTGAGCCACCAGAGATCACCGTCGCCGAGGCGGTCACCACGTCGGACCAGTACTGACAACCCGGTTAGGTCGGCCGGAACGGAGGGGAGCCTGTGGCCAGGGTCGCAACGGCGCGACGCTGTCCATCGGCACCGGGTCAGCGACCTCGAATACCCGGTGACGCAGGCAGCTGGAAGTGCCAGATGACCAGGTGCGGGCGACCGCCAGCAGCCTGCGCTGCCGATGGCAGGTAGTCCGTCACCGAAAACGGCCAATCCTGCCAGCCGCCGATCTCGGTTGCGGGGCGGGCGGCGGCGCGTTCAGCGTCCGCCGGTACGCGGTGACGCCGGGCTGGACGGCCGGCCAGTGCCCGGCGAGGCAGTGCCGGGCGGCACCGATGGTGCCGCCGCAGCCTGTGCTTGTTCTAGCGCCTGCGAGTCCGCAATGGCGATTGCCAGCTGCCCGGCGACCGTCGGATGGAAAGGCGCCCGTCCGTGCAAGCCCTGGACGTAGGGCAGCGGATCGCAGATCTCGTGCCCGGTGAAGTCCGGCCGCACCGCGATCAGCCCCGTCGCGCGAGCGCCGTTGGCCAGGACGTTGTTGAGCGCGTCGAGCAGGCGGGTGAGCGCCTTCTCCTTATCGGGGGTGATGCCGACGCTGTCCAGGCAGTGCGCTGTGGTGTCGAACGGGTCGTAGTACAGGTTCACGAGCACGACCGGGTGTGAGGGCAGCTTCGCCAGCCGCCGCAGCAGCTGGTAGTACCCGACGGTGAACGTGGCTAGCTGCTGCTGGAAATACACGGTCGAGGCTTTGTCGTCGCACGTGGTGACCGCGCACAGCTGCAGCAGCGCGGACCAGCCGAGGTCATCGGCACCGATGCTGACGATCACGTCGGAGGCGTGGGTGGCCTTCTTCGCCTCGGCGAACTGGGCTGGCGCGGTCGCGTCCGGCATGCCCTGCGGCCCGAGGATGCCGGCCGGGATCGTGGCGCCGCTGCACGCCAGGTTGACCACTTTCCAGTTGTTGATCTGACCGAGATCGACGGCGTAGCTGGCCGCGCTGCGCCCGCAGGCCAGGTCCAGCTTGGTGGGGTGCGCCGGCCTGGGGTTGCCGATTCCCGCCGCGGTCGAGTCCCCCATCACGACCACCTGAACCCTGGGCTCGGGCGGGCCAGGCGCCCGCTGCACGGAAGGCAGCGGCGCCCGGCCAGCCAGCGCCGCGATGGAGCTGACCTGTCGGAGCCTGGCTGGAGCGGTGTACGCGGTCGCCATGATCCCGCCGAGGTTCACCACTTCGGCGAGCGCGAGCCCGGTGGCGAGCACGACGACCGTGCGCCTCCTGGTCAGCCTGAGCCACCCGGCAAGGGCGCCGGACAGCACAAGGGCACAGCCGGCGCTGATGACGATTTCCCAGCCGAAGTACCGCTTCCAGCCCGAGGCGAGCGCGTCGCCGATGGCGCGCTCCGAGCCCTGCTGGCCTGGCGCGAAGGCCGTGGCCAGCTGCCTGCCCAGCGTGATGCGGGTCAGCGCCAGCCGCGGCCGCACGGGGCCGGCGAACTGCAAGGTGGTCGGCAGCCGCTGACCGAACAGGTCGAGCTCGCCCGGTCCTGATAAACTCAGCGTCGGCGCCGCGGCTCCGACGCCGACCGTCTGCCCCGCGAGCGACACCTGCTGCAAGGGGGTAACCAGCAGGGCCACGGTCACCGCCAGCGCGGCCACGAGAACGACGCCCGCAGCCAACGCCACTTCGATGTGAACGCTGCGCAAGCTCTTCATACCCAAGCCATTGTCCTGCCCGCTGTCAGCTCCCAGAACCAGCGGGTCCGGCACCGCCCGCTTGCGAAGCCCAATGGCGGGGACGAGAGTGGGGTGCTGGGCACCACACGAGGGGAGCTAGCCAGTGAAGACGTTCGCCTCATCGGGCGACCTCGCAGAGAAGGACCAGACGCTCGAGGTGATCGGCGACGGCGTGTACGCCCTGACAGCGGAGGGCGACCCGAACGTCGGGGCCGTCGAGGGTGAGGACTTCCTTGTCTGCTTCGAGGCGATGGCCACCCCCGTAGCCGCGGCAGACTGGCTGACCAGGCTGAGGGAGCATACGGACAAGCCGATCAGGTACCTGGTGCTCTCGCACCACCACGCCGTCCGGGTGCTCGGCGCGAGCGCGTTCGGGGCCGACGTGATCGTGACCCACGACAACACCCGCGCGCTGATCGCCGAGCGCGGCCTTCAGGACTGGGAGTCCGAGCTCGCGAGGATGCCGCGGCTGTTCCGCGACCCGGCCTCCATTCCTGGATTGACGTGGCCGACGGCCACGTTCTCCGACCGGTTCACCATTGCCCTGGGCGGCGGCCGCGGTGACCTGGTGCTCGCGTACTGCGGGCGCGGCCACACCGAAGGTGACATCGTCGCCTGGCTGCCGCACCAGAAGATCCTGTTCGCCGGGGACCTCGTCGAGGCCCAGGCGGCGCTGTACACCGGGGACGCGTTCCATGCCGACTGGCGTGGCGGCACGCTCGACGCCGTCGCCGGGCTCGGAGCGGAGTCCCTGGTCGGAGGCCGCGGCGCGGTCGTGCACGGCGCGCAGGCCGTGACGGCCGCCATCGGCCAGACCCGCGACTTCCTGGACACCATGCTCGCCCGCGTCGGCGCCGCGCACGCGGCGGGCGGCACGCTGAAGGAGGCGTTCACCGCCGCGCACGCGGCCCTGGAGCCCAGGTACGGGCGCTGGCCGATCTTCGAGCACTGCATGCCGTTCAACGTCTCGCGGCTGTGGGACGAGCTGTCCGGGATTGAGCGGCCGGTGATCTGGACCGCCGAGCGAGACCGACAGGTCTGGGATCAGTTGCAGGACTGAGGCGGCGCGGCGTGACCCACCCGCCTGTAGTGATCGCCGGGGCCGGGCCTGTCGGCCTGCTGACCGCGCTGCTGCTGGCGCGCTGGCAGGTCCCGGTCGTCGTGCTCGAGGCCGCGCCCGCCGACCGCGCGCACGCGGGCTCCCGCGCGATCTGCTTCCAGCGGGACGTGCTCGACGTGTTCGACCGGGTCGGTTGCGCGGACGCGATGGTCGCGGAGGGCGTGACGTGGACGACCGGCCGGACGTACTACCGGTCACGTGAGCTGTTCGCGGTCACGTTCGCCGTCGCGGGCGCTGGCACGCTGCCGCCGTGGATCAACATCTCACAGGCGAGCGTCGAGCGGTACCTGCTCGCCAGGGCACGCGCCGAACCGCTGATCGAGCTGCGGTTCTGCCACGAGGTCACCGGCGTCGCCGCGGACGAGGACGGTGTGAGCGTGCGGGCAGGGGGCTCCGTCATCCGCGGCAGCCATCTGGTGGGAGCCGACGGGTCCCGCAGCGCGGTCCGGAGGCTGCTGGGCATCGGCTTTCCTGGCAGGTCGTTCGACGATCAGTTCCTGATCTGCGACATCAAGGCCGAACTCTCGTTTCCCAGCGAGCGAAGGTTCTTCTTCGACCCGAGCTGGAATCCCGGCCGGCAGGTACTCGTCCATCACTGCCCGCACGGCGTGTGGCGGATCGACTGGCAGGTTCCCGCCGGCTTCGACCTCGACGCAGAGCGCTCCAGCGGCGCCCTGGACGAGCGGATCAGGCAGATCACCGGCGGACTCCCGTACGAGATCGTCTGGGCGACCGCGTACCGGTTCCACGAGCGGATCGCCGCCGCGTTCGCCGCCGGGCGGGTCTTCCTGGCCGGTGACGCCGCGCACCTGTACGCGCCGTTCGGCGCGCGCGGCCTGAACTCGGGCGCGCAGGACGCAGAGAACCTCGCCTGGAAGCTCGCGTTCGTGCGGCGCGGCTGGGCTCCCCCATCGCTACTGGCGAGCTACGACCTCGAGCGCGCCGCGGCCGCCAGGGAGAACCTGCGGGTGACGTGCGCCACGATGGAGTTCCTCGTGCCGCAGACCGACGAGCTCCGGCGG
>DASUHI010000211.1:0-11761 GCA_036273575.1 Streptosporangiaceae bacterium | reverse complement strand
TGGCGACGAGCGCGGGCAGCTCAGCGAGCACTCCCCCGGCGAACGCCTCACCTGCGGCGGTCATGCCGTAGCGCCCTGGCCCGCCGGCGAGCAGGTTCTGCCCGTCGCGCCACAGGCTGACGTGCACGTGGCCGCCGTTTCCGACGCCGCCCGCGACAACGGACGGCGCGAACGAGACCTGCAGCCCGTGCCGCTGCGACACGGCCCTGATCGTCTGCCTGACCAGGACGCTGTCATCGGCGGCGGCCAGCGGATCCTTGGGCGCCACGGAGATCTCGAGCTGCCCGGCCGCGTACTCGGGATGGAACTGCTCGACGTCGATCCCCTGCTGCTCGATCGCTCCGACTACCTCACGGCAGTAGTCGGACAGCTCGATGATGCGGGTCATCCCGTAGGCGGGCCCGTCGCACGCAGGAACGAACCCCGCCCCTTCGTCGGTGCCGACCGCCCACTCGATCTCGAACGTGGCCAGCGCCGTCAGCCCCTGCGCGGCGGCGGTGCCGACGAGGCGCTTCGCGTACGAGCGCGAGCACGCGGCGAACGGCTCGCCCTCCTGGGTGTACCGGTCGGCGGGCGCCCACGCCCAGCCGGGCTGGGCGGCGAGCGGCGTCACCCGGTCGAGGTCGGGCATCATCCGCAGGTCGCCGCCCGGCCCGCCGATGTACTTGCTCGTGGTGATGCTGTCGTCGACGACGAACACGTCGAACACCGGCGACATGCCGATGCCCCAGCCGGCTGCTCGCTCCAGCCGGCCGACAGGGATGGACTTGACCCTCGTGATGCCGGCGTTGTCGACCCAGCACACCGCGAGCATACTGATCCCCGCGTCGGCGAGCCGCTGAGCCACCTCGCTGCCCAGTGCCGAACGCCGAGCCCGCTCCTCGGGATCGAGCCGCGGGATCAACGTCGTCACTGCGCACCTCGTGTCGGCTCGCCGCCGCGGGAGGTCCGCGGGTGTCGGAAACGTTACAGACAGCGCCCATGACCGTCAACTCGTAACAGAATCATCAGCAGTCGCAGTGAAGACGATCCGCCGCCTGTATCAATGTGACACCCACCACGCGATCAGGTGACGGGTGTCACTTCCACGCGGGGCCGGGACCGCCACGCGGCTACCAGCCGCGCAGGTCGATGGGCCAGACATCGACGATGTCGTCGCCGGCGACGACGTAGGCCCGCTCGTGATAGGCCATGGTGGGATCGATGTGCGCGGGCGCGAACGTGACCCGCTCCCCGACCGGACGAGGATCGGAGAACGTGGTGTGCTCGTCCGAGCAGAACCACACCGTCGCGCCTTCGAGGTCGGGATTGCCGTGGTCCATGCCGAATGCCTTGAGGCCGGCGTCGGCGACCGACCATTCCTTCGAGCTCGATATGACGGTCGCGAGAACGAACAACGCCTGGGCGAACGGCAGCCCGAGCTTGCCGTACGCGGTGTCCATCAGCGCGTACGAGCCTGCCTGGATCTCACTGGCCCAGGTGTTCACGAGGTAGGTCCCCGTTCCGCCGGCCGAGATCAGCTCGCCGCCGACGTCGTCGTGGGCGGCGACCAGCATTTCCATCGCGGTCTTGGTCTGCTCCGCGCGCTCGGTCGCGTCGGCCAGGCCGACCACGTGCCCCTCGTACCCCATCACGCCGCGCACCTGCAGGTCGGCCGCCCGCGCGGTCCCGGCCAGCGCGTCTGCCTCGCCAGGGTCGCAGCCGCAGCGCGGCAGGCCGACGTTGACGTCGATCACCACCTCACGCACTCCGCCGGCCGCGGCGGCCTCGACGGTCTCCGGCGAGTCCACCGCCAGCGTCACCCGCGCGCCGCCGGCGACCAGCGCGCCGAGCCTGCGCGCGTCGAGCACCTCGTTGGCCAGCAGCAGGTCCTGGCCGAGACCCGCGGCCACCATCCCCTCGCACTCGCGGATCGTCGCGCACGTGAACCCCTCGTGCCCCGCGGCCGCCTGCCGCCTTGCGAGGTTCGTGCACTTGTGCGCCTTGACATGCGGCCGCAGCCGCGGCCCTGGCAGCGCGGCCGACATCGCCGCGATGTTCTTGTCGAGCACGGCCGCGTCGATCAGCAGCGCGGGCGTCTGCAGGCCGGAGATCTGCGGCCGCGGCTGACTCGTCATAGGTACCTCCGCTGGCGTGGCTGGGCTGACTCGTAGGCGGCGCGCGCCTGCCTGACCGGCTCGAGCTCCGACACCTCGGCGACCGGAACGTCCCACCAGGACTCGCTGTCAGGCGCCGCCGCGAGCGAGTCAGTCTCGATCGTGATCACGACAGGGCCCGTCATCGACGCCGCGGCCCGCAGCGCGTCGCCGAGCTCGGCGACGGTAGACGTCGTGATCACGTGGGCGCCCAGGCTCGCCGCGTTGGCGCCGAGGTCGACAGGCAGGGTGTCGCCGTCGAGGCGGCCTGTGTCCGCATTCCGATAACGGTACGCAGTGCCGAATCGCTGCGCGCCCACGGACTGTGACAGGGAGCCGATGGACGCGAAGCCGTGGTTTACCACCAGCACGACGATGATCTTGATCCCTTCCTGCACGGCGGTGACGAGCTCGGTCGCCATCATGAGGTACGAGCCGTCCCCGACCAGCACGTACACGTCGCGGTCTGGCGCTGCCAGCTTGACCCCGATGCCGCCCGCGATCTCGTAGCCCATGCAGGAGTAGCCGTACTCCACGTGGTAGCCCTTGGAGTCCCTGGTCCGCCACAGCTTGTGCAGGTCCCCTGGCATCGATCCGGCCGCGCAGACCACGACGTCGCGTGGCCGCGACGCGGCGTTGACGGCGCCGATGACCTCGGCCTGCGATGGGAGGGGCTCATTGCCGAGGTGGTAAGCCTGCTCGATCGCCTTGTCCCATGCCCGCGCGCGCTCGGTCGCCTCGGCCCGGTACGCCTGGGTCACCTCCCACCCGGCCAGCGCGTACGCGAGCTGCGTCAGCGCGACGCGGGCGTCGCCGACCACGTCGATCGCGCCGAGCTTGGCCGCGTCCACGGCTGCGACGTTGACGTTGACGAACCGCACGCCAGGCGCCGCGAACGCCGACCTGCTCGCGGTGCTGAAGTCCGACCAGCGGGTGCCGATCCCGATCACCACGTCGGCAGCGGCCGCGAGGGCGTTCGCGGCGGCGCTGCCCGTCGCCCCGATCGCGCCTGCCGCCTGCGGGTGGTCATAAGGCAGCGAGCCTTTCCCTGCCTGGGTTTCGGCCACGGGAACGCCTGTCGCCTCGGCGAACGCGCGCAGTCGGGACTCGGCCTCGGAGTAGATCACGCCGCCGCCCGCGACGATCAGCGGCCTGGCCGCGCCGCGCAGCATGTCCGCCGCTCGCGCGACCGCCGCGGGATCGGGCGCCTGGCGGCGCACCGGCCACGTGCGCGGGGCGAACAGCTCGTCGGGCCAGTCCCTGGCCTCGGTCTGCACGTCCTGCGGGAGGCAGATCGTCGCGGCCCCGGTCTCGGCCGGGTCAGTGAGCACCCGCATCGCGCAGAACAGCGCGTCGGGCAGCTGCTCAGGGCGGCTCACCCGGTCGAAGAACCGCGACACCGGCCGGAACGCGTCGTTCGCCGACACGTCGCGCTCGCCGGGGTGCTCGAGCTGCTGGAGCACGGGTACTGCGGTCCTGGTGGCGAACACGTCGGACGGCAGCAGCAGCACGGGCAGCCGGTTGATGGTGGCGAGGGCGGCACCCGTGACCATGTTGGTCGCGCCGGGGCCGACCGAGGTCGTGCACGCGAGCGCCGACATTCGGTTGCGCATCCTGGCGAAGCCGGCGGCCGCGTGCACCATCGCCTGCTCGTTGCGGCCCTGATAGTAGGGCAGCGAGCCCGGCGCGGTTAGCTCGGCGGCGAGCAGCGCCTCGCCGAGCCCTGCGACGTTGCCGTGGCCGAAGATCCCGAAGCAGCCCTCGATCAGCCGGTGGCTGACGCCGTCCCGCTCGCTGTACTGGGCGGCAAGAAATCTGACGATCGCCTGCCCCACGGTGAGCTTCATCGGCTGCCTCCAGAGGCGTACAACGGCAGGCGCGGATCGGGCGGCTGGCATTCCCAGGTCTGCCTGATCCACGCGTGATCCGGGTCGTCGCAGATCAGCCACCTGCGCTCGCCAGGACCGGCCATCACGTTGAGGTAGTACATGTCGTAGCCGGGCACGGCCATCGAAGGTCCGTGCCAGCCGTGCGGGATCAGGACCACGTCGCCGCTGCGCACCTCCGCGAGCACGTCGACGGGCCGATCGGCCGTCCCGTAGACGCGCTGATAGCCGATCGCGGCTTCGCCGCGGGGGGTTCCGGGGGGTCGCCCCCCGGGGCCAGCACCGCGAAACTCGAAGTAGTAGATCTCCTCGAGCACAGACTCGCCTGGCCTGTTCTCGTCGTGCTTGTGCGGCGGGTACGACGACCAGTTCCCGGCCGGCGTGATCACCTCGCACGCGAGCAGCCGGTCGGCCTCGAACGCGTCCTGGGTGCAGAAGTTGTTGACCTGGCGGGAGCACGAGCCGGCGCCGCGCAGTTCGACCGCGACATCGCCGGCCGGGCCGTACCTGACCGGCAGGTCCCGGTCCGCGACGGCGCCGGGCAGCGCGAACCGCCCGCCCGCCGCGCTGCTGATCGCGGCGCGCGCTGCCCTCGGCAAGTAGACGAAGTCGCTGAGCCCGTCGAACACGCTTGGCCGGCCGGCGAGCTCGAGGCGCTGGCCGCCGCAGCTGACCGTGCACGAGCCGGCCAGCGGCAGAACGAGCATCTCGCACGGGCCGGTGTCGAGCACCTTCGTCTCGCCAGGACCGAGGGTCAGCACCTTGAGCGCCGTCCACGTCCAGCCGGCGGCCGCAGGGTCAAGGTCGACCGACCAGCGACCCGCGGCGAGCGAGCCGCGCGGCCGGTGCAGGTTCGCGTCCTTGTTCACCATGATCTGTTGCTCATGCTTCACCCTGGGCCAGCACCTGTTCAACCTCTGCTGTCGTCGGCATGGCCGTGGAGCACTCCAGCCGGGACGCCACGATCGCGCCCGCGGCGTTCGCGAACCGCAGCGTGCGCTCTAGCGGCCAGCCGGCCAGCAGGCCGTGGCAGAGGGCGCCGCCGAAGCCGTCGCCGGCGCCGAGCCCGTTCAGCACGGTGACCGCCATGGGCGGCACGGTCACCTCTTCGCCGGCGGTCATGCCCAGCACGCCGGCCGGGCCCTGCTTGATCACGGCGAGCTCGACCCCGCTGGCCAGCAGCGCGCGCCCGGCCTGGAGCGGGTCGGTCTCGGCGGTGGCGGTGAGCGCCTCGTCGAGGTTGCCGACGGCGACGCTCACGTGCGGCAGCGCCGCCGTCACGACCTCCCGCGCTGCCTCGCGTGAGGCCCAGAACATGGGCCGGTAGTCCAGGTCGAGCACGGTCAGCGGGCGGTGGCCGCGTGCCCGCCAAGCGGCGTGATGGGCGTCCCTGCTCGGCTGCTGGCACAGCCCGGTGACGGTCGCCCAGAAGACCCTGGCGTTGGCGCACGCGTCCAGGTCAAGTTCCTCCGCGTGGATCGCCAGGTCGGGCGCCTTGGGAAACCGGTAGAACCAGAGCGGGAAGTGGTCGGGCGGGAAGATCTCGCAGAACGTCACGGGGGTCGGCAGGCCTGGCACAGCACTGACGAACGCGTCGTCGACCCCGAGGCCGGCCAGCGCGGCGTGCACGAACCGGCCGAACGGGTCGTCACCGGTCCGCGTGATCACGGCGGACCTGCGCCCGTGCCTGGCCGCGGCTACGGCCACGTTGGTCGCGCTGCCGCCGAGGAACCGGCCGAACGTCGTGACGTCCTCGAGCGCGACGCCGGCCTGCAGCGGGTACAGGTCAACGCCGACCCGCCCGATCGTCAGCACGTCGTAGCGGCCTGATCCGGTCATCGGCGGCGGCCTACCAGCCGCGGTCGCGCAGGTACCCGCGGTTGCGCTGCTGGTCGGCGCTGGCCTGCTGATAGGCCTGCGGGCTGCGGGGCAGCACGTCCTGCTCGACGACGATCCAGCCCTCGTAGCCGCCGGCCCGCAGCGAGCCGAGGATCTCGTCGACCTTGCCGCTGCCCGCGCCCAGCGGGCAGAAGACGTCGCCCTCCCATAGCTGCATCGCGTCGGTGAATGGCGAGCCTGATGGCCTGGCGTCTTTCAGGTGCACGTGCGTGACCCGGTCCCGCCAGCGCTCCAGGATCTCCAGCGGGTCCCCTCCGGCCGCGACCAGGTGCCCGGTGTCCAGGCAGAGCGCCGCCTGCGTGGTCTCGAGCACGCGGATCACGCTGTCCTGGGACGAGATCTGGGTGCCGACCTCGTTGTGCAGGACCGCCTCGTACCCGCGCCCGGCGCACAGCTTCACCACGTCGGCGACGACGCGCTCGATCCGCCTCCAGCGGTCGGACGGCACGGGCGACCCGATGAGGGCGACCGTCGGCCGCGGCGAGAACGTCCCGCCGGTTCCGCCGGCCAGGTCAGCCACCTCGTCGAACTGGTCGCAGACGCCGCTGATCTCGGCCATCCCGGCTTCCGGCGCGTCGTCGGATGACACGTCGACCTCTACGTACCCTCCTGTCAGCAGCAGCCCGCGTGCGCTGAGCGCCGACCTGAGCTCGCCGCCGAGACCGAGGTAACCGAGTGGGCCGAGGTCGACGCCTTCGTACCCGGCGGCCTGCACGGCGTCGAGCACCTCGGCGGCCGTCGGCACGCCCTGGTGCCTGCCGACCGTCACCTCGAATGCCCCGTAGCTGACGGGAGCGTTGCCGATCTTGACCATCGAGTTCCTCACTGTGAGGGTGCGAGCTGGGACGCGTCCGCACCGGCCAGGACCCGAGGCTGACCATCGCCGTGCTGCCGCCGTCCAGCTCGGCGGTGAGCTGCGCGCAGTCCGGGTCGGCCCCGGCGCCTGGCGAGGCAGCGGTCTTCAGGCTGATGAACTCCTGACCGGTCAGCCACCGGACCTGCTCGAACTCGTGCACGCCCATGTCGACGTAGATCCCGCCGCTGCTGACGCGGAACTCCGCGCTCGGCGGCCTCGCGTCCCACTGGTAGCAGTTCACCGCGAGGATATCGCGAGCGGCGGGTCTGGGTGGCGCACCGCTCGTCGGCCCCCGCACCCGCCGCCCCCGCACCGCCGAAGAACACCTATGTCACTTTGACGGTCTTCTTTGAACGTCGATGACTCATAGGTGTTCTTGGATCTGGGCCTCAGGCCGCGGCATATCCGCCGCAGAACTCAGGCGCGGCGGTTGAGGTGGTCGAGCAGGGTCGCGCACGCGTGGATCGTCTCGACGTGCGGCACGGGCACGCCGAGCCGGCCTGCCAGCTCGGTCACGGCACCTGTCATGCAGCCGATCTCGAGCTGCTTGCCGGCCTCGAGGTCCTGCAGCATCGAGGTCTTGTGGTCGCCCACGGCGATGCCCGCCTCGAGCCGGCGGTCGAGCGACACGGGGAACGCGACGCCCAGCCGCTCGGCCACCGCCGCGCACTCGGCGAACAGCGCCTTGAGCAGATCGACCATCGCTGGCGCGGAACCCAGCTCGCCGAGCGTCGCCCTCGTCAGCGCCGTAACCGGGTTGAACGCGACGTTGCCGATCAGCTTCAGCCAGATCTGATCGCGCAGCTTGGCCTCGACAGGCGCCTTCAGCCCGCCTGCCTTGAACGCCGCGGAGATCTCCGCACAGCGTTCTGAGGCGGACCCGTCAGGCTCGCCGATCGTGAACCTGGTGCCCTCGATGTGCCTGATCACGCCGGGCTTGATGATCTCGGTGGAGCAGAAGACCACGCAGCCCACGTTGTGCCCGGGCGCGATGGATTTCGTGATGATCCCGCCGGGATCGACGCTCTCGAGCGCCCCGCCGGCCGCCTCGTCCTGGTCAGCGGCGCCCTGGAAGTACCACCACGGGATCCCGTTCTGCGCCCAGATCGCGGCGGCGCCGGGCGCGAGCACCTCACCGAGGCGCGGCGCGATGCCCGGCAGGCTGTACGCCTTCAGCGCGACGAACACCACGTCGGCGCCCGCCACCGCGTCGAGGTCGTCGGTGACCGGCGGGCGCGCGGTGAAGTCGCCGCGCGGCGAGAGCACCCGGACCCCGTTCTCCCGCATCGCCAACAGGTGCGCGCCGCGCGCGATCAGCGTCACGTCAGCGCCGCCGCGCGCCAGCGCCGCGCCGACATACGCGCCGATGGCCCCGGCACCGAGCACCGCGAACCTCATGCCTGACCAGCCCCGGTGCTTGCCTGGGGGGACGACCCCCCTGACCCCCCCGCGGTCGCGATGAACTCGCCGACCCGCCGCCGCTGGATCTTGCCGGTGGCGGTGCGCGGGATCGCCTCAAGAACATGAATCGTCGCGGGGATCTTGAACGCCGCGAGCCGTCCCCTGCAGTGCTCGATCAGCTCGCGCGCGTCGGCCTCGCCCCGCAGCGTGACCGCCGCGGACACGAGCTCGCCGTACTTCTCGTCGGCCACCCCGAAGCAGACCGCGTCCTGCACCGCGGGGTGCGACAGCAGCGCCTGCTCGACCTCGGCCGGGGAGATGTTTTCCCCGCCGCGCAGGATCATCTCCTTCAGCCGCCCTTCGAGGAACAGGTAGCCGTCTCGCAGCACGCCGCGGTCCCCGGTCCGGAACCAGTCGCCGAAGAAGGCCTCCGCGGTCGCGGCCGGGTTGTTCACGTAGCCGGGCATGACGCCGGGACCGCGGATGACGACCTCGCCTGGGGTGCCCTCGGCCAGCAGCGTGCCCTCCCTGTCGGCGACCCCGATCTTCGTGCCGGTCGCGATCCCGACGGACGCTGGAATCCGCTCGCCGGGCGGCAGCGGATTGGACGCCATCTGGTGGCTCGCCTCGGTCATCCCGTACGCCTCGAGCATCGGCACGCCGTACTCCCGCTCGGCGCGCTCCATCAGCGCGGGCGACAGCGCCGAGCTGCACGACCTGGCGAACCGCAATGTGCCCGGCGCGCCGGCCTCGTCGGCCCGGTCCAGGATCATCTGATGCAGGGTTGGCCCGGCGGACAGCCACGTCGCGCCACACTCGCGGGCCTGCCGCCAGAACCGCTGCGGCGTGAACCGCCGCGGAACGATCACCGAGCCGCCGCCAGCGAGCGCGGCGAACGTCGACGCGACCAGCCCGTGCACGTGGAACAGCGGCATCACGCAGAACGAGGCGTCGGCGGGACCCAGCTCGTAGTGCGCCGCGATCGTCCTGACCGACGCCATCAGGTTGCGCTGCAGCAGCGGCACCTGCTTCGGCCGAGACGTCGTTCCGCTCGTGTGCAGGACGAGCCCTGCGTCGTCAGGCTGACCCCCTTCGAAGCTGGCTCCAGGCGAAAGCTCCTTTCCTTCAACGAATAGCGCGGGCGGACCGTCGCCTCCTGCCTGGGCCGTCAGGACGGTGACCGAGCAGTCCTCGGCCGCGCTGATCGCCGCCTCGGGCCGGCTGGCAGGCATCAGGAAGACCCGCGGCTCGATGTCGGTGAGGTAGAAGACGAACTCGCTGTGCGTGTAGGCCGGGTTGAGCGGAGCGGCCGCGGCGCCGAGGGCCGCGATCGCGAGCAGGATCTGAACCATGTCGGGGCCATTGGGCAGCGTCAGCGCCACCCGGTCGCCCCGCCCGACACCGGCTCGCGCGAGGCAACCGGCCAGGCTCTCCACCCGGTCGGCGAGCTGGCGGTGGGTCAGGACCAGGCCGTCCTCCGGGACCACGAGCGCAGGGCCATCGCCGTGCCTGAGGATCGCGGTCAGCGCTTCTGCGGGAGCCTCGTTGCTCATGTGGGGCCTCCTGTGGCGGGTCGTGACAATTCTGGCGCAGCCTCAGCGGACCACGGAGGCCGCCCGCCTGCTCGCCAGCCAGTCCCGCTCTGCCTCCCCGATCGGTGTCGACGGCGGACCGTGCACGAACGGCCAGATCTCCTCGGCAATAGACCGCCAGTCCCTGGTCGCCTCCAACTCGCCGAGAACGGCGAACAGGCCGAGGTTGATTCGCTGGAGCACGACGTAGGAGCGCGGAATGGAGACGTACCCGGCGACCGGGCTGCGGACGTCGAAGAACCGGCGGACCACCGCCGAGGAGTAGTCGGGCCTGATCGTGAGCGCGCCGGGCTCGCGGATCGTCGCGTAGAAGACGGCGAGGTGCTCGACGACGTCTTCTGTGGACAGGGGCGCGTCAGGGACGAGGAACCCCGCGACTTCCATGCTCCGCCTGAACTCCTCTGGGTCCTGCCGCACGCACAGATTGCGGGCCATCTGCATCAGCGGGTACAGCTCGTCCGCAGTGAAGCGCTTGACGAGCCCGAAGTCCAGGAACGTGACCTTCCCGCCGCCGTGGAACAGGTAGTTGCCCGGGTGCGGGTCGCCGTTGAACGCGTGCAGGTCATACAGGCTGCGGAACACGAACCTGTAGATCGTCTCGGCGGCGACGTCGCGCTCCTCCTGGGACAGCTCGGCCAGGTCGGCGAAGCGGGAGCCGACAGCGAGCTCGCTGGTCACGAGGCGGCCGGTGGACAGCTCGCCGATCACGCGGGGCACGACGATGGTCGGATGCCCGGCGTAGAAGTCGGCGAACAGCGTCTGGTTCGCCGCCTCACGCCGGTAGTCGAGCTCCTCGAGCACACGCTCGCGCAACTCAGCCAGGAGCGCGTCGACGTCCTGGGCAGGCGCGGTGATGCGCAGCATCCGGCGCAGCAGCGCGACGTTGTCCAGGTCGGCGGCTATCGCCTCGGCGATGCCCGGGTACTGCACCTTGACCGCGACGGCCCGGCCGTCCCGCGTGATCGCGCGGTGCACCTGCCCGATCGACGCGGCCGCGATCGGCTCGGGATCCCACTGCGCGAACACGCGCTCAGGCGGCTGTCCTAGTTCCTGCTCGACCATGCCGGCCGCAAGCTCGGCGCTCATTGGGGGGACGCTGTCCTGCAGCCTGCTGAGCGTCCGCCGCACGCTCGGCGACAAACCTTCGTCGACATAGCTGGCCATCTGGCCGATCTTCATCAGGACGCCTTTCATCGCCCCGAGCGTCTGGGCGACGTCCTCGGCCGTCTGAAGCGCGAGGTCCTGGCGTAGCTGCTGGCGCTGCTCGCCTGCGGCGGCGAACAGCCGCGGCGCGCTCCCCGCGTAGCGGGCTCCTCCCCTGGCGACGAGCTGCAGGGCGGCGACGCCGCGCTGCAACCGCACCGGCCTGGCCCTGCGTCGCAGGCCGGCGGCGCAGACGCACGCGAGAACGGCGCCGGCCGCGATCGCGGCGCCCCATCCCAGCCTTTGGCGGCGGGGCCGCGTCACGCGCGCTGCGCCGCGCGCACCCGCGCGGCGATCCGCTGCCGTGCCTCGAGCACCCCTGGCTCGCCGATGAAGACAGCGTCAAGCACGCCGAGCGCCTGCCGGATCTCGGTACAACGGGCTGGTGTCAGCGGAGCGCGGTCGTAACCGTACATGCGCGCGGCCCACTCGGGCAGCGAGCCGACCGCGCCGTCCCTGATGTCCTGCCAGATCTCCGCGATGTCCTCGTCAAGCCCAGGCGGGTCGAGCAGGAAGGCCATGGATTCGGCGGCCGCCTGAGTCCGCATCAGCTCGGGCCTGACCGAGTCGATATAGGCGGCGAGCTGCGCGGCGGTCGAGGGCACCATGTCCCGCGGGACGCCGACAAGCTCCGCGGCGACCACCATCTCGGCTACGTACTGGTCGGCGTCCGCAGGCGGCAACGCGGCGCCGAACAGCGCCCGTGCCGCGAGGTTGGAGTCGACGAGGGCGACGTGCACCCACAGCAGCAGCGCGGGATCACTTGCCGCGTACGGCTTGCCCGTTGCG
>DASUHI010000210.1:0-3088 GCA_036273575.1 Streptosporangiaceae bacterium | reverse complement strand
TGGCAACGAGGACGGCCCGGTCGCCGCTGCGGCGCTCGATGAGGTCGTGCTCGCGCTCGGCTACATCATCGGCAAAAAGGGCCGCGCTCCCGACGGCAGCTCGGTGCGGATCGTGCTCACCGGTCCGGTCGAGCGCGACCTGCCCGTCGTGGTCGAGGGGCGGGCGAGGGTAGTTCCCGCCCTGACCGACGAGCCAACCGCGAGCCTTGACCTGTCATCGTCGCTGTTCCTGCGGCTCGCCGGCGGCCGGGAGGATCCTCAGGCAGCGCTCGGCCGGATCCGGCTCGGCGGCGACCAGGCGCTCGCTCGCCAGCTGGCGACGAACCTGGCCTATACGATCTGAGCGCCGCGTTGCTCCCCCGGCCCGGGCTCGACGCAAAATTCGTTCCCCTCGGGGTCGGCCATCACGACGTTGTGGCCGTGCCGCTCGAGCACCGTCGCGCCGAGTCCGGCGAGCCGCGCAACCTCGTCGGCGACCGAACCTGGCGCGCGCAGGTCGAAGTGGATCCTGTTCTTCGCGGTCTTGCCCTCAGGCACCCTGGCGAACCAGATGTTCGGTCCGCCCCAGCCGGCGGCCTCGACGAACGCCTTGTCGCAATTCGAATCCTCGTCGACGTCCGAGCCGAAGACCGCGGCCCAGAAGGTCGCGAGCCGCAGCGCGTCGGCGGCGTCGAACGAGACGGATTTGATCACGCTTGGCATGCTCACCTGGCGTTGTCGGGCAGGATCAGCCGCCCGGCTGCGTCGCGGCAGACGGCGTTCGCGTAGTTCGCTTCGGCCACGCCGCGCAGCTGACGCGGGTGCGAGCATTGAATGAAGCCCTGCTGGTCAAGGGAGACGCCGCGGGTCGAGATCCGGTAGCTCCCGGCACGCCTGGCTGCCTCCCAGTCAGTGCGCCCGGTGATGTGCGGCAGTTCGGTCATAAGTCCTGGCTGCCACGTCAGTGCGAGGAGGCGCGGGTGACCAGCGCGATGCCCTTGCCCCAGGCGGCGAGTTGGCCAGCCGGCAGGTACGCGACGCCCTTCTTGGTGTGGTCCACCATCGGGGATGTCACGTACCGCTCCCTCCCGCGCGGGTCGATGAAGTAGATCAGGGACGTGTGGATGACGTCGGCGTTCTTGTTCGGTGCCCGGACCTCGACCTGGTAGTGGTTCCAGACGGTGCGCAGGGCCGGCACGGAGCCGGTGACGAAATGCCAGGACGGGATCGTGTTCAGCCCCTCCGCACTGGAGTAGCTGGCCACGTCGGCGACCTTGTTGTGATACGGGTTGACGTTCACCGCGATGAACACGACGTTGCGGCTGGCAGCGCCGAGGTCCTTATAGGCGTCGATGAACTCGCGCGAGACCAGCGGGCAGATGTCGGTGCAGTGTGAATCCATGAAGGTCAGCACGACGGTCCTGCCGCGCAGGCTGGCGAGCGAGACCGGCCCCCCCGACTGGTCGGTGAGCGTGAACCCTGGCGCCTTGGCCGGCGGCACCGGCGACAGCTGCATCATGGTGGCCAGCTTCGTGCTGACTGTCTTAGGGATGCCGGTGGCACGGAACTGGGGCTGGCCTTTGTGCCCGGCGAGTGCCGTGAGCACGAACGCGAACACGGTGGCGAATGCGATACCAGACACGAGCGCGATGCTGCCGAGGACGACCGTGGATCGGCGGGACCTGCCGAACAACCTGCCGCGGCGCGGCTGGCTGCCAGGCGGCGCGGGATCCGGGGCTGTGGTGGTACCCCGATCGCTGGCCGCGCCAGTCTCGCTCATGCCGGACGGCTCCTTCCGGGCCTAGCCGAGTACCTAGGACAGGCTACTCCGCCGGACTTCGACGGCCGAGTGGTTACCCGCGGACAGCCTGGGTAGCCGTCGGCGCATGCCAGCTGACGTGAGGGCGCTCCTCGGGGGGCGGTACGAGCTGCAGGACCGGATCGGTACGGGCGGGTTCAGCGAGGTATGGCGGGCGCACGACGAGGTACTTGACCGCCCGGTGGCGATCAAGCTGCTGGACGCCAAGTACGCCCGCGACCCCGAGGCGCTGGCCAGGTTCCGCTCCGAGGCGCACAACGCGGGGTGCCTTTCGCACGGTAATATCGCGCGCGTCTATGACTTCGGGGAGCCGGACGCCCAGCAGCCAGGGTTCCTGGTGATGGAGCTGGTCGACGGGCCCTCGCTCGCCGGCGTTCTGGCTGCCGGGCCGCTGAGCCCCGCCGCGACCATGGATATCATCGCGCAGGCTGCGGCCGGGCTGCACGAGGCGCACAGCCGCGGCCTGGTGCACAGGGACGTCAAGCCCGGCAACTTGCTGCTCGCGCCCGGCGGGGTCAAGGTCGCGGACTTCGGGATCTCGCACGCCATCGACTCGGCGACGCTGACCAGCACGGGCATCATTGTGGGCTCGCCCGGCTACGTGGCGCCTGAGCGCGCGTCCGGTGCCCGCGCGACGCCGGCCAGCGACCTTTACGCGCTCGGTGTCGTGGCCTACGAGTGCCTGACAGGCGCGCCGCCTTTCACCGGGACCGGCCTTGAGGTGGCGCTGGCGCACGTGAACAGGCCGTTCCCCGAGCTGCCCGGGCACGTGCCCTGGCAGGTGGCCGCGTTCGTCTTCGATCTGACCAGCAAGGACCCCGCGCTGCGTCCCCCGGACGCTGCCGCGGTGGCCGAACGCGCGGCGGGCCTGCGCGACTGCCTGGCATCCGCCGTGGGCGCGTCGGACCCCGCCTCGCGCGCGGATCAGCTCGTCTCGGCAGGCGCCCGCCAGTTCCTTGGCGGCGCTCGCCGGCCGGCGCGAGGTTCGCGCGGCCTGCGGGTGGCTCTGGCTGGCGCCGCGGCGGCCTGCCTTCTGGTTGCCATCGCCGTGGTCAGCCTGCTCTCCTCGGCCGGGACACCCTCGGCCGCGTCGGCGCGGAATGGCGCAGGCCCCGGCTCTGAGCAGCTGAACCCGTCCTCACCGGTAGTGACGAGCGCGCTCGTCAACAGCCGTTCCCTGGCCGGGCAGCCGGTGGCGCTCGTCGTCCGGCGGCTGCATCGTCTGGGCCTGGTGACCCGGGTGATCTGGCGGCCGACTGCGTTCGCGCCGCCAGGCACCGTCATCGCCGT
>DASUHI010000209.1:0-4917 GCA_036273575.1 Streptosporangiaceae bacterium | reverse complement strand
TCAGCGTCGCCAGCCGCGATCGCGCGCGATGCGGAGCAGATCGCTTCCATGCCGGAGCCGCAAAGCCGGTTCACGGTGGCGCCGGGCACATCGACGGGCAGGCCCGCCAGCAGCACGCCCATCCTGGCTACGTTCCTGTTGTCCTCGCCCGCCTGGTTGGCGGCGCCCCAGTAGACGTCGTCGATGGTTTGGGGGTCGAGCCACGGATTGCGCTCCAGGAGCGCGGCGATCACGTCAGCGGTGAGATGATCGGGGCGGACGCTCGCGAGCGCGCCCTTGATCTTCCCGACCGGTGTGCGGCAGGCGTCGACGGCGAATACAGCGGACATCGGCACCTCCGCGATCGGACTCACGCCTCACCCTACCGGCCCGCCCACGAGCGGCCTATGCCCGAAATGCACGCAGGATGTGCGCGAGCCGGCGCCTCACATGCAGCCGTAGATCGCGTCGATGAGCGCGCGGTTGCGCGGATTCTGCCAGCGCGGGCCCATCTGGCCCGTCACGTAGCCCACGGCCAGGCCGGCGTCGGGATCGCAGAAGCCAAGCGAGCCGCCTGCTCCGAAATGACCGAACGCCGTCGCGCCGCGGCCCATCGGCCGCTCAGGCTGCGTTAGCTGGAAGCCGAGCCCGAACCTTGACCGGCGATGCAGGATCAGGTCCTCACCGTAGACCTGCTCGGCGACAGCGTCCGCGAGCGCTCCGGCGTCGACGACGCTGAGCCCGTCGACCGCGCCGCCCGCAGCCAGCGCGGCGTAGACGCGCGCGATTCCCCTCGCCGTGCCGTGCCCGTTCGTCGCCGGGACCTCCGCGGAGCGCCAGCTCGCGGTGTTGACCACGCCGCCGCCCGACAGGCCGGCGGGATTGAAGTACGCGTTGTGCTCCATCAGCCGGTCCGCGTCCAGGTCCTTCCTGTCGGTCTCGTCGGTGACCTGTCCTGGCCACGAGAACTCGGCGACCCTGCGATGCTCGCTGGCCGGGAGGCCGATGTGGACGTCGGCGCCGAGCGGCCCGGCGAGCTCCGCGCGCAGCAGCGCGCCGACGGTGCGGCCGGACGCCCGGCGCAGCAGCTCGCCGACCGCGAACCCGAAGGTATTGACGTGATAACCATGCGCCGAACCCGGCTCCCACCACGGAGCCTGATCGGCGATGGCGCCGGTCATCAGGTCCCAGTCGAGCATCGCGCCGGGCGGCAGCCTGCGCCTGATCGCCGGAACCCCTGCCTGGTGGCTGAGCAGCTCACGCACCGTGACCCTGTCCTTGCCGGCGGCACCGAAGTCGGGCCAGTACGTGGCGACCGGCTCGTCGAGCCCGAGCACGCCGAGCCCGGCGCACCTGGCGGCGAGCGCCGCGAGCAGTCCCTTGCCGACGGAGAAGAAGTTCACCAGCGTGTCGGCCTGCCACGGCGCGTTCCTTGCCGGGGTTGTCCAGCCGCCCCAGAGGTCCACGACGGGGCGGCCGCCCGCGGCCACGCAGATGGCCGCGCCGGTCTCGCCCAGCGACTCGAAGTTCGCGGTGAACGCGTCGCGGACCGGCTCGAACCTCGCGTCGCAGCTGCCGCCGATCACGCAGGCCCGCCCTCGGAGTCAGGTGCTGGCGCGGGGGGACGACTTCGCGGTTCCCCGCGCCGTGCCAGGTATGCGGCCAGCGTTCCGATGCTGGCCAGGGCGTCCAGGTTCAGGTCCTCCGCGGCGATGTCGACGCCGTAGCGCCGCTCGATCTCGGTCAGCAGCACCGTTCCGCCGAGCGAGTCAAGCCCGATGCCGTCCCTCAGCAGCGCCGTGTCGAGCGGGGCCGTCAGCGCGAGCCTGTGCCCCGTGAGCTCCGCGAGCAGCCGCCTGAGCTCCCCGGTCAGTTCGTCCTGGTCCGCGCTCACGACACGACCCAGCTGGGCAGCTCGGCTACTGGCTGGCTGAGGTCCCTTACGTACTCGGCGACCTCGCCGGTGCCAGCTTGGGAAGTAGTGCGGAACCCCGCTCCCGTCAGCGCGATCCGCAGCGGCACGTTGCGCGGATTGATCACGCACGGCAGCGTGACCCTCGCCGCGCCGGCCGCCCGCGCGGTCCGGCAGATCCACGTCAGCAGCGCGTCGATGACACCGCGGCCGAGCGCGCGGCACGACATCATCATCAGCGGCACCTGCCAGCCAGTCTCTCCGGGCACCGTCGCCACGATGCAGGCGCCGACCAGGCCGTCGTCGCCGAACCTGTCGGACAGTCTGACGGTGACGACGCGATGGGCGGCCGAGTCGAGCAGGCCAGCGAACCCGGCCTCGGGGAACGGCGTGCCGGTCGAGTTGAACTGGTGTGTGCGCACCGACAGCTCGTGGAGCCTGGCCAGGTCGCCCGTTCCGGCCGCTCCGATCGTCACCGAGGTCCTGCTGTGCAGAAGGAACTCATCGCGGGAGCCGCCGAAAGCCTGCGCCTCCTCCTGCCTGGCGCGCCGCTGCAGGTAGAGCTCGCCGCGCCGCCGCGCCTCGGCCGTCACGACAGGCGGGCTGAACAGCGGCCAGGCCGCGGCCTGCCGAACGTCGCCCGGCGCGAGCACGAGCACGTCGGGCAGCGAGAACGAGACCTCGGCTCGTTCGAGCGGATCGTCGTCAACGAACGCGACCTCGTCTTCGGTCAGCCCGAGTTCGGTCGTGATGGCAGTGATGGCCGCCGGTTTAGCTCCCCAGCCGCACTGGGCGGCGGCGAAGGCGTGGTCCAGTGCCCGCGCCGCGTAGCGGCAGGCCTCGGGCGGGTTCCTGCTGGCTACCGCCTGCAAGATGCCGCGTCCGGCGAGCTCGTGCAGCACGGCGGTCAGCTCGGCGTTCGGCGCGGGCGGTTCGCCGGGTGATTCCAGGTACACGCCATCGAGCAGCGTGTTGTCGAGATCCCAGATCACGCACTTGATCACTAGACCCGCTTCTCCATGGTCAGGTGCGTGGCGGTGAACCCGAAGGCCCGGTACAGCGCGCGCATGCCGAGGTTGGCGGCGTTCACCTTGCCGGACAGGTGCGTCAGCCCAGCGGCGCTCGCGGCCTCGAGCACGGCTGACATCAGCAGCTCGCCGATGGCGCCGCGGCCGGCGGTCTCGGCGACCGCCAGGGAGCGGAAGTTGCCGTACCGCTCACCGGTCAGCGAGTTCGTGCGCGCCGACAGCCACGCCCAGCCGAGCGGGGCCTGCGGGGTGCCCGCTGCCGCGGCGATCAGCGTGATCTCGCCTGGCTTGCCGAGCGCGCCGGCCACCCGGCGGCGGTGAAAGGCCGCGTCGGTGATCGCCTCTTTGCCGAAGGACACCTTCGCGATGCCGACCTCGAAGGCCGCGACCGCGTCCAGGTCGGCTTCGGTTGCCGGCCTGACCAGGTATTCCTGATCGCTCACGCGCAGCATTTTTGCAAATCCGGCGCCGGTCAGCGCGCCCGCCTTGGCATGGGCCGGAACGTGTGTCCGCCGCAGGACGGGCAGCCGGCTTCCTGAAGGTCCTTGACCTGCTCCCACTCCGGCGCTCGCTCGCCCGCCCCGGCGCGGCCGACGACGAACACCGAGCCGCACGACGCGCAGCGGTACGGCCGGCTCTGTTCTGCCCTGCTGTCCGCCGTATAGAGCGGGCCGAGGTAGGCGTCCTCGGTCACGGGCGCGGTCTGGGCGCTGGTGCGCAGGTGATACAGGTTGCTGGTGCCTGCGAGGATGCCGGCGCCGACGTAGCTGTTGAAGCCGGGTGTCACGGACCTGACGACCAGGCCGAGGTCTGCGATGAGCCGCTGCGTGGCCAGCGTCTCCGCGGGCCTCCTCGCGCCAAAGCTGAAGAACACGTGCTGCCCAGGCCGCGGCGCGAGCGCCGAGACAGCGCGGGACAAGAACAGCTCGGCTCCTGGCACCGTGTACGGCGGGTCGGTGCAGGCGACGTCGAAGCCGCCGTGCAGCGACTGCGGCAGCGGCGAGCGCAGGTCGTGCTCGACGAGCTCCACCTGCGTCCCGGTGCCTGCGACCTGGACGCCGATCCAGTCAAGGACGGCAGGATCGGTGTCGACCACGGTCAGCCGCGCGGTCGCGACGCCCGTCACGCGAGAGAAGCGCGCGATCGCGATCGCGATCAGGTCGTCGTCGCCGAGCAGGACGATGTTCCGGCCGGCCAGGGCGCCAGCCTGGTGCAGCTTGAGGACCCGGCGGATCTTCGTAGGCACGGTGCAGTGCGTCTGGTCGAGCTCCATCCTGGCCTGCGGCGCTCCGGCGGCCGCGGACTCCAGCTGCTCGCTCAGCGGCCCGAGCTCGTCAGGAATCCGCAGGCCCAGGCCGTCGCAGCACGGACACGATGGATCCAGGAAGCTAGCCTGCGCGCCGAGAGCGGCCCGGCCCGCCTCGGTCAGCCGCACTGGCCTGGTCCTGTCGATCACTCCGCGCTTGCGCAGCTCATTGCACACCGCGGTGACGATCGGCACTGGCAGCTCGGCCATCCGGCCGATCTGGCTGGTCGCTGCCGGCTCGTTCCTGGCGACCGCGAGCAGGACGTCCAGGACGCCAGACTCCCCCTCGGCCAGGCCGACGGCCGCGGCAACCTCCGCGGCGATCGCTGCTAGGTCCATTGGCCGTTCACCGTGCCTGCTCGCTGGGCGCCGCGACCAGGTCGGCTCGCGGCCCTGCGGTATCCTGCCACATCATGCCCGTCATCGAGCCGGCTAGCAGGTTCACCGAGCTGCGGCGGCAGGAGGCGACGTCGCCGAAGGTCCTGTTCGCCGTCGACGCCCTCTGCGCGCCGGGCTCGCCCGTTCACGACGTCGATGAGCTGACCGCTGTCGCGGTCGCCGCCGTCGCGGCTGGCTCAGGCCACGTGCTGGACAGCTCCCACGTGATCTTCCCGAACGGCGCGATCACCCTCGTGCTGATCCTCGCCGAGTCGCACCTGAGCGTGCACACCTGGCCGGAAGAGAGCATGGTC
>DASUHI010000208.1:0-18271 GCA_036273575.1 Streptosporangiaceae bacterium | reverse complement strand
CCACCTCCCCACCCGCCCGGACTGCCCGCCCCCCGGGATGCCAGCCGCGACTGTCCCGTCGCGCTTTGCGCTAACCGGCCAGGCTCGCCTCGATCGCGCTGACCACCTCGGGAGCCTCTGGCTCGGTCAGCGGCCGGAACCTGGCGAGCACGTTACCGTCGGGCCCGATCAGGAACTTCTCGAAGTTCCACTGGATGTCGCCCGCGTTGCCCTCGGCGTCGGTGACCTCGGTCAGCTCCGCGTAGAGCGGGTGCCGGCCCGGCCCGTTGACGTCGACCTTGGCGAACATGGGGAACGTGACGCCGTAGTTGACCGAACAGAACTCGCCGATCTCCTCCGGCGTCCCCGGCTCCTGGGCGCCGAACTGGTTGCAGGGAAACCCGGCCACGATCAGGCCCTGATCGGCGAACCGGTCGTAGAGCCGCTGCAGGCCCGCGTACTGCGGCGTCAGGCCGCACTCCGACGCCACGTTCACGACGAGGATCGTCGATCCGGCGAAGTCGCCAAGTGTCGCGGGGTCTCCGCTCAGGGTCTGAAGGTCGAAATCGTGCACGGTCACGTCGGCGCTCCTGATTTCACACTGATGGCACGTTCACTCCGGCGTGCCGGTTCAATTTTCCGGATAACAGCGCATGCGGCGCGGTTATGCCGGACTCGGGGGTGTTTCGTCGATCTAGGTGGATGCGGGCGCCGCGTATCGGTGGGTCACCCATACCGGAACTTGGCGATGGGTGACCCACGATACGCGCGGCCGGCTCGCTAGCCGACGATCTGGCCGCGGCGCAGGGTTGACTCCACCCCGGCCAGCCAGCCCCGGACCAGGCCGAGCGCCAGGTCCGGCCGCTCCGCCTGGCTCATGTGCGAGCAGCCGGGGAGCACGACGAACTGCGAGCCTGGAATGCCCTCGTGCGCCTGGGCCACGGTCGCGGGGGTCACCTCGTCGTACTCGCCGCAGAACAGCAGCGTCGGCGCCTCGATCGCGCCGAGGCCGGCGGTCACGTCGAAGTCCTTCAGCGGCCCGATCACGTGGAACTCACTCGGGCCGTTCATCGTGTGGTAGACCTCGGGGTTCGCCTCGAGCCCAGCGAAGCAGCGGTCGAGCCAGTCCGGGTACGGGCGGATCCGGCACACGTGCCGGTCGTAGAACGCGATCATGGTGGTCTGGTACTCCTCGCTGTCGGTCGTACCAGCCGCCTCGTGCCGCCGCAGCACGGCGTCGACCTCCGGCGGAAGTTCCGCGCGCAGCTTGTCCAGCTCGGTCAGCCAGAACGCGACGCTGGCCGGGGAGGACTCGACCAGCAGGCTGACCAGGCCTGCGGGCTTAGTGATGGCGTACGCCATGCCGAGCATGCCGCCCCAGGAGTGACCGAGCACGTGGCAGCGGTCGAGGCCGAGTTCCTCGCGGACGGCGGCGACCTCGTCCAGGTACAGCTCGGTCGTCCACATCGCGTCGTCGTGCGGCTCGCTGACGGCCGAGTTCCCGCAACCGAGCTGGTCGTAGCAGATGACCCGTCGGCCCTCGGCCGCGAGCTCCTGATACGGCTCAATGTGATGCCACGTCGCACCGGGCCCGCCGTGCAGGCAGAGCAGCGGGAACTTCCCCGGTTCCTCGGACTCGCCGGTCACCCGGTACCAGGTCCGATGGCCCGCGAAGGACAGGTAACCTTCCCTGGCCGGCAAATCGTCACTCATGTCCCACTCCGCGTGCGCTCGGCGATAGGGATCAGTAGGACTTATTTGAACACAATCGCCCGGGGTTCGTCCTCCTCGGCGGCCGGGTCATTACAGCCGCGGGTCCACAGGCTCGGATTCCAGGGCCAGCACAGCGAAGACGCACTCGTGCACGCGCCAGAGCGGCTCGCCCCTGGCGACCCTGTCCAGCGCCTCGATGCCGAGCGCGTACTCGCGCGCGGCGAGCGAGCGCTTGTGGCTGAGCCCGCGGCTGCGGAGCCGCTCCAGGTTGGCCGGCTCTGTGTAGTCGGGGCCGTAGATGATCCGCAGGTACTCACGCCCGCGCACCTTCAGGCCGGGCTGGACCAGGCCGCGCCGGCCACGGACGAGGTTGGCGGCCGGCTTGACTACCATTCCCTCGCCGCCTGCGGCGGTCAGCTCCTCCCACCACGCGGCCGCGGCCGCGACCGAGGACGGATCCGTGGTGTCCGCCGCCATCCTGCCGGTCGGAGTGATCAGCGCGGGCGCCGCCGCGACCAGGCGATCGGCGATCGCCAGGTGCCAGGCGTGCGGCCGGTCCGCGTACGTCGCGCCCTCGGTCGCGAGCACCTGAAACGGCGCGAACCTGATGCCGTTGAGGCCCGCGACCGGCCAGCAGTACCGGCGGTACGCGGCGGTGAACGCCTCGGCGTTCGCGGCACGCTCCCGCGTGCGGTCGGCCAGCGCCGTGACGTCCAGGCCGGTGGCCGCGGCCTGATCGAGCGCGCGCACCGCGGCCGGCAGCGCGTGCCTGGCCGCGGCCCCCACCGCGCCGTACTGGGCCCTGAGCAGGTCCTCGGCTTTAGCGCTCCACGGCAGCAGTTCCGCGTCTAGCAGCAGCCAGCCGGTGCCGAGCTCGTCGAAGAGGCCGGCCGTCTCGCACGCGCCGCGGAGCCCGGCCAGCATGTCCGCGGTGAGCGCAGGGCGGAAGAACGGGCGTCCTGTCCTGGTCCAGATCGCGCCCGTCGCCTCGCTCACGCCGAACCGCTGGCGGGCGGTTTTCTCATCCCGGCAGATGAGCGCGACCGCCCGGGAGCCCATGTGCTTCTCCTCGCACACGACCGCGTCCACCCCGTCGGCCCGGTACGCGTCGAATGCCTGGTCGGGATGCTCGAGCTGTCCTGGCCTGACCGAGGTCGCGACCGGGCTCATCGTGGGCGGCAGGTATTTCAGCCAGCGCGGGTCGACCGCGAATCTGCTCATCACCTCGAGCGCGGCGGCCGCGTTCTCCTCCCGGACCGTGACCCGTCCGTACCGCGCCGTCTCTATGGTGCGGCGGCCCGTCACGTCCCCGATGTCCAGCACGTCGGGATCGCGCGTGGCGGCCCGCGCCGGCGCGGTCGCATCGGCGTTGAGAGAGAGGGGCCGGGCGGGCTCGTGGAGGGGCCTGGCAGGCTCGTAGTAGACCCGGGCGGCTGGCACCGAGACCAGCTCGCGCTCCGGGTACCGCAGCGCGGTAAGGCTTCCGCCGAACACGCAGCCGGTGTCCAGGCACATGGTGCCGTTCACCCACTCGGCCGTGGGCACGGGCGTGTGGCCGTACAGCACCATCGCGCTGCCGCGGTAGTCGTTCGCCCAGGGATAGCGGACGGGCAGGCCGAACTCGTCCGTCTCGCCGGTCGTGTCGCCGTACAGGCAGAAGCTGCGCACTCGCCCTGACGCCCTGCCCTGGAACCGCTCGGGCAGCCCGGCGTGGCTGACCACCAGCCTCCCGCCGTCGAGGAGGTAGTGCGAGATCAAGCCGTCGAGGAAAGAGGTGACCTCGGCTACGAACTCGGCCGGCTCGGCTTCAAGCTGCGCGAGCGACTCGGCCAGGCCGTGCGTCACCTGAACCTTGCGGCCGCGCAGCGCCCGCAGCAGCTTGTTCTCGTGGTTGCCTGGCACGCACAGCGCGTCGCCGCCCGAGACCATGCCCATCACGAGGCGGAGCACGCCAGGCGTGTCAGGTCCGCGGTCCACGAGGTCTCCGACGAACACGGCGCGCCGTCCTGCCGGGTGCCGCGCCCCTGCGGCACGCTCAGCCTCGTCCCTGGTCAGCTCGTAGCCGAGATCGGCGAGCAGCGTCTCGAGCTCGGACCGGCAACCGTGTATGTCGCCGATCACGTCGAACGGGCCGGCCTGATCCCGCAGGTCGTTGAAGAGCCTGGTCCTGGTCACGAGCGCGGAGCTGATCTCGGCTTCCGACCTGAGCACGTGGACCCGCCTGAACCCTTCGCGCTCGAGCCCGCGAAGCCCGCGCCGCAACTGGTCGCGCTGCCTGCGGACGACGTGTGCCCCGAACGTCCGATCGGGCCTGGCCGCGTTCCTTTCCGTGCAGACCCGCTCGGGCAGGTCGAGCACGATCGCGACGGGCAGCACATCGTGCTCCCTAGCGAGGTTGAGCAGCGGCTTGCGGCTCTCCTGCTGCACATTCGTCGCGTCGATCACGGTGAGCCGGCCTGCCGCGAGCCGCTTAGCGGCGATGTAGTGCAGGACGTCGAACGCATCCTTGCTTGCCGACTGGTCGTTCTCGTCGTCGGCGACCAGGCCGCGGCAGAAATCGCTGGATATGACCTCAGTCGGCGCGAAATGGGCGCGAGCGAACGTCGACTTGCCTGACCCGCTCGCGCCGATGAGCACCACCAGGCTCAGCTCGGGCACGTCGATGACACGGCCGCCTGGAGCAGCCAGCTCCGCCGCGATCATGCGGCGGCTCTGGTGAAGACGGCCAGCTGCGTGGGCGGCCCGACCTCGGGGTCCTCGGTGCCCACCGGCAGGAACCTGACCTCATAGCCGCGCTCGGCGGCGACGCGCCTGGCCCACGACGTGAACTCCTGGCGGTTCCACTCGAAGCGGTGATCGCGATGCCGCATCGCGCCCTCAGGCAGGGTCTCGAAGCGGACGTTGTACTCGCTGTTCGGCGTCGTGACGACGACCTGCCCAGGGTGCGCGGCGGCGAAGACCGTGTGCTCCACCGCGCCGAGCCTGCTCTGGTCGATGTGCTCGATGACCTCCATCAGGACGAGCGCGTCCAGCCCGGCGAGCCGCTGGTCCCGGTAGGTCAGCGACGTCTGGATCAGCGTCAGGCGCTCGCGTCGTCGCGGCGGCATCCGGTCGAGCCTGAGCCGCCGCTCGGCGATCTCCAGCGCTCGGCAGGACACGTCGGCGGCGATGACCTCGGTGAACGTGTCGTCGGCAAGTAGCGCGGCGGTCAGTTCACCCTCGCCGCAGCCGACGTCGGCGACGCGGCGCGCTCCGGCCGCGCGCAGCACGGCGAGCACAGCGCCGCGGCGCTGCTCGGCCAGCGGTACCGGAGTGTCTCGCGCGGCCAGCTGAGCCTCCTGGCCCTCCTGACCCTCCGCGCCCTCCTCACCCGCCTGAGCCGGACCGGGCACGGCGTTGTCGAAGGACGCCGGCTCGGCGTCGTCAACCTCCGCGAGCCTGGCCAGCGCCGACGTGAACAGGCTCGCCTTGTGCGCCAGGTACCTGCGGGTGATCAGCGGCTTCTCCGGGTGCCCGGCGAGCCAGCCGCCCTCCGCTCCGCCGGCCCTGATGAGCTTGTCGACCTCGTCGGTGCTGACCCAGTAGTGCTTGGCGTCGTCGAGCACGGGCAACAGCACGTACAGGTGGTTCAGCGCGTCGGCCAGCCGGAGCCGACCGCACAGCCGCACGTCGAGGTAACGCGAGTCACCCCAGGCAGGGAACGCCTCGTCCAGCGCGATCGGGCTCGCGGTGACCTGCCAGCCGAGCGGCTCGAACAGCCGCCGCGCGAGGCCGGGGCCGCCGCGGCAGGGCAGCACGGGAATCGCGAGGTCAAGCGGGATCGGGCTGACCGCCAACTCGGGCCTGGCCTCGCACCGGCCTGCCATCGCGGTCTTGTATACCCGCGACATCGCGACGGCGAGCAGGCTCGACGCGGCGTACGGCCGGTCGTTGACGTACTGACCCAGCGCGAACCCTTCGCCGCCTTCCGGTCCGCGGCGACCACGGATCAGCCCGACGGGATCAACCTCGAGCAGCAGCGCGGCCGTGCACCGGGAGGCCGTGGCCTCGGGGTAGAACACGTGCGCGGTGCCCGACGCGACGTCGAACGCCTGCACTCGCGCGGGGTTCTTGTGCAGCAGGTAACCAAGGTCCGTCGCCGGCCACGCGCCGTCGCCGGGCTGCCCGCCGCTCGTGGTGATGGTCAGCAGCACAATTGACCATCCTCCCCGACGTGGACCAGGATCGCTGACTCAATTTAACGTTCGCCCGCTTTGGGGGCGTTCGCCAGGCCGCTCGCCGAACTCGCTAGTCCCACACCGGTGTATCGATGGGTCACCCATAGCACGCTGCGGTGATGGGTGACCCATCGATACACCGGCTACGGGTGGGGCAGGGTCGGGCGTGCACGACGCGTGCATGACCGTATGGCAAACGCCGCGAAATAGGTCAAAGCCGACCCGCGGCGTTTCGTCAGAAACGTGGAGGTGGCGGGAATCGAACCCGCGTCCTTCAGTACCTCACCAGGGCTTCTCCGGGCGCAGCCTGCTGTGTGTTTCTCAGCCCCGGCGGTCACGCAGGCAAGCCGCCGACGGGCTCAGTCGCTGTTAGATGTCCCGATTAGTCCCGCGACCGGACTAAGCGGTGGATCCTCCTAGCTGACGCCAGGCACCGGGTCGGAGGAACTCCCGGACTGACGGTCTCGATGCTCGCTTAGGCAGCGAGGGCGAGACTAGTGCGCGTTGAGTTGGCACTTATCGTTTGCGGCAACAGGATTTGCGAGGTCATCACCGCAACCCTCGGCCCGCTTCCCCTGGATCAACTACCGAAGTCGAAGCCAGTCACCCCCTATTGAGTTTTCACTGATGATACTCACTGGCTCGCCGACGAGACAGGCGCAGCCTGACCGCCGGAACCAGTGAGATCTCAGCCTTGTAGCAACAAGGAGGGCCGCCACGGCATTCCGGGTTCCTGGCAGAAGAAAACCCCTGCGGGCGCTGGCGGTGGCCGAAGACGCGCCCGCAGGGGTATGACCGGCAGGGTCGGGGCCGGTCCCAATGGCGCCGGGCTTCCCCCGAGATGAAGCCCGGTTCTCATCACGACGGCTGGGCCGCAACCCCCCAAGCGGCAGACCAGCCTCACTATGTAAGACGCCGGAGTGTCATCGGTTGGTTGCTCCGCGTGACGACTTTCTCAGAATTCTTTCGCTGACCGCGGAAGTTGCCGTCCCTGCCCCCAGTTACGCGCCCTCCGCCCCCGAGATTACCGCCGCCACGTCCGAGTGTCGGCGGGAGCTGTCCTGGGTTAAGGACACAACGCTCATGCACTTTCTCAGGATGCGCCAGGCAGCCGCTTGGCGAAGTCGTGTGCAAGCTGGACTGCGGAAGCGTAGGTCGCGGACCTGGTGAAGGCGACGACGGCGAACGCCACCCCGCCCCGGAACCCGACGAACCAGACGGCTCGCATCTTCGGGTGACCTGGCAGCGGGGCGATGCCGACCTGGCCGTACAACGTGCTGCCGGACAGCCGGGCAGCCCTGGCCGCGCCCGACGTGACTGTGCCCGCCATCAGCTGCTGCAACTGGCTGACGACGTGGGTCTTCAGCCGGAGCGGGACCTTCTCCCCCGACGTGAGGGTGGGGCCAGTCGGCCTCGTGACGATCGACGGCCGGTGCCAGGATCCCGAGTCAATGACGCCGGCCGCGAGCGCCATGTTTAGCGGGCTGACGAGCACGGTGCCGGATCCGATGGCGTCCGCGGCCGTCTCTCCCACGTTGCCTGGCTTGTCGATGCTCCCGACGAACGCGGCGGGCTGCAGCGGCAACTTCCACGGCACGCCGATCCCGAACTGCTCAGCAGCGCTCTGCAGTTCCGAGCCGTTCAGCAGCAACGAAAGGTGGACGAACGCCGTCGTGCAGGCGTGTGCGAAGTCCGAGCTGAACCGCGGCGGGCCCAGCTTCGGCACCGGCGGGACGTTCACGAACTTGCGCGTGCCTGCCCTGCCGCCGTGCCAGCACGGGATCTGCGCGGTCGGGCTGAGCTCCCGGTCCTTGGATAGCAGCGCGGCGGTCGGCACGATCGTGAACGCCTGACCTGGTTGGTAGCGTCCCGCCAGCGGGTCGACGCCGGGCATGCCGCCCGCTTGCCGGTCGGCGACGGCCAGGATCCGGCCGGTGCTCGCCTGCACCGCGACCACCGCTCCCGAAGAACCGAGCCCGGCCAGTGCCCGCTGCGCGGCCCGTTGGACCCGAAGGTCGATGGTGGTCCGCACCCGTGTCCCGTGCCGGCCCGACCAGCGCTTGAGCACCCTGACCAGACGGCCCTTGGCGTTCTGCACGACGACCTCGGTCGTGGCGGTCCCCGCGAGTGTCGCCTGGTAGGTTTCCTGCAGCCCGGACATGCCCACGGTCGTGCCTGGCCGGTATGGCGAGCCGTCCTCGATGAGCTCTTTGGTCACCTCCGTGCCCACCTGGCCTGTGACGTCGGGCACCGCGCTCTTGAACAGGCGCTTCCTGGCCAGCTCGTGCGTCAGGTTCGGGACTCGCCCGAGGGCCCTTCTCAGGTGCCTGAACGTGCGCGGGGACAGCTGGACAAGCTCGAGGAACCTGTTCGGCGGCGCGGCGAGGATCTGGCCGACCATCTGGTCGGCCTCGGACGACGCCAGTCCCGTGATCTTGGCCAGCTTCGCCGCTGTGCTGGCGGGATTCTTGACCCGGCCAGGGCGGACCCCTACCTCGACCGCGGTCGATCGCAGGATAAGCGGCCTGCCCGACGAGTCAAGCAGCGGAGCTCGCGGCGGGACCTTGGTCAGGACGGCCAGGCGGTCACCGACCCCCAGGCCAGGAACGACCACCGACGGAGACCAGGTGACGAGCCAGCCGCTGCCGTGCCGGCGGAGCATGAAGTGGCCCTGGTACTTCCACGGCCGGCCGCCCCTGCCGAGGTCGACTTCCGCGTGGAAGTAGGCGATCGCGGTGTCTCCGTGCACCCGGATCGGGCCCATGCCGAGCGACAGGTCGGCGGCACCGAGCTGGCTGTAGGCGTTCCGCAGGACGTTGGCCACCACCGGCTGATGGCCCGTGGTGAGCGTTGCAGCCAGCCGGTAGTCGCGGTTCTCCCAAGCCAGCAGGAATGCCTTCACGCTGGTCGTGACCGACGGGTCGGACTGCCCGGCTCCCGTGACGCCCGCGATGATCACCACGGCAGCGGCGCAGACCAGCGAGCCCAGCCTGATCATCGTGCTGCGCGACTTGAGCCGCGCCGTGATCAGCGACTTACGGGATCGGTCGGCCGGTCCCTGCTGCTTAGGCAGACGCAGACCGGTCGGCGGCTGCAACACCTGCCGGAACCGCGTGAGGTTCGCCGGAGGGCTGAACCGAGGCAGGCCGGCTGGCCGGGCCCTGAACGCCTCGCTCGTAGTCGACGTGGCGGTCCCGGTCGCGCCGACGCCGCTGGGCGGCGGCCCTGGCGTCAGCTCCACCGGCGCGTGCGGCCTGGGTCCCAGCCGCGCGGCGCCGAACTCCGTTGGCACGAACCGGCCCGGTTCAGGCGCGCCGCGGTGCGGCGAACCGGGCTCGCGGTTGCTGGCCTGCACATCAGCGCCCGCATCAGGCCGGGAACGCCCCGCCCGATGCCTGGCTGAATGGGCACCCCGAGGGCTGCGCCTAGCCATGCCGGCCATCAGTCGCCATTGTCCTACCTTCGGCGCCGCATGGCACGTTCAACTTCCCGCGTAGCGTCCCTTCGCGCCAGCTCCTGGCGCTTGTCATAGGTACGCCGGCCACGGGCGAGCGCGAGTTCGACCTTCGCTTTTCCATCCGAGAAGTACAACGACAATGGGACGAGCGTCAGTCCGCCCTCGGCGGTCGACCGGGAAAGCCGGTCGATCTCCTTGCGATGCAACAGCAGCTTGCGGACGCGTCGCGGCTCGTGGTTCGTCCAGGTGCCCTGCACGTACTGCGGGATGTGAACGCCATGCAGCCAAACCTCACCGTCAGTGATCAGGCCATATCCATCGGTCAGGGTTGCTCTACCCGCTCGGAGCGACTTGACCTCAGTTCCTGTCAGCATGATTCCGGCCTCGACCACATCCTCGATGGTGTAGTCGTGTCGTGCCCGCCTGTTGCTGGCGATCAGCTTCCTGGCCTGCCCGGGCTTGCTGCGCTGTCCGGACGTGCTTGGCCGCCGCGCCTTGCCGCCGCGCGACCCTCCCTGCGTAGTGACCACCGTATAAGTGTGACCTGTCAGACGCGCAGGTAGCGCCTGAGCGTGAGGAACGAAGTCGTCCCGCACAGCAGCAGGCCGATCAGCATGGTCACGACGACGACCTCGACGAGATCGCCCACCGACAGCTGCGCGTGAAACGGGAAGTAGTTCTGCAGCCCGTCCAGCCCTGCCTTCGCGCCCGCCAGCAGCCCCACCGCCACGAGCCAGCCGAACAGCCCCGCGATCATGCCTTCCACCAGGAACGGCAGCTGGACATAGAAGTTCGACGCGCCGACCAGGCGCATGATCGCTGTCTCCCTGCGCCGGTTGAACGCCGACAGCCTGATGGTGTTAGCCACCAGCAGGATCGCGGCGATGATCAGGATGATCGCCACCACGATGACCGCGTTCCTGGCGCCATCGAGCAGCTTGTAGAAGTTCTGCAGGATCGACGAGTCGTCGCCGACCGAGTCCACGCCAGGCATGCCCGTGACGGCCGCCGTCACGGGACCGGCGTCGGTCTGCGCGTTCTTGAGCTTGACCTGGAACGAGGCAGGAATGTCACCAGGCAGCACCGAGGAGACGAACACGGGATCGTAGGCGAACTCCTTCTTGAACTGCGCCAGGTTCGCCTGCTGGCTCTGGAAGGTGACGTTCACCACCTGCGGAAGCTTGTTCAGCGTCCGCTGGATCTGCGCGGTCTGCGCGGCCGTCGCCGCTCCGTTCTTCGTGCACTGCGGGCTCAGAGGGTTGTTATCGCACAGGTAGATCGAGAGCTCGACCTTGCTCTGCCACAGCGCCCTCGTGTGGTTGACCTGCTTGACGAACAACAGGCCCGTGCCGAGCAGCGACAGGCTGATCGCGACGACCACGATCAGCGCGACCGTCATCGTCAGGTTCCGTCTGAGGCCGATCCACACCTCACCGAATACGAACTGCGCACGCATGTAACTGATCCCTTGTTGTCCTCGCCTGGCCTGCCAGGTGCCAGCAGGCTCACATGACTAACGACTAGTAGGCCTGGCCGTAGACACCGCGCGACTGGTCGCGCACGACCTTGCCGTACTCAAGCTCAATGACGCGCTTACGCATGGAGTCCACGATCGCGGCGTCGTGCGTGGCCATCACGACCGTGGTACCGGTCCTGTTGATCCGGTCGAGCACCTTCATGATGCCGATCGAGGTCGCCGGGTCGATGTTGCCCGTCGGCTCATCGGCCAGCAAGATCATCGGCCGGTTGACGAACGCGCGAGCCATGGCGACTCGCTGCTGCTCGCCGCCGGACAGCTCATCGGGCATCCGGTCGCTCTTGCCTTCCAGCCCCACCAGGTCGATGACCTCGGGCACGACCTTGCGGATGAACCGGCGCGGCTTGCCGATGACCTCGAGCGCGAACGCGATGTTCTGGTAGACGCTCTTGCCTGGCAGCAGCCTGAAGTCCTGGAACACGCAGCCGATCCGGCGCCGGAGCTGGGGCACCTTCCAGTTGGTGAGCCTGGCGAGATCACGCCCCGCCACGTAGATGCGCCCGTCGGTCGGCCGCTCTTCGCGGAGTATCAGCCGCAGAAAGGTCGACTTGCCCGACCCCGACGGCCCGACCAGGAAGACGAACTCGCCCTTCTCGACGTCGAGGTCGACGCTCTCGAGGGCGGGGCGGCTCTGATTCGGGTACGTCTTGCTGACACTCTCGAAGTGGATCACAGGCCCATCACAGCACTCGATAATGAAGATGTACGGAACCCACGGCGTCCCGGTTTGATCACGGGACAGTCTAGGGGGGAAACTGGGTTGGAACGTCCAACATTGTCGAAGTGAGCGGACGGCACGTCCCTGGAGGGACTACATGAGCTGCGAGCATCTGATCTGCGCACAGTGCTCCGGGCCAGTCGCTGAGGCTCGGTGCCCCGTGTGCCGCGCAGCCAGGTCTGACCTGCACCATCACCACCACGGTTTCAGCGTTCCTTACGCTGTTCTGCTGTTGCTGCTCGCCGTAGCGGTGGCGCTGGCCCTGCAGCACATTGGCCACTGAGGGAGCGTAACTTAACCTCGCCCGCGACTGCGGCCGCAAAGGCCGCTCCCGCCCGGCGCTACAGTCCTTGCGTCCGCAGCCAGCGGATCTCGGCCTCGATGAAGTCGTCGATCTCGCCGTCCATCACCGCAGCAGTGTTCGCGGTCTCGAGACCGGTCCGCTCGTCCTTAACCTTCTGATACGGGTGCAAGACGTAGTTGCGGATCTGGGTGCCCCAGCTTCGTCCGCCGTCCCCGCGCAGCTCGTTCATCTTCGCGGCCTGCTCCTCGCGCTTGCGCTCGAGCAGCTTGGCCTGGAGCACGGCCATCGCGCTCGCGCGGTTCTGGATCTGGCTGCGCTCGTTCTGGCACGACACGACAATCCCGGTCGGCAGGTGCGTGATCCTGACCGCCGAGTCCGTCGTGTTCACCCCCTGCCCGCCTGGCCCGCTCGACCGGTAGACGTCGACCCGCAGCTCGTCGTCGGGGACGTCGATGTGGTCTGCCTGCTGCACGACCGGGATGACGTCGACGCCCGCGAAGGAAGTCTGGCGCCGGCCCTGGTTGTCGTATTTGGAGATCCTGACCATCCGGTGCGTGCCGTGCTCGCCGCGCAGCGTCCCGTACGCGTACGGCGCCTTGATCGCGAACGTGGTCGACTTGATGCCTGCCTCTTCAGCGTAGG
The DNA here is from genome assembly GCA_036273575.1 of Streptosporangiaceae bacterium. Lineage (GTDB taxonomy): Bacteria > Actinomycetota > Actinomycetes > Streptosporangiales > Streptosporangiaceae > Chersky-822. Next base: position 5,704 of record DASUHI010000208.1, on the reverse strand, counting down.
ACGTGTCGTAGATCTCGGTCGGGTAGCCGTGCCGCTCTGCCCAGCGCAGGTAGATGCGCTGCAGTCCTTCTGCCCAGTCGGCCGCGTCGGCGCCGCCGGCCTGGGCGTTGATCGTGATCAGCGCCTCGCGCGCGTCGTACTCACCGGACAGCAGGGTCCTGACCTCGAGCTGGTCGATCTGGGTCTTGATCGCGGCCAACTCGCGCAACGCCTCCTGCATGGTCGGCTCGTCGTCCTCGCCCTCGGCCAGCTCGAACATGACGGAAAGGTCATCAAGCCTGGCGTGCAGACCCTCGAGCCTGGCCAGCTCGGCGTCGAGGTAGGACAGCCTGCGGGTCACGGCCTGAGCATTCTCCGTGTCATCCCAGAGCCGCGGGTCGGACGCACGTTCGCGCAGGTCGTCGGCCTCCTTCCGCATCCCGTCCGGGTTGAGGACAGCCTCGATGCTGGCGAGCTTCGACGTGAGCTCGGAAATCTCGCTCCCGTAGTCGATTGCCATGGCCGAAGCCTACGCGAAAACCGGCGCGACCCTCGCTGCCGCTCGCATCAGCCGGGCAGCGTGCTGGAGGCGACCAGGGTGCGGATCGCGCGGACCGCGACGGAAAGTGTCGCCACGGTGAACGCGTCGCTCTCCCAGATCTCCACCAGCGTCTGGGTCGCCCTCGCGACCGCCGCGTCGTTCCGCCCCACCCACGCGGCCAGCCGCTGCTCCGGAGTGCCGGTGTCGGTGACGGTCAGGACGTCCCTGGTGAGCGCCGCGTGCGCGGTGTACAGGTCGTCCCGCAGCGCGTTCCTGGCCATCGTGTTCCACCGGTCGTCACGCGTCAGCGCCGTGATCCGGTCCCGCAGCCTGGTGATCTGGAGCCGGTCGGCGAGGTCGAAGTAGACCTCCGCGGTCTCCTCGACTGGGCGGCCAGTGCTCGCGGCGATGTCGACGATGTCGAACGCCGAGTAGGCCGGCACCATCGCGGCCACCCGCTCGGCGAGGCTGTCGGGGAAGCCCCGGCCAGCGAAGACCTCCCTGCGCTCATCGAAGCTCGACATGTCGAGCCCCGCCAAAATCTTCGGCAGCGCACCGGCCACGGTCAGCACGCCGCCCGCGAAGAAGTCGATCGTCGCCTGGATGTCGAACGGCGGCCGCCTGAAGTGCAGCAGCCACCTGGTCGCGCGCTCGGTCAGCTTGCGCGCCTCGAGCTGCGCGAGCACCTGCGCCGACGTGTCCACCTGGCCGTCAAGCGCCCGCAGCTGCAGCCAGAACCCCGGCAAGTCGAAAACCTCGCGTGCGACCAGCCACGCCTCGGCGATGTGCGGCACCGACGCGCCTGTCTCCTCGTTCAGGCGGAACGCGAACGTGATGCCCGACTTGTCCACCATCTCGTTCATCACCGCGGTGGTGATGATCTCCCTGTGCAGCCGGTGCGACGGCATCCGGTCCGTGAAGCGCTCGCGCAGCGGGATAGGGAAGTACCGGGTCAGCGCCCGCCGCAGGTACGGGTCATCCGGCACCTCGGAGCCGAGCACCTCCTGGCGCACCGCGATCTTGGTGTGCGCGAGCAGGACAGAGAACTCGGGCAACGTGAGGCCAGAGCCGGTCGACCGCCGCTCGGCGATGTCCTTGTCGGCTGGCAGCACGTCGAGGCGGCGCCTGATCCTGCCGTCACGCTCCAGCTTCCTGATGTACCTGGCGTGCACGTGCAGCATCTGCGCCGACTGCGCGCGAGCAGCCGCGAGCGCACGGTTCTGGTGGTAGTTGTCGGCCAGCACCAGCCTGGCGACCTCATCGGTCATCGACTGCAGCAACTGGTCCCTGTCGGCGGTGGTCATCTGGCCGTCCCTGACGACCTCGTCGAGGAGGATCTTGATGTTCACCTCGTGGTCGGATGTGTCCACGCCGGCCGAGTTGTCGATGAAATCGGTGTTCACCAGGCCGCCGGCCAGCGAGAACTCGATCCTGGCTTCCTGAGTCAGGCCCAGGTTGCCGCCTTCGCCGATCACGCTGACCCGCAGCTGCGAGGCGTCGATCCTGACCGCGTCGTTGGACCTGTCTCCGGCGTCTGCGTGTGACTGGTTGGAGGCCTTCACGTAGGTGCCGATGCCGCCGTTCCACAGCAGGTCGACAGGCGCGGCGAGGATCGCCGAGATCAGCTGGTCAGGCGAGAGCGCCGTGATCCCGTCCCCCAGCCCCAGCACGGCACGGACCTGGGGCGAGATCGGAACGGACTTTGCGGTGCGCGGCCAGACCCCGCCGCCACCCGAGATCAGAGCGCTGTCGTAGTCCGCCCAGGACGACCTGGGCAGCTCGAACAGCCGTCGCCGCTCGGCGAAGCTCACGGCGGGATCGGGATCCGGATCGACGAACACATGCCTGTGGTCGAACGCGGCCACGAGCTTGATGTGCTCAGACAGCAGCATGCCGTTGCCGAACACGTCGCCGGACATGTCGCCGATCCCGACGACGGTGACGTCGGTCACGGCGATGTCCGTTCCGAGCGTCTGGAAGTGGAACTTGACCGACTCCCAGGCGCCGCGCGCGGTGATGGCCATCTTCTTGTGGTCGTAGCCGGCCGAGCCGCCGGAGGCGAACGCGTCGCCCAGCCAGAAGCCGCGTTTCAGCGCGATCTCGTTCGCGGTGTCGGAGAACGTCGCTGTGCCCTTGTCGGCGGCGACGACCAGGTACGGGTCGTCGCCGTCATGCCGGACGACGCGCTCGGGCGGGACCACGCGGCCGGCCCGCAGGTTGTCGGTGACGTCGAGCATGGCGCTGATGAACATCCGATAGCAGGCCAGCACCTCGCCCTGATAGGCCTCGCGGTCGGCGGGGTCAGGCAGTTGCTTGCACACGAAGCCGCCCTTCGCGCCGGACGGCACGATCACCGAGTTCTTGACCTCCTGGGCCTTGGCAAGCCCGAGGATCTCCGTACGGAAGTCCTCGCGACGGTCCGACCAGCGCAGGCCACCGCGGGCCACGTTCGCGAACCGCAGGTGAACGCCCTCGAACCGAGGCGAGTAGACGAACAGCTCGAACTTCGGCCGCGGCGCTGGCAGGTCGGGCACGTGCGCGGCGTCCAGCTTGAACACGACGTACGGCGCGTTCGGCGACTCAGGGGAGCCGGTGAAGTAGTTGGTCCGCTGGGTCGCGACGATCAGGCCGAGGTAGGCCCGCAGGATCCGGTCCTCGTCAAGGCTCGCCACGTCGTCGAGCTCGCCGCCGACCTCCTCGAACAACGCCTCGCTGCGCTCGGCCTCCCCCGCGGCCCGCTCGGGGTCGAAGCGCGACTCGAACAGCCTGATCAACCGCCTGGCGATGACGGGGTTGGAACGCAGTACCCGCGCGATGTAGCCGGAGCTGAACGTCGTGCCTGCCTGCTGCAGATACTTGGCGTAGGCACGCAGCACGACGACCTGCCGCCAGCTCAGGCCCGCGTCAAGCACCAGCGAGTTGAACCCGTCGTCCTCGATCTCCCCCATCCACAACGCCGCGAGCGCTCCCTCGAGTTGGCCAGCTACCGACGCGAGCGACACGTGCGGGGTCTGGGTGGTCCGCCCGCCCGGACCAGACGCCGCGGCTGCCTCCCTGCGCAGCCCGAAGTCGTAGATCCAGAACGGCTCGCGGCCAGGGAACTCGTAGGGGTGCTCGTCGACGACCTCCACGCCCATGTGCTGCAGCCTGGGCAGCACGTCGGTGAGCGTGATCGGTGTCCCGGTGCGGTGGATCGTCAGCCGCCAGACCCGGCGCTGGCCGCCGGGGAACTCACTGCCGGCGGCTTGCTCATGCTCGACGGGCACGCCACCGACGTAACCGGCCGACTCCCACATCTCGAACGAGATGTCCAGGCCCGACGTGCGCATCTGCTGGATCTTCGCGAGATCGGAGATGGCCGCGGCGGCGGGCACGTCGGTCTTGTAGGTGTCCGAGATCGAGTCGGCGAACTCGGCGAGCAACGCCCGTCCGTCGCGCTCGCCGAGCTGAGCCACGGCCTCGCGGATGAGGTCGTCGTCCCAGGACCTGACCGCGGCCGCGATCGCCTGCTCCAGCGCCGCCACATCGGGGTCGATCAGTGTCTTGCCACGCTCCGCGCGAATGACGATGTGCAGCCGCGCGATCGGACCCTCGTCCACGACGGCGCTGTAGTCGACCTGCGCCCCGCCGAGCACACGGCGCAAGATCTCCTGCACCGCGATCCTCACCTTGGTGTTGTAGCGGTCTCTGGACAGGTAGATCAGGCAGGACACGTACCGGCCGTAGATGTCCTTGCGCAGGAACAGCCTGGTCTGCATGCGCTCGCGCAGCCGCAGCACCTCGCTGGCCACATCGGCGAGCTCGGCGACCGGCGTCGAGAACAGCTCCTCGCGCGGGTACACCTCCATGAACTCGGCGACCGCGCGGCCGTCGTGGCTGTCGGCGGAGATGCCGCTAGCCTCATACACCTCGGTCAGCTTGCGGCGCAGGATGGGGATCCTGGTGATGCTGTCGGTGTAGGCCATGTGCGTGTACAGGCCGAGGAAGCGCCACTCCCCGATGACCTTGCCGGACTCTGAGATCCGCTTGATCCCGACGTAGTCCAGATAGCTTGACCGGTGCACGGTGGCGCGGGAGTTCGCCTTCGTCATGATCAGGCGGTGGCTGGGGTCCGCGGCCATCTGCCTGGCCTGCGGCGAGAGCTCAGACAGCCTGGTGGTGTGCGCCTTGTCGTGCCTGAGGATCCCAAGGCCGGTCCCTGGCACCCCGCGCAGCTCCTGCCCGTCAGCGTCCGTGACCAGGTCGTACTCACGGAAGCCGAGGAAAGTGAAGTGCGAGTCGACGAGCCAGCGCAACAGCGACTCGAGCTCTGAAGGCGACTCGGCCGGGCTGGACGGGATCACCCAGCCGCCGGACTTCGGGCCGCCGCGTGGCGAACCGGCGGCCGCCTGCTCCTGCGCGGCGGCGTGACCGGGCTGCTGGCGCTCGACCGCCCCGGTGGAAGAGAGCTCGTCGGCGATGCGCAGCGCCATCGCCCGCATCTTCGGGTAGTCCTCGACCGCGAGCCTGACGTCCCAGAGCGCGTGCTCCAGGTCCGAGGCGATCGCCGTGGCCTTGCCGGGCGCCAGCTTCGCGACCTCGATGTGCGACCACGACTCGGCGACGACGTCAGGCCCACCGGCGACATTGCGCGACAGGTCAGCGGGACGGGACTCGACCGGGCTGATGACCTCGAGCAGCGCGCCGGTGAGGTCGCGCCGCACGCTGAGCTGCGGGTGCACCACCAGCGCGGGCGCCACGTCATGGGCGGCGAGCGTCATCGTGAGGGTGTCCACGAGGAACGGCATGTCGTCGGTGACCACGTCGATGACGTCGCGGTCGGGCAGCAGGGTCGCCTCGGCGCCTGGCCGGACGCGGACCACCGCACGCCCTGGCGGGCGGAGCGCCGCGAGCGCGGCGTGCGCGGCGGCGGCCGCTCCGATGCGCCGCGGGCCTGCCGCGATCAGATCGGACGAGTCGACGTGCCGGTAGTAGCAGTGCAGATAGCTGTCGTAGTCGCCGACCTTCACGTCAGCGGCACCATCACCGAGCTGTGCGGCGGCCTCGGTGAGGAGCGCCTGGCGTGCGGCGCTCTGGTGCTCAGACATCCGGTCCACTCCCTACAGCTTGTCCCGAAGCTCCCAGAGCAACGGGTAGTACCGCATGGGCACCCGGTGATGCAGATACGGCGCGCCGGTCGAGCCG
>DASUHI010000207.1:0-10135 GCA_036273575.1 Streptosporangiaceae bacterium | reverse complement strand
TCGCGCGCGATCGCGGCTGGCGACGCTGACGTCTGTCTCGCTGGCGGCACCGAGTCGATGACCCGGGCGCCGTTCGTCCTGCCGCGCGCCAGCGAGGTCTTCCCGAGGGACGCCGGCCTGGCCGACACCAGGCTCGGCTGGCGGCTGGTCAGCCCCAAGATGGCCGAGATGTACCCGCCGATCACGCTCGGCGAGACGGCGGAGAACGTCGCGGACAAGTACGGCGTGGGCCGGGCCAGGCAGGACGAGTTCGCGCTGCGCAGTCATCAGCGCGCGGCCTCCGCAGCAGACGCGGGAAGGTTCGCCGCGGAGCTCGTCCCGGTCCAGGCGAAAGGCGCAGCGGTGACCGCCGACGAGGGCATCAGGGCCGACCTGACGGTCGAGGAACTCGCGGCCAAGCGGCCAGCGTTCCGCCAGGGCGGCACCGTCACAGGCGGCAACTCCTCGCCGCTTAACGACGGGGCGGCCGGGCTGCTGCTGATGTCGCAGCGCGCGCTCAACGCGGTCGGCGCTGAGCCGCTCGCCAGGTACGCGGGCGCCGCATCCGCCGGAGTGCACCCGGACTACATGGGCATCGGCCCCGTGCCCGCCATGACCAAGGCGCTGCACAGGTGCGGATGGCAGCGCGATGAGCTCGCCCTGGTCGAGGTCAACGAGGCGTTCGCGGCTCAGGCGGTCGCCGTCATCGACCAGCTGAAGCTCGACGAGGACCTGGTCAACGTCAACGGTGGCGCGATCGCGATCGGGCATCCGCTCGGTTGCTCAGGGGCGAGGATCACCACGACGCTCCTGCACGAGCTGCGCCGTCGCGGCGGAGGAAGGGGAGCCGCCACGATGTGCATCGGAGTCGGCCAGGGCATCGCGAGCCTGTGGGAGGCCGCGTAACCCCTGGGCGTCAGGTGCCGGTGACGGCGACCACCCCCGTGCCGCGTCCCGACCAGCGCGACCCCCTGGGTAGGGATGACGCCTTGATGCCCATACGGACGAGTCTGCCCCGGAGTCACCGAGTTCGCCGCCGCTCGCCATGATCCGGTGTGGCGGGTACCGCGACCGACCGCGTAACGTCTGCGACGGGGGAAGGGAAGCGGGTGATAGGGGATCATGGCTGAGGTCCAGCCACGCCAGCGCGAGCGGATCGTCACGATCCCGAACATGATCAGCCTTGCCCGGCTGGCAGGCGTTCCCGTCTTCCTGTGGCTCGTCATCGGCGTCCGCACGCAGACCGGTGACTGGTGGGCGCTCGGCCTGCTCGCCGCCGCGGGCGCGTCTGACTGGCTGGACGGCAAGATCGCGCGGGCGCTTGATCAGCAGAGCAGGATCGGCGAACTGCTCGACCCTTCGGCCGACCGGCTCTACATCGTCGCCACCGTCATCGCGCTGGCGGTGCGGTCGATCATCGGCTGGTGGCTGGTCGCCGCTCTGGCAGTCAGGGAGCTCGTGCTCGGAGTCGTGCTGCTGCTACTGCGGCGGCACGGGTACGGGCCGCTGAAGGTCAGCTTCGTCGGCAAGGCCGCGACGCTGAGCCTTCTATACGCTTTCCCCCTGCTTTTTCTCGGATCCCACCCGACGTCATACGCGGACGTGGCACGCGTGTTCGGTTGGGCATTCGCTCTATGGGGAACTGCACTGTATTGGTGGGCGGCTGTGCTGTACACGACCCAGGCCCGCCGCCTTCTCGCCACCGACCGGGCCATCGCGGGTCGCGGCGAGGGTGACAGAACCCGGTAAGGAGCGCTGGCAAGCGTGAGGGCTGTAGTCATGGCAGGCGGCGAGGGGACCAGGCTGCGCCCGATGACCGCCAATCAGCCGAAGCCGCTGCTTCCCGTCGTCAACAAGCCGATCATGGATCACGTGCTGCGCCTGCTGCGCAAGCACAGCTTCGACGAGACGATCGTCACGGTCCAGTTCCTCGCCTCTATGGTGCGCAACTATTTTGGCGACGGCGAAGAGTTCGGCATGAGCCTGCAGTACGCGACCGAGGACATTCCGCTCGGCACGGCAGGCAGCGTCAAGAACGCCGAGTCGGCGCTGCGAGACGGGCCGTTCCTGGTCATCTCCGGCGACGCGCTGACCGACATCGACCTCTCCGACCTGGTGCGCTTTCACAAGGACAACGGAGCGCTGGTGACGGTCGCCCTGGCCAGGGTGCCCGACCCGCTCGAATTCGGCATCGTCATCGCCAATCCCGATGGCCGGATCGAACGGTTCCTCGAAAAACCCACCTGGGGTCAGGTCTTCTCCGACACCGTGAACACAGGCATCTACGTGATGGAACCCGAGGTGCTGGCCCAGGTGCCGTCCGCTGAGGCGGTCGACTGGTCGGCCGACGTCTTCCCCCGGCTGCTGGACCGCGGCGCGCCCGTCTTCGGCTGGGTCGCTGAGGGCTACTGGGAGGACGTCGGCACGCACGAGGCCTACCACCGGGTCCAGGCCGACGTGCTGTCCGGCAAGGTCAAGGCCGACATCGACGGCTTCGAGATGTCGCCGGGCGTCTGGGTCGCCGAGGGCGCTGAGGTCGACCCTGACGCCATCCTCACGGGCCCGCTGTGCATCGGCGACTACGCCAAGATCGAGGGCGGTGCCCAGGTGCGCGAGTACACAGTGGTCGGCAGCAACGTGGTCGTCAAGGAAGGCGCTTTCCTGCATCGCGCGATCGTGCACAACAACGTCTACGTGGGCGTGGGCGCGACCCTGCGCGGCTGCGTGATCGGCAAGAACACCGACGTGATGGCGTCGGCGCGGATCGAGGAGGCCGCGGTCGTCGGCGACGAGTGCGTGATCGAGCCGGAGGCCTACATCTCCGCGGGCGTGCGGGTTTACCCGTTCAAGACCATCGAGGCCGGTGCCGTCGTCAACACGAGCGTGATCTGGGAATCCCGCGGGCAGCGCACGCTGTTCGGTCCGCGCGGGGTATCCGGGCTCGTCAACGTCGAGATCACTCCCGAGCTGTGCGTGCGCCTGGCCAGCGCGTACGCGACCACGCTGAAGAAAGGCTCGATCGTCACGACCTCGCGGGACGTCTCGCGGGCCGCCCGTGCGCTCAAGCGCGCCGTGCACGGCGCGCTCAACGCGAGCGCGATCAACGTCGTGGACCTCGAGGCACAGCCGCTGCCTGTGGCCAGGTTCGAGACCGCGCGGAGCGAGTGCAGCGGCGGGATCGCGATGCGCACGACGCCCGGCGACCCGCAGTCGATCGACATCATCTTCCTCGACGAGGACGGGGCCGACTTGTCCCAGGCCGCCGCGCGCAAGCTCGAGCGGGTGTTCTCACGGCAGGAGTTCAGGCGCGCGTTCCCCGGCGAGATCGCCGAGCTCACCTACCCGCCGCGGGTGATCGAGGCCTACACGGCTGACCTGCTGCGCTGCGTGGACATGAGCGGTGTGCGGGACGCCGCGCTGAAGGTCGTCGTCGACTGCGCGGGCGGCACTGCCTCACTGGTGTTGCCCGGCCTGCTCGGCAGGATCGGCGTGGACGTGCTGACCGTGAACGCCCGGCTCGACGAGGCCACGCCGACCCAATCGCTCGCCCAGGTCAGGGCGGACCTGCACCGGCTAGCCGAGCTGGTCTACTCATCCCGCGCCGCCTTCGGCGTCAGGTTCGACCCCGTGGGCGAGCGGATCATGCTGATCGACGACAAGGGCGCCCTGGTCAGCGACGATCGCGCGCTGCTCGTCGTGCTCGACCTCGTCGCCGCCGAGCGCAGGTCGGGCAGGGTTGCCCTGCCCGTCACCACGACCAGGGTCGCGGAGGAGGTCTGCAGCTTCCACAACGTCGAGGTCGGCTGGACCCCCACCTCACCGCACGGCCTGTACGAGGCGACCGCCGCTGACGACGTCATCTTCGCCGCCGACGGCAGGGGCGGCTTCGTGGTGCCGGAGTTCTCCAGGTCCATCGACGGCATCGCCGCGTTCGCGCTGCTGATCGGGCTGGTCGCGCGCACGAGGCTGACGCTCAGCCAGATCCACGCCAGGATCCCGGTCGCGCACCTGCTGAAGCGGTCGGTACCGACGCCGTGGGCGGCCAAGGGCAGCGTGATGCGCACGATCGTGGAGGCGGCTGGCACGCGGGAGATCGACACCACCGACGGCGTCCGGGTGATCGAACCGGACGGCGGCTGGATCCTCGCGCTACCCGACACCGCGCACGCGATCACCCATCTGTGGGCTGAGGCCGATGACACCGAGCGGACCCAGGCGCTCATCGACGAGTGGGCTGCCGTCATCGAAGGGGCCGGCCGCGCCACGTGAGTTCGGGCTGAAGGCCCGGCGCCGTGCTGGCTGCGCGTGAGATAATTGCCGTCACTAAGTGCTACCGGATGTCAGTCGGGTAGCGGCAGGACGGCGGAGGTGTGCAGCGTGATCTGGCGCAGGCGCCGTGGCCGGGCGCGTTCGGCTGCGGCACGATCAGCTGGCGGCCGCGCGAACGCTGCGGTCGAGGCTGGCGCGCGGGCTGGTGTCCCCGACCACGCAGGCCCGGCAGAGCATGCTGGTCCGCACTACGGGTCGAGCACTGCGTGGCAGATGGACCAGTCGCGGCGGCCGCGGGTAGCGTGGGCACCGCAAGCGGATGTGGCCAGGCAGTACGCCCGCTCGGACAGTCGTTCCGGCGTGGCTCAGCCGACGATGGGGAGGCTTGGCTCGTCGATGCCCAGCGTCTATTGCCCGGGGTGCGGTGAGGCCAATCCCGAGACCGCGCGGTTCTGCTCGCAGTGCGGCAGGCCCCTGACCAGGGCCGGCGGGGAGCGCGTGAGCGCTGGTGAGACCACCTCCATGATCTTCACCGGGTCAGAGGTGACCGACGCCGAACCGGGTGAAGAATCAGCCGCCGATACATCGGTCATCGACGCGCTGCCGCCGAACACCGCGCTGCTCGTTGTGAACCGCGGCCCGAACGCCGGCAGCAGGTTCTTGCTGGACAGCGACCTGACCGAGGTCGGCAGGCGCCCGGACAGCGACATCTTTCTCGACGACGTCACGGTGTCCAGGCGGCACGCCGAGTTTTACCGGCACGCCGGCAGGTTCGTGGTCCGCGACGTCGGCAGCCTCAACGGTACGTACGTGAACAGGGAGCGGATAGAGGAAGCGGCGCTCAGCGGCGGCGATGAGGTCCAGATAGGCAAGTTCCGCCTGGTCTTCTTGCAGGGCCGCCTGTCGCATGCCGACTAGGCCGCGCCTGTGAACGCCCGGTTCGCGCGCGCGTACCTCGGCATCGGCGAGGTGCTCGTGGAGCTCAGGAACGAGTTTCCCGACATCAGCGTCTCGAAGATCCGCTTTCTCGAAGCCGAGGGGCTGATCTGCCCGGCCAGGTCGCCGTCGGGCTACAGGAGGTTCGCGCCAGCTGACATCGAGCAGCTCAGGTTCATTCTTACCGCCCAGCGCGATCAGTACCTGCCGCTCCGCGTGATCAAGGAACGCCTCAGCGACCTGGCCGCCCAGTCGGGCAGCCAGGGCCGGGTGGCAGGGGCGGGCCGGGTGGCAGGGGCGGGCCGGGCGGCAGGGGCGGGCCGGGTGTGCAGCGAAATGGTCAGTCGCCGCGAGCTGCTCGAGGCGTCCGGAATCGACGACCAGCAACTCGCCGAGCTCGAGGCGCACGGCCTGGTCAGGCGCTCTGGCCGGCTCTACGGCCAGGACGCGCTCGACGTCGCGAGCACGGTCGCTCAGCTCGCTTCCTACGGCGTCCAGGCCAGGCACCTGCGCGCCGTCAGGACGGCGGCCGAGCGTGACGTCGCGCTGATCGAACAGGTGGTGGCGCCCACGCTGCGGCAGCGCAGTCCGCGGGCGAGGGACGAAGCCGCCACGACGGCCGGCCAGATCGCCAGGCTGCTGGTCAGGATGCACGGCGCCATGATCGAGGCGGGCCTTTCAGAGGCGGGCCTGCAGGTCCACGCGGATGCCGGGCGGGCAGGGTCAGACGTGACCGCGCCGCGCCGCCAGGAGCAGGGCGCAGGGCTCGCGGATGGCCGCGGAATCAAGGACGCGAGCGCATGAGCGCGAACTCCGGTACCCGCCCAGCAGGTGTCCGGTCACGGCGACAAGGGGTGTACGTTGACAAGGGAGTGCCGCGCGCACGGCAGGGGTATGAGGCGCAGGTGAGGACGGAGACGCGGTGAAGGAGATGGAGGTCGTAGGCGTCCGGGTCGAGATGCCGACGAACCAGCCCATCGTGCTGCTGAAGGAGACCGGCGGGGAGCGTTACCTGCCGATCTGGATCGGGCCGATGGAGGCAACGGCCATCGCCTTCGCTCAGCAAGGCATGGTGCCGGCCCGTCCGCTCACGCATGACCTGATGCGCGACATCCTGCAGGCACTCAAGGTCGAGTTGCGGCGGGTCAACATCACTGCCTTGCGGGACGGGATCTTTTTCGCCGACCTGGTGTTCTCCAACGGCACGACGGTCAGCGCGCGGCCGTCAGACTCGATCGCACTCGCGCTCCGCACGGGGACGACGATCTTCGCGCAGGACGAAATCCTGGACGAGGCCGGCGTCTCCATTCCTGACGAGCAAGAAGATGAAGTCGAGAAGTTCCGCGAGTTCCTCGACAACATCACCCCAGAAGACTTCGGGTCTGCTACCTGAGAGCGGCTGGCGCCGCGGGCTACTTGAGGCCGCCCGCGACGCGCCGGGCGGGATCGTTGACGAGGTCCCCGGGCTGGGCTTAACGTGCGAAACGTGCACCCCGACGGGAGGTGGGCGTGGCGGTAATCAAGGGCGACCAGCGGAGCGTCGCGGCTCAGCGCGCTGGCGAGCAAGGCCTGCTCTTCGATGATCAGCTTGCTCCGTTGCCCGAAGACGTCGGTTACCGCGGTCCGACCGCGTGCGCAGCTGCCGGGATCACCTACCGCCAGCTCGACTATTGGGCGCGGACGGGCCTAGTCGAGCCGAGCGTCAGGCCGGCCGCCGGCTCCGGCTCGCAGCGCCTGTACGGCTTCCGAGACATCCTCGTGCTCCGGGTGGTCAAGCGCCTGCTGGACACCGGGATCTCGCTGCAGCAGATTCGCTCCGCGGTCGCGTACCTGCGCCAGCACGGCGCTGCCGACCTGGCCCAGATCACGCTGATGAGCGACGGCGCGAGCGTGTATGCCTGCACGTCGCCCGACGAGGTCGTCGACCTGCTGCAGGGCGGTCAGGGTGTGTTCGGCATCGCGCTAGGCAGGGTGTGGCGCGAGGTCGAGGGATCACTTGCCGATCTCCCCGCTGAGGCGGGTGAGGACGCCGGGCCGGCGGGTGGCGCCGATGAGCTCGCCAGCCGCCGCGCGGCGCGCAAGATCGGCTAGCCTGCCCGGTCTTGCCCAGGAATGCCGCCTGATCGCGGTCCAGATGTTCCGCTGGGACGACATCTAGACGCCATCCAGATCGGCTTCCCGGTATGCTCCCAATCCTCCGATTTCCCCGCCTGACTGGAGCAACCACATGCGGCCGCTGACGATCTTGTTCATGCCGGAGAGCGCCTAAGGCCCGACGAACAACTGCATAGGGATCGGCGACGTGCTGCTCCGCCGCGGCCACACGGTGGTGTTCGCCGCCGAGGCGTCCTGGCAGGGCAAGCTCGAGCCGCTCGGCTTCACCGAGGACCTGGTCGACCTCGCGCCTCCGGCAGACACCGGCCCGGCTGACGAGGAAGGCGATGCCGGGCAGTTCTGGAAGGACTTCATCGCCAGCACGGCAGCCGAGTTCCGCAAGCCCACGATCGAGCAGCTTGACACGTGGATCAGGCCGGTATGGGAGGAGCTGGTCGCGGGCGCCAGGTACAGCCACGACCAGCTCACCGCCATCATCGCGAGGAACAAACCCGACGTGATCGTGGAGGACAACGTCGTCGGCTTTCCCGCGCTGATGACCGCGGGCGTCCCGTTCGTGCGGATCCTCTCCTGCAACCCGCTGGAGCTGAAGGGCGAGGACGTGCCGCCGGCGTTCTCCGGCTACCCGGCCGCCGACCCCGGCTCATGGCCGCAGTTCCGCGCGGAGTACGACCGGGTGCACCGGCCGCTCTGGACCGAGTTCAGCGACTGGTACGAGAGCCAGGGCGCGCCGCCGCTGCCCGACCTGGAGTTTATCGGCGAGGGCGCCGTCAACCTGTACGTCTACCCCGAGATCGCCGACTACGCCAGGACCAGCCAGCCCGGGCCCTCCTGGCACAGGATCGACTCCTCGGTGCGCCGCACGGACGACGCGTTCACGCTGCCCGGTCACCTCGCCCACGGCGAGGGTGCGCTCATCTACTTCTCACTCGGGTCGCTCGGATCCGCCGATGTGGCGCTGATGCGACGCGTGATCGACTGCCTGGCCCGCACGCCGCACCGCTACATCGTGTCCAAGGGACCGCTGCACGCGGAGATCGAGCTCCCGGCCAACATGTGCGGCGCAGAGTTCCTGCCGCAGACCTCGGTCATCCCGATGACGGACCTGGTGATCACCCACGGCGGCAACAACACCACAACGGAGTGCCTGCACTTCGGCAAGCCGATGATCGTGCTGCCGCTGTTTTGGGACCAGCATGACAACGCCCAGCGGGTGGCCGAACTCGGCCTCGGAAAACGGCTCGACACCTACCGCTTCAGCGACGAGCAGATGCACGACGCGATCGCTGGGCTGCTCGGCGACGAGTCGCTGCACGACAGGCTCGCGACGTCGGCCGCCAAGATCCAGGCCAGAGACGGCCTGACGGCGTCCGCGGACCTGATCGAGCACGCGGCGGTCTAGCGTGGAGTAGGCTCGGTTAGGCCAGCGACACCGTCCGGGAGAGTCCGGGCCGAGCGCCCGGCGCCGAAGGGGCAACCTCCCCGGAACCTCTCAGGCAACCAGGACCGGACGGGATAGGCAGCTCTGGAGTCTGCACCGGCGACAGAGGGGGACGCGTACTCGCGACCCTGACTGGAGGTCCCGGTGAACTTCGCTCAGCGGCACATCGGCCCCGACGAGTTCAGCCAGCAGCAGATGCTGACCGCGCTCGGCTATGCCTCGCTCGACGAGCTGACTGCGGCCGCCCTGCCCGCCAGGCTCGCGATCGCCAAGCCGCTCGTGCTGGCCGACCCGCTGCCCGAGGATCAGGCGCTCGCCGCGCTGCGCGAGATCGCGTCCAGGAACAAGGTGCTGACGTCGATGATCGGCCTCGGCTACTACGGCACGATCACGCCTGCCGTCATCCGGAGGAACGTGCTGGAGAGCCCGGCGTGGTACACGGCGTACACGCCGTACCAGCCGGAGATCTCCCAGGGGCGGCTCGAGGCTCTGCTGAACTTCCAGACCATGATCGAGGACCTCACCGCTCTGCCGGTGGCCGGAGCGTCCATGCTCGACGAGGCAACCGCGGCGGCCGAGGCCATGACTCTGGCCCGCCGCGCGGCCAGGCAGGGCAGCATCTTCCTCGCCGACGCCGACTGCCTGCCGCAGACCCTCGCGGTGCTCGCCACCAGGGCCGAGCCCCTCGGCATCGAGCTGGTGACCGGCGACGTGACGCCCGAGCTGATCGAGGCACAGCCGGCCGCCGAGCTGTTCGGGGTCTTGCTGCAGTACCCAGGCGCCAGCGGCGAGATCAGGGACCTGCGCCCCGCGATCGACGCGGCGCGGGCTCGGGGCGCCCTCGCCGCCGTCGCTGCCGACCCGCTCGCGCTCACGCTGCTCACGCCGCCCGGCGAGCTCGGCGCGGACATCGCGGTCGGCAGCACCCAGCGCTTCGGCGTCCCGATGGGCTACGGCGGCCCGCAGGCCGGTTACATCTGCGTGCGCGACGAGCTCAAGCGCCAGCTGCCCGGCAGGCTCGTGGGCGTCTCGGTCGACGCCGACGGCCACCCCGCCTACCGGCTCGCCCTGCAGACTCGCGAGCAGCACATCAGGCGCGACAAGGCGACCAGCAACATCTGCACGGCTCAGGTCCTGCTCGCGGTCATCGCCGCGATGTACGCGACCTACCACGGTCCCGACGGCCTGCGCGCCATCGCCAGGCGCGCGGCCGGCAAGGCGGCTGGCCTGGCCGCGGCGCTGCACGCATCAGGATTCGCAACAAAACACGAGGCGTACTTCGACACCGTCAGCGTGATCGTGCCTGACGGAGCAGCCGAGGCCGTCGAGCGGGCCCGCGCGGCAGGCTACAACCTGCACCTCGCAGGGCCCGACGTAGTCCAGGTGGCGTGCGAC
>DASUHI010000206.1:0-17923 GCA_036273575.1 Streptosporangiaceae bacterium | reverse complement strand
ACGAGGGGCGGCGCGGCCGCGCGGCCGATGTCCGCCCGAGCCGATCGCGACGAGGGAGCGGGGTCGTCTCGCTCCGGCTCTGGGTCGCGGACCGGGCGGCCGGCCGGCACCGGTTCCGCTGGCGGCACGGTTCAGCGCGGTTCCCCCCGTGGCCGGCAGGGCGGTTACGGCAGCCGGCCGGATCGCAGGGACGACGACGAGCGCGGCTACCGCGGTCGCGATGGCTACCGCGGCCGGCAGGGCGGCTACGGCAGCCGGTCAGACAGCCGGGATGACGACGCGCGTTCCGCACGGAGCCGAGACGGCTACGGCAGCCGGCCGGATCGCCGGGGCGGCGACGAGCGCAGCACGCGCAGTGGCGATAGCTACCGAGGTCGGCAGGGCGGTTACGGCAGCCGGCCGGACCGCCGGGGCGACGACGAGCGCGGCACGCGCGGGCGCGACGGTGACCGCGGCCGCGCAGGACGCGGCGATGGCGAAGGTTCACGAACCGGTGCTGGGCCGCGGGCTATGCGCGGCCGGCCGGACAGGAGCGACGACCGGGGCGGTCGTCGCGAGAGCACGCGCGGGCGGCAGGACAGGGATGCGGACCGCAGGGCACAGCGCGGCGACGGCCGCGGCCGGGAGGATCGAGGCGGGCCAGGCGAACGGCTGGGCACAAGCCGACCGGCGCGGCTCCCTGCGTTGCCGGACAGCATCACGGCCGATCAGCTTGATCCGGCGGCCCGAGCCGAGCTGAGGACGCTGCCGGCCGACCTCGCTGAGTCGGTCGCCAGGTTCCTCGTTGCGGCCGCGCAGGCCGACGACCCAGAGCGCGGCTACGAGTACGCCCTCGCGGCACGCAGGCTGGCCGCTCGCGTCGGCATCGTGCGCGAAACCTGCGGCGTCGCGGCCTACCGGGCGGGGAAGTGGGCGGAGGCGCTCGCCGAACTGCGCGCGGCCCGCAGGCTGACCGGCCAGGGCAGCTACCTGCCGCTGATGGCCGACGCCGAACGAGCGCTCGGCAGACTGGATCGCGCGCTCGACCTCGTTACCGGGTCAGAGGTCAGCGGGCTCAGCCGCGACGTCCAGATCGAGCTGAGGATCGTTGAGTCCGGCATCCGAAGGGACCAGGGCTTCCCCGAGGCTGCCGTGGTCGCGCTGCAGATCCCCGAGCTGACCGACGGCCGGCACCGGCAGGGCTCGGCGCGGCTGTTCTACGCGTACGCTGACGCTCTGGTCGACGCGGGCCGCGAGGACGAGGCCCGGTACTGGTTCGGGCGGGCGGCCGCGGCAGATAGCGCCGGAGAGACCGATGCGGCCGAGCGGGCCGACGACATGGACATGCTGACCCTGGACGACCTCGAGGCCGACGACCTGTACGCCGACGATCACGATGCCGGCGATCACGACACCGGCGATCACGTTGCCGACGATCACGGCCTGGCGGCGACCAGCGATGACGGCCGCTGATCAGGCTCCCCGGCACGCGACAGAAACGGACCTGGCCGCCATCACGTCGGTCATCGCCGCGGCGTACGCACGCTACCTGGACCGGATGGACAGGCCGGCAGCGCCGGTCCTGGCGGATTACCGCGGCGCCATCGCCGCAGGCCAGGTGTGGGTGACCGGCGAACCTGTCACCGCCGTTCTCGTCCTCGTTCCGCAGCACGACGCGATGCTGATAGACAACGTCGCGGTAGCTCCCGCGGAGCAGGGCACCGGTCTCGGCCGCCGCCTGATGGAGTTCGCGGAGGAGCAGGCCATGGCCAGCGGCCTGCGCCGGATGACGCTGTACACCAACGAGGTCATGACCGAGAACCTCGCCATCTACGCCAGGCTCGGCTACCGCGAGACAGCCAGGCACTGTCAGGACGGCTACCGCCGCGTGTTCATGGAGAAGAACCTGCCCGGGTAACTCCCTGCTCAGTGCCGGGCAACCTTTTGCGCTGCCATACCGGTCGGACCGATAGTGGAGCCAGCGGCGGGAGGCGGCTGTGGCGGCATCGCGGGGCTTCGAGGACTTCGTCAGCGCGCGCGGACAGGCGCTGCAGCGGTTCGCCTACAGCCTGGCCGTCGCGGACATTGGTCAGATCGGCAGCCCCGTGCAGGTGACCAGCCTCAACGTCGGCAACCGCAACACGCTCGCCAGTCCGGCCGATGTCGGCGTGCCGGGCAGCCCAGGCAGCCAGGTGCCGCAGCTCGCGAGGCCCGCCGCGATCCACGCTCCCGCGGGCTTCACGACCGAGAACGAGCTGACGGGCCAGGGGATGTCGGGGACCGGCCTGTCAGGATCCGGCGGCCGTCTCGCGATCGTCGCCCGCTGCTCTGGCCCCGGACAGCTGCGGCTGACGTTCGGCACCGGCGCAGCCGAGCGCCAGCTCGGCACTATCCGCTGCGACAGCGCCGTGCATGAGCTCACCACCGCGGTCCGTCTGAGGCCGCACGACGCGCACGCCGGGGTGACCGTCTACGCGAGCGACCGCACGTCATACCGGGTCATGATCGGAACGGTCAGGTAGCGCGGTCGGCCGGGTCGCCGGTCTTGTCCAGCCAAGCCGCGATGCCTGACACGTTCGACCGGGCTCCCGCGATCCTGTCGTACTTGGCGGCCAGCTCGGGGTCGGCGTCAGGCGCGAAGACCGCGTACCGCTCGCGGGTGCGCTCGGCCACCATCGCGACCGCGTGATCGAGGTCCAGGCCCCCGCGGCGTGCCTGCCTGGTCTCCTCGACCCACAGCTCGATCTCCTCGGCCGAGCGCTGCAGCGCCTCGTCGACGGCCGTCACCGGCCCGTAGTGGCTGAAAAGCAGGCGCGCCGGCCGGAGCGCGCCGAACATGCGCAACGACTCGAGCGCGACGCCGAGGTCGAAGTCGGGCGGCGGGGTCGCGGGCCGCTGGTCGCCGGTCTCCGGTATGTAGATCCCCGCCGCGTCGCCTACGTACAGGTCGCCGCTGACCGAGTCGACGAGCCCGACGTGATGCTTGGCGTGCCCGGGCGAGTAGTGGCTCTCGAGCCTGCGCCCGCCGCCGAGGTCGACAACGCCCGTCTGCTCGACCGCGCGGATCCGGTCCGCGGGAGTCGGCGCGAGGGCGCCGAACAGAGCGTCAAGCTCGTCCCCGTACACCATCCGCGCGCTCGCCATCAGCCGGGACGGATCGGCCAGGTGCCGGGCGCCGCGCTCGTGGACGACAACCTCGGCGCCTGGGAACATCGCTGCGATGTCGCCGACGCCGCCGGCGTGATCGAGGTGGATGTGCGTGACCACGACCGTGGCAAGGTCGCTGGCACCGACGCCGAGCGCGGCGAGCGCGCCGGCGACCACCGGAGCCGACGGCGCGGTGCCGGTCTCCACGAGGCACGGGCGGTCGGACCGGATCAGGTATCCGGCGGTGATGCCGTCGTAGCCCGCCATCTGAGTGTCGATCTGGTAGACCTCGTGCCCGAGCGCCGTGACGGTCTCGGAATCAGCCACCGTGCCCACATCGTCCGCCATGGGGCTATCGTCCCAGCCAGGCGCCGTCTGCCCCGACGCGGGAGCGGTTTACGCCGGTCGATTCAGCCCTGAGCGAACGAACGGAGCACCAGCCCGGTGCGCGGTTTCGGGGCAAAAGAGGTCGACTTGCGCGGCACCTTCTCGCCTCGTGCCGCCACGGCATAGACCTCGCTGGGCGTCATCGGACTGCACAAAACGGCCGTTCCGCCCGCGGCTTGCGCGGTCCTGACAGCCGCCTCGGCGTCGTGATGCACCACGCGCACCGTGTCATCGTCGTCGGTGAGGTCCCACAGCGTCATGATCAGAAGTTCCTGCAGCACCGCGGCGGGCAGCGCCTTCCATTGCTCCGACCGGCCGGCCGGCATGGCGGCGGCGGCCTGAGCCGGGTCCGGCTGACTGATCAGGTACGCAGAGTGCCCGTCTGCCAGCACGAACGCGGGACCGGCAGCGCTCGCGTCCGCCAGCGCGCTCACCGCGGCCGGGACGTCACCCATCGCGCCAGGCAGTGCGCGGACAGCGAACGCCGACCCCACGAGCTTGGCCGCGTGCTGGACGTCGAGCCCGGGGATGACCCGGTGGATCGCCCCGATCTGCGGCGGATAGCTGGCCGAGTCGACCAGCAACGCGAGGCCGTAGTCCCACGGCCCTGGCCCGGCGCCGGCCTGACGCCGGCGCGCCTGCAGCTTGAGGTACGCCGCGTACCTGTGGTGCCCGTCCGCGATCAGCGCCTGGCGCGGGCCGAGGTCAGCCGCGATCGCCGCGAGTTCACCTGGGTCGGTGATAGCCCACAGCTTGTGATGCAGCCCGTCCGACGTGCACGTGCTGATCAGCGGCTCGCGCGGCGCTGACCGGCCGCAGCCACCCGCGATCTCGGCAATGATCTTGGCGGTCGCGCCGACCGCGCCATCGCACGGGGCGGTCGGCGTGACCGGCCCGCCCGCCGTCGCGTGGCTGTCGTACAGCAGGAAGATCGGCTCCAGGTTGGCCTGGGTCGCTTCCATCAGCGCGAGCCGCCCGGCGACCGGTCCTGGGGAGACGTCCTCATGCGGCAGTACGATTCCGGCCGCGGGCGGGACCAGCCTGATCGCCCCGATCAGGCCGCGCTGCACCCAGCCGGCCTCGGAGTCCGCGGCCGACTGCTCGTACAGGTACAGGGCAGGGGCGGGGTCGGTGACCAGGATGTCCTCGTCTTGCCACTGGCTGAGCGACTCGGCCGCGTGCTGGTACTCCTCGCCGGGACGACCTGGGACAGGTCTGGGCAAAATGAGGCGGACCACGTTATGCGGGTCCGCGGCCATCAACTGGTTCTCTTTATCTTCGAAGATGACGTCGTACGGTGGAGAGGTGACCTCGGCAAGCCCGCTCACCCGGTCCTGCGCGTAACGGACGCCGCGAAACGGCGCCAGTTCCAGGCCCGCTGCGGCCCGGGACGCCGACGCCGGAGACGACGGAGGGATCTGCACATATGTCAGAAGGATCTTCAGGCGGTCAGGATTCCCGTTCCGGCGAAAACCCTGGCTCGGCCGGCCGGCCGCGAGCCGATCGGACCGGGCAGGAGGACATATATAGCCTGTACCGGCGCGGTATGGACTTGCTGGGCCGCGGCAGCCCGGCGGCTGCGGCCCAGCTGCTCGAGCGGGCGGCCGCGGCAGAGCCGGATTCCAAGAGCATCCTGGAGGCGCTCGGCCGCGCCCAGTTCGACACGAGGCACTACGCGGAGGCGGCTGGCAGCTTCCGCCGGATCGTGGACTCCAGCCCG
This sequence comes from Streptosporangiaceae bacterium, assembly GCA_036273575.1. Lineage (GTDB taxonomy): Bacteria > Actinomycetota > Actinomycetes > Streptosporangiales > Streptosporangiaceae > Chersky-822. The sequence goes on along the minus strand of DASUHI010000206.1, from coordinate 12,690 downwards.
AGCGACGACTACGCCCAGTTCGGCCTCGGCCTGGCACTGGCCAGGACTGGGGATCACGGCGCTGCGGCCGAGCACCTCGCGCTGGCGGCCGCGATGCGCCCGGACCTGCAGCATTACACCGACGCGCTGCGCAGCGTGCGGGCAACAATTCGCGCCCGGAGCCTTGTTGACGATAAAAAATCAGACTTATGTCTAACAAGGCGCACAACCGAGTCGGGGTCACGGCTGACGCCGGACCCCTGACCTCGCCAGGCGGACGACCGCTCGCCGCAGAGTACGACGTCGCCCTGCTTGACCTCGACGGGGTCGTGTACGCAGGGCAGCAGGCCATACCCGGGGCGCCGGCGGCGCTGGCCAGGGCGCGGGAGGCAGGCTTGCGGCTCGCGTTCGTGACGAACAACGCCTCCCGCTCGCCGTCAGCGATCGCCGAGCACCTGAGCAGGCTGGGGGTGGCGGCTGCTTCCTCCGACGTGGTGACGTCCGCTCAGGCGGCAGCGACCCTGATCGCGGAGAAGTTCCCCGCCGGATCGCCGGTGCTGGTTGCCGGGTCGAACGGCCTGCGGCTCGCGCTGCGCGAGCGCGGCATGCGGCCGGTGTCGGTGGCCGCCGACCGGCCGGTCGCCGTGGTCCAGGGCTTCGCGCCCGGCATCACGTATGAACTGCTCGCCGAGGCAGGCGTCGCGGTCAGGGACGGCGCGTTTTATGTGGCGACGAACTCAGATTCCACGCTGCCCACGCCGCGCGGGCCGCAGCCGGGCAACGGGTCGCTACTGTCGGTGATCATCACGGCGACCGGCGTGCGACCGGTCGTCGCCGGCAAGCCGCAGACGCCGCTGCACGCCGAGGCGGTCGCGCGTACCGGGGCGGAGCGCCCGCTCGTCGTGGGCGACCGGCTCGACACCGACATTGAGGGCGCGGTGCGCGGGGGGGCGGATAGCTTGCTCGTGCTGACCGGGGTCAGCACCGCGCAGGATGCCGTGCTGGCGCGGGCGGGGCAGCGGCCGACCTATCTCTCCGCCGATCTCGGCGGACTGACCGAGCCGCAACCGGTTGTCGGGCCGCGGGGAAGCGGCGGGACTCACGGTGAGGGCGCGGCCGCGTCTCGTGGTTTCCGCTTCGGCGGCTGGCAGGCGGCCCAGCCTGGGGGAACGGGCCCGATCGAGCTGACAGGCGGCGGCGCGTGGATCGACGGGCTGCGTGCGCTCTGCGCCGCCGCGTGGGCGGTCGGCGACGTCACCGAGGACATCGTCGTCCCCCCGCTGAAGACCCTCGGCGACCCGCGCTAGTACTACCCGGATGGCGGTCAGCGGCGCTCCGTACGCCCGCAGGGTGACCCGCGCCCTACCCTGAACTCAGCCCCTGGCTGACCGCGAATCCGCTCGGCGGCCGACGCGCGATCGCTGCTGGCGCGGCAAGACTGGCGAGGTCTCGGGACAACCCCGATGGCCGAGTCAGGAGGGCTGAACAATGATTGAGGCGCGGAGCCTCACCAAGCGATACGGCGACAAGGTCGCCGTCGACAACCTGTCGTTTACGGTGGAGCCCGGCAAGGTCACCGGGTTTCTCGGCCCGAACGGTGCTGGCAAAACCACCACGATGCGGCTGATACTCGGCCTTGACCGACCAGGCGGCGGAACCGTGACGGTGAACGGCCGGCCGCTGCGCGGGCTGGCGGCGCCGATGCGCGAGGTCGGTGCGCTGCTCGACGCGAAGGCTGTCCACGGCGGCAGGTCGGCATACAACCACCTGCTCTGCCTCGCCCAGGCCAGCAAGCTGCCAAGGCGCCGGGTCGACGAGGTGCTTGCGCTCGTCGGTCTCAGCGACGTGGCCGGCAAGCGGTCCAAGGGGTTCTCACTCGGCATGGGGCAGCGCCTGGGCATCGCCGCCGCGCTGCTCGGAGATCCCGGGATCCTGATGTTCGACGAGCCTGTCAACGGGCTCGACCCCGAGGGAATCACGTGGATCAGGAGCCTGATGAAGTCGCTGGCAGCAGAGGGCAGGACCGTGTTCGTCTCCAGCCACCTGATGTCGGAAATGGAGCACACAGCGGACCACCTGCTCGTGATCGGGCGCGGCAAACTGATCGCCGACAGCACCGTCGCCGCGTTCATCGCGGACAATTCGACCAGCTCGGTGCGGGTGCGCACGCCTCAGCGCGGCATGCTGATCGGGCTGGCGGCCGCCGCGGGCGGCACCGTTCGCGACGACGGTGACGGCAGCCTGATCGTGCACGGGCTCGAGCCAGGTGAGCTCGGCAACCTGGCGTTCGAGAGCGGCGTCAGGCTGCACGAGCTGACGCCGGTGACGGCGTCGCTGGAACAGGCGTTCATGGACCTCACGGCGGCAAGCGTCGACTACAGTGCCGGGCCGCCGGCCGAATACGCGGGAAAGGCGGCCTGAGATGGCGACGGCAACGACGACGATGCTCCGGCCGGGCGGCGCTCACGCGAGGCAGGCCGGGTCCGCGGCCGCTGACCGGGTCGGGCTCGTCAGCGCGATCCGGTCCGAGTTCACCAAGATCCGGTCCGTCCGCTCCACGTAATGGGCGATGCTCGCGATGATCGTCGTCTGCGTAGGCATGGGCGTGCTGTTCAGCGCCGGTCACGCGGCACAGGTCAACGGCGCGTCCAGCGCCGCTGAGCGCGCGTCGGCGCTGGCCGGTGCCAGGTCCGGCGCCGTGACGGGCAGCCTGATCGGCCTGCTGATAGGGCAGCTGGTGATCGCCGTGCTCGGCGCGCTGACGATCACCTCGGAGTACGCGACCGGCATGATCGCGGCGTCCCTGACCAGCGTGCCGCAGCGGGGCACCATCTACGCCGCAAAGGCGCTCGTCTTCGGCGCGGTCGCGCTCGTGGCCGGCCTGCTGACCAGCTTCGCCTCGTTCTTCGCCGGCCAGGCAGTGCTCTCCGGCGTGCAGGCGAGCGTGAGCCTTAGCCAGCCTGGCGTGCTGAGGGCCGTCGTCGGGGGTGGGCTGTTCCTCGCGGCCTGCGGTCTGCTGTCGTACGGCCTCGGCGTCGTGCTCAGGCACACCGCTGGCGCGATCGCGGCGTCGGCCGGCCTCCTGTTCGTGGCCTGGACGCTCAGCATGTTCCTGCCAGGCGCGGGCGGCTGGCTCAGCCAGGCGGACGTCGACAAGTGGATCCCGTTCAACGCGGGCGGCGCGATCTGGGAGCACGTCAGCGGCGTGAACCTGTTCTCCCCGTGGATCGGGTTCGCGGTGTTCTGCTGCTACGCCGCCGCCGCCATCGCCGCCGGGCTGATCGTGTTCGTCCGCCGGGATGCCTGAGCGGTGTGCTTTGTCGCCCTGAGGTCTGACCTGAAGATCAGACCTCAGGGCGATGCCCGGCCGCGGCTGTCCCGCGAGACTGATCCATGCGAAGAAAGGACCACTGACATGATCGAGGCACGAGGCCTCACGAAGAGATATGGCGAGACTCTCGCCGTCGACAACCTGTCCTTCACGGTCGAACCAGGCAAGATCACCGGGTTCCTCGGCCCGAACGGCGCGGGCAAGACCACCACCATGCGGCTCATCCTCGGCCTGGACCGCCCCACGAGCGGCAGCGTCACAGTCGACGGCAAGCCGTTTGGCCAGCACCCCTGGCCGATGCGCGAGATCGGCGCGCTGCTCGACGCGAAAGCCGTGCACGGTGGCCGCAGCGCTTACAACCACCTGCTCTGCGTGGCGCAGACCAACAACCTGCCCAAGCGGCGAGTCGGTGAGGTGCTCGGCCTCGTCGGCCTCAGCGACGTCGCAGCCAAGCGGTCCAAGGGCTTCTCGCTTGGCATGGGCCAGCGGCTCGGCATCGCCTGCGCGCTGCTCGGTGACCCGAAGATCCTCATGTTCGACGAGCCAGTCAACGGCCTGGACCCCGAGGGCATCATGTGGATCAGGAACCTGATGAAGGCGCTCGCCGCCGAAGGGCGGACGGTGTTCGTTTCCAGCCACCTGATGTCGGAGATGGAGAACACGGCCGACCACCTGATCGTCATCGGCCGCGGGAAGCTCATCTCGGACTGCACCACCGCAGAGTTCATCGCTGCGAACTCGCAGCAGTCGGTCAGGGTGCGGACGCCGCAGCCTGATGAGCTGACGCTGCTCGCGACGGCGGCGGGCGCGACCGTGCGGGAGGACGACGGGAGCGCGCTCGTGCTGCTCGGCATGACCGCCGCGCAGGTCGGTGACCTCGCGTTCGAGAACAGGATCAGGCTGCACGAGCTCGCTCCAGCCCACGCCTCGCTCGAGCAGGCCTTCATGGAGCTGACCGCGTCGAGCGTCGAGTTCCACGCGGGCTTGCCAGACGACGGGACGCTCCCAGACGAGGCGGGGGCCGACTCGGCGCGACCGTCAGCGCGCGCGGGAGGGGTGGCCTGAGATGGCGACAGCAGTCACTCACGACGTCCTGGTCGGCGGCGCCGTCGGGCGTCAGCCGTCCGGCAGGGCCGGCTTCTTCGGCGCGACGCGCTCGGAGTTCACGAAGATCCGATCGGTGCGCTCGACCTACTGGACCCTGCTCGCCCTGGTCCTCGCGTGCGTGGGGATCGGCTCCCTGTTCAGCTGGGGTCAGACCCAGCGGCTGCTGCGGTTCGAGCACGGCACGACGCTGCGGGGGGCCAAGGTGCCGCCCGGCGCCTTCGAGCACATCGCCAACGAGATCAGGTCCCAGGCCGCGAGCATCAGCCTGTTCGGCCTGCTCTTCGGGCAGCTGATCATCATCGTGCTCGGCGCGCTGGCGATCACCTCGGAGTACTCGACGGGGATGATCAGGACCTCGCTGACCGCGTTGCCGCGCCGCGGCACCGTATTCGCCGCCAAGGCGGTCGTCTTCAGCCTGGTCGCGCTCGTCGTCGGCCTCGTCACCAGCTTCCTGGCGTTCTTCGCCGGCCAGGCGATCCTGTCCACCCAGAATGTCAGCGTCACGCTCGGGCAGCCGAACGTGCTGCGCACGGTCATCGGCGGCGGCTTGTTCCTGGCCGTGTGCGGGCTGCTGTCGTTCGGCATCGGCGCGATGCTCAGGCACACCGCGGGCGCGATCGCGGCGGGCATCGGCCTGACGTTCGTGCTGTGGATACTCAGCCAGTTCCTGCCGGGGCCGCCGAGCGGCTGGTTCGGCCAGGAGGACATCGACAAGTGGATCCCGTTCAACGCGGGCTCGTCGATCTGGGAGAACCAGGCCAACGGGCTGCATCCGTTCTCGCCGTGGATCGGGTTCGGCGTGTTCTGCGGCTACATGGCGGTCGCGGTAATCGGCGGGCTGATCGTGTTCCTGCGCCGGGACGCGTGAGCATGCGCGGTCCGCTACCGCAGCGTCAGCACGGATGCGCGCTTGACCTCCGCATCCTCCAGGCCGGCCAGCACGGGGACGTCGTAGACGGCGAGTTCGCGCAGCGTCGGCCCGGGCAGGAACGCCCGGCCGACGTCGCCGACGAGGACGCTCGCGCCACGCGCGCGGGCACGGCGGAGCAGGCCGAGCGTCCGCTCGGCCAACGTCCGCTCGTACCAGACGTCCGCGGCCAGGATCACGGCCGCGCCCTCACCTGATCCGTCGAGCACGTCGCCGGTGACCTCAACGCTGACCTGGCCGGCTGCCGCGTTCAGCCCGATCGCGGCGACGGCGAGCGGATCGACCTCGCTGGCGAGCACGCGCGCACCGCCGGCCAGCGCCGCGGCGATCGCGCTGATGCCTGACCCTGACCCGAGGTCGAGGACCTGGCGTCCGGCCACGAGCCAGGGGTGGTCGAGTACGTACCTGGCGAGTGCCTGGCCGCCGGCCCAGGCGAATGCCCAGAACGGCGGCGGCAGTTCCGATTCGCCGCCGTTCTGGGCGCGCTCGGCTGCCTCCCAGACTCCGAAGACATCGTCGGCGAGGTGCAGCCTGATCTCGGGAACCAGCGGAACCCGCCGCAGCGCGGAGTTCGCGCGCACGAACGCCGCCGCCTCGTCTGTGCTCGACGTCACGCCGATTCGGGTCCTGGCTGGCAAACAGGACACCAGAACGTGATCCGCTCCTGGGCTGGTCCGCCGCGCCCGGCGTAGCCGTCGGCCAGGACCGTGGTCCCGCACCGCCGGCACGGGCGGCCAGCCCTCCCGTATACCCAGGTCTCCTGGCCGCGCGCCGGGTTGCCGGTGGTGACCTGCCCTATGCGCTCTTTGTTGGCCTCAAGCAGTCGCTGCGCGAGGTCCACGAGCGGCTCGAGCTCGCCCGCCTGGCTGACCGGCTGCCACGGGCTGACGCCGCGCAGGAACAGCACCTCGGCCTTGTACAGGTTCCCGATGCCGGCCAGGTTCCGCTGGTCGAGAAGCGCCTCGCCGACCGGCCGGTCAGGGGATGCCCGCAGCCTGCGTACCGCCTCGGCCGGATCCCAGTCAGGGCCGAGCAGGTCGGGCCCGAGGTGGCCGACCGCGCGGTCCTCCCGTGCGGTCGGCAGCACCTCGACGACACCGAGCAGGTAGCCGGCCGCCTGCCACTGCGCGTTCTCGAGCACCAGCCGGACCCGGTGATCTCCGGGCGGGAAGCGTCCCGCGGGCCTGATCCGCCAGGAGCCGTCCATCCGCAGGTGCGTGTGGATAGAGACCGCGCCGTCGACCCTGATCAGCGTGTGCTTCCCGCGAGACAGCGCCTGCAGCACGGACCGGCCGGTGAGGTCCGTGGTCGCGAAGCGCGGCACCCGGAAGTCGGAGCGGGTCAGCACGCGGCCGGCGAGCGCGGCGTCAAGCTGCCGCGACACGCGCCAGACCATGTCACCTTCGGGCACCACCCCAGGATCCCACCGGGGAGCCCGCGCGTCGTCCGTGCGGGCGGGTCAGGGCAGGCCGGACTCGCGCAGCGTGATGTTGAGGCGGCCCGCTGCCAGGCCGATGTCGGGCCGCTCTGTGCCCGCGATCGTCTTGGTGACGCCGTGGTAGGCGAACCGCGCGGGGCCGCCGAACACGAATAGGTCGCCTGACTCGAGCGTGACGTCGTGCCACGGCCGGTTCCGGCTGTCGGCGTTGCCGAACCGGAACACGCAGGCCGCCCCCAGGCTCAGCGAGACCACCGGGGCCGCCGAGCGTTCGTCCTTGTCGGCGTGCATGCCCATCCTGGCGTTGCCGTCGTAGTAGTTGATCAGCGCGACGTCGGGCGCGTACGCGGCGGCCTGGGCTGTCTCCGCGTCGCCTCTGCCGGCGTACGCGTCGGCGAGAGCGCGCCTGCCCAGGTCGGCGAGCCAGCCGGGAAACGGCTTGACCGGGGCACCGTCCACGTCATCCGCGGTGCGTGAGTACCGGTACGGCATCCAGTGCCAGCCCAGGCACACGGTCTGCACGGACATCTGCCCGCCCGAAGGCATCGGGGTGTGCCGCATCCCGGCCGGCGGACTGGCCCACTCCCGGCACGCCGCGACCAGGCGCTGCTGTTCTGCCACGCAGAGCCACCCCGCCACGTGCACGGCGCCCGCCGAGATCTCCGCCCGCGCCCGCCCCCGCCCCCACCCCCACAAGCCGCCCACCCCGCCACGCTACCGCCCGTGCCAACGTGCAGCGTTGGCTTGCGTCCTCCCGCCCTCCCGCCCTCCCGCCCCGCCGGTGACGTCAGGAAATTGAACACCTATGTGACATCGAGGGTCTTCTTTGAACGTCAATGGGGCATAGGTGTTCAATTCTTCGAGCGGCTGTCGGTGGGGGATGGGAGATTACGGGTATGGGACGTAGCCTGTTATACGACAAAACGACCATGGCGGAGACGATCGCTCGTCAGAACGGTCTGATCAGCCGCGCTCAGGCGTTGTCGTGCGGGCTCACGCACCAGGCCCTCCGGTACCGCATTCGTGCTGGAGGGCCGTGGCAGGTTCTCGTGCCCGGGGTCTACGCGACCTTTACCGGCGCGCTCACGCGTGACCAGAAGGAGATCGCCGCGCTTCTCTATGCGGGCCGCGGCAGTGTCATCACCGGGCAAGCCGCAATGGCCGCCCACGGCGTCAGCAATCGCGGCCGGCGCGTTGTCGATGTCTTGATTCCGGCCGGTTCCCATCGCAGGGACCACAATTTCGTGCACGTGTTGCGTACGGCGAGGATGCCGACCATCGTGTTCATGACGGGCGAGTTGCGCTACGTGCCCGTGGCGAGGGCGGTGGCGGACGCGGCGCGGCAGTCGAACGACATGAACGACGTGCGATCGCTGGTGGCGGCCGCCGTTCAGCTACAGAAGGTGACGGTGGCCGAGTTAGCCGCCGAGGCCGGGCAGGGGCCTGCAGCAGGCTCGGCGCGGCTCAGGGCGGCGCTCGCGGAGGTGGCCGACGGTGTCAGGTCGGTTGCCGAGGCTGACCTGCGGAAGCTGATCAAGAGATCGGGGCTGCCTGATCCGCTCTACAACCCGTGGCTCTACTCGGGCGAGGAGTTCATCGCGAGGCCGGACGCCTGGTGGCCGGATGAGGGCGTCGTGGTCGAGGTTGACTCGAGGGAGTGGCATCTGTCCCCAGCGGACTGGAAGCGGACCATGGCCAGACACTCGCGGATGAGCGCGCTCGGCATCTCGGTCCTGCACTATCCGCCGAGCAAGATAGTCGCTGAACCGCGAGCGGTCATCGCCGAGATCAGGGCAGCGCTGGATATGGGACGAGAAAGGCCCCCGGTGCCGATCAGGACCGTGCGAGGCCGCTGAGCGTCGATGAGCCGGGCCTGGCTAGAGCAGACGTCGCAGATGGAGCAGGTCCAGGAAACTGCCTTCGACCTTGAGCTTCCCGGATAGCCAGGCGCGGGCGAAGCTGCCGGGATCCTTCGAGATCGCGACCACGTCGTCGCTCTTGGCTGTGAAGCGGATCTGTGCCATAGGGGAGCCGGGCTCTGCCTCCTTGACAGAGTCGGCGCCGTGCGGGCCGAGCCTGGTCAGGTACGTGACGCCGAGATCGGACACGCGACAGCTGAGCGTCCTGTCGATCAGCTTCGCCTGCCGTACCCGCTCGTCCATCTCCGTGATGCGGCCCGTGAGGCCCTCCAGAGCCACGCGACACTCATCCGCGGTCGCCATCGTCACCCCACTTTCACGGTCATTCTCTGTCGCCTGAGCAGAACTCAGACATCGGGGGCCACACTCAGCCCTCCAATGGCGGCAGCTTGACGTGCTGGACGGTAGCGTTCCAGGCAGGGACACACAACGAGACCCCGGCACTCGGCGGGCACGAGTCCTCCGGGCCGCCGGACCTGCTGACTATCGCACGAGGAGCTGGCAACGCGATGGAGCACGACCCCGGATCTGGCGCCGATCCGGCACCGCCCTCCGAGCCCGATGAGCCCGACGAGCAGACCGAGGCATCGACGGGAGAACCGAGGGTGGATGCCGTCCTCCGCGAGCTCGACGAGCTCGCCGAGGTGCCCGTCTCCGAACACCCTGCCGTCTACGAGCGGATACACGAGCAGCTTGTCGAAGTACTGGGAGAGCTTCACCCTGGCACGCAGAATCGCTGAGACGCGAGTGGCGACGATGAGGAGAGCCCGGCTGGATGCGGAGCTGGTGCGCCGCGGGCTCGCGCGGTCGCGGGATCAGGCGGCCGACCTCATCGCCGGCGGCCAGGTGCTGGTGTCCGGCCAGGCAGCGGCGAAGGCTGCGACGCTGGTCGCGTACGACGCGGCGATCACGGTGCAGCGCGAGAACGCAGGACCCGACTACGTTTCGCGCGGCGGCTACAAGCTCGCTGGCGCGCTCGCGGCGTTCACCGGCCTGGAGGTCGCGGGGCGTGACTGCCTGGACGCCGGCGCGTCGACCGGCGGGTTCACTGACGTGCTGCTCAGGGCCGGAGCCGCGCACGTCGTCGCCGCCGACGTCGGCTACGGCCAGCTCGCCTGGGCCCTGCGCACCGATCCCCGGGTCACGGTGCTCGACCGGGTCAATGTGCGGAACCTCCAGCCTGGCGACGTCGCCCCGCGTCCTGACCTGGTAACCGCCGACCTGTCGTTCATCTCGCTCACCCAGGTGCTGCCCGCGCTCGTGGACTGCGCGGCCCCTGACGCGGACTTCGTGCTGATGGTCAAGCCGCAGTTCGAGGTCGGCAGGCGCAGGGTCGGGTCGCGCGGTGTCGTCAGGGACCCTGAGCTGCGGGCAAGCGCGATCGCGGCTGTCGCGCGCAAGGCGGCCGAACTCGGGCTCGGAGTCCAGGGGGTCACCGCGAGCCCGCTGCCCGGACCGTCGGGCAACGTCGAGTACTTCCTCTGGCTGCGCCGTGGAGCGCCGCCGCTCAACGCGGACGACGTGCTGGCAGCGATCGAGAAGGGTCCGCGATGAGCGTGCCTGACGCAAGGAGCATGCTGCTCGTCGCGCACACTGGCCGGCCTGACGGTTTGCAGACGGCCCGGGCGGTGGCCCGCCGGCTGTGCGCGGCCGGCGTGACCGTGCGGGTGCTGAAGTCCGAGGCTGACGACCTGGGCTGCCCGGACACGACCGTGCTGCCGGTCTCGCCGGACGCGGCTGCCGGCGCGGAGATGGTCGTGGTGATCGGTGGCGACGGGACGCTGCTCAGGGCCGCGGAACTTGCCCGCCCGGTCGGCGCGCCGTTGCTCGGCGTCAACCTCGGGCACGTCGGGTTTCTCGCGGAGACCGAGCCTGACGTGCTGGGGGACGCCGTCGATCACATCCTCGACGGGCACTACTGGGTCGAGCGGCGGATGACCGTTGACGTCACCATTCGACAGAACGGCTCGGTCCTGGCGAGCGCCTGGGCCCTCAACGAGGCGACCGTCGAAAAGGCCGCCAGAGAGCGGATGCTCGACCTGGTGACCGAGGTCGACGGCAGGCCGTTGTCCCGCTGGGGTTGTGACGGCATCGTGTTCGCCACCCCCACCGGCTCGACGGCATACGCGTTCTCGGCCGGCGGACCCGTTGTCTGGCCCGACGTCGAGGCGCTGCTGCTGGTCCCGATTAGCGCCCACGCCCTTTTCGCAGGACCTATGGTGGTATCACCGGAATCGGTGCTGGCGGTGGAGGTCATCGGGGCCACGGGCAGCACAGGCGAGACGTCGGGCGCCGTGCTGTGGTGCGACGGCCGCCGCAAGGTCGAGCTGCCGCCGGGCACGCGGGTCGAGGTCAGGCGGGGAGCCATGCCCGTCCTGCTCGCCAGGCTGCGGCACGACGCGGACGGCGAAACCGGCGCCGACGGCCACCGCACCGTCATCGGGGCGTCGTTCACCGACCGGCTCGTGGTGAAGTTCGGCCTGCCCGTGTCCGGCTGGCACGGACGGGCCGAGGCGAAGCACGATGCACGGCGGAACGCGGCGAGGCGAGACGAGGAGCCGGCGGGCGATGCTTGAGGAAGTCAGAATCAGCGGCCTCGGCGTCATCGACGACGCGGTGCTCGAGCTGTCGAAGGGCTTCAACGTCGTCACGGGCGAGACCGGCGCCGGCAAGACCATGGTCGTCTCCGGGCTGGGCTTGCTGTTCGGCGGCCGCGCCGATCCGTCCAGGATCCGGCCAGGTGCCGACCGGGCCACCGTGGAGGGCCGTCTGCGGACCGACCCGGAAGGGGAGGTAGCCAGGCAGGTCAGTGACGCCGGCGGTGACCTGGACGACGACGGCGAGACGCTGGTACTGGTCAGGTCCGTGTCGGCCGAGGGACGTTCGCGGGCGTTCGCAGGCGGCCGCTCTGTGCCCGTGTCCCTGCTGACCTTTCTGTCAGCGGATCTCGTCGCCGTGCACGGCCAGGCCGACCAGCAGCAGCTGCTGAAGCCGGGCAGGCAGCGCCAGGCGCTCGACCGGTTCGCGGGACCCGAGCTTGGCCGCCTACTCGCCGACTACCAGCGCGCCTACAACCTGCACCTCAAGGTCGCCGCTGAGCTGGCCGAGCTGGCGGCGCTCGCCAGGGAGCGGGCCGCGGAGGCCGAGGACCTGCGGCAGGGACTGGCTGAGATCGAGCGGCTCGAGCCGGCCGACGGCGAGGACCTCGAGCTGCACGTGGAGGCCGAAAGGCTGTCCAACGCCGACACGCTGCACTCGGCGGCGACGACCGCGCACGAGGCGCTGATTTCCGACCCGTCGAGCGCCTCCTACGAGTCGGCCGACGCGCTCAGCCTGCTCGCAACCGCGCAGCACGCGCTGGAGAGCGCCGCCCAGCACGACCCCGCGCTCGGGGAGCTCGCCGCCCGGCTGACGGAGGCGTCGTACCTGATCTCCGACATCGCGGCCGAGCTCGCGTCCTACGCGGACTCCGTGGAAGCGGACCCGGTCAGGCTCGCCGCCGTACAGGACCGCCGCGCGGAGCTGACCAGGCTGGTTCGCAGCTACGGGTCGGCGCCCGTCCCGCGGCCGACGTCCGGAGCCGGTGACGCACGCAGCGAGGCGCAGCAGCCCGTGGTTCCCGACCTGGCCGCCGTGCTGGTCTGGGCCAAGGGGGCGGCTGCGCGGCTCGCCGAGCTGGACAGCGATGACGACAAGATAGCCAGCCTGCAGGCGCGGGAGGCTGAGCTGGCGGGCACCGTCAGGGACCTCGGAGGCCAGCTCACCATGATGCGCCAGCAGGCGGCGGCGCGCTTCGACGCCGCCGTCACGGCAGAGCTGACCGCGCTGGCGATGCCGCACGCCAGGCTCAACGTCGTTGTCAGCCCCCTGAAGGAGTACGGCGCGCACGGCGGTGACGACGTCGAGATCCGGCTGGCCGCGCACCCCGGTGCGCCCGCGTTGCCGCTGCATAAAGGCGCCTCAGGCGGTGAGTTGTCCAGGGTGATGC
>DASUHI010000205.1:0-2901 GCA_036273575.1 Streptosporangiaceae bacterium | reverse complement strand
CCTGCGCTGCGACGTAGTCGTCGGTCGTGACCGCGATGTCGGGGCTGAAGCCCGCGGACTTGCACAGCCGGACGAGCACGTCCTGGCAACGCTCGCAGCCGGCGATCCAGCGGTGAGCGGCGTATTCGGCGAGGATGCTCGCCGCCGCTGGCGCCCCGGCATCTGCGGCCCTGGCTGTCTTAGACCCGGCGCTCTTGGCAGGGCTGGGAGTCCTGGCCGCCGGCGTGAGCAGGTACACGGGTTCGTTGAGCACCAGGTGATAGTGCAGGTCAGGATCGTGCAGCGGGTCGTCCGCGTCGGCCGGCGCCGCGTGCTGCGCCGCCTGCCCGTCGCGGTGGGCGCCGCCCTCGTACCTGAAGACGAGCGCGACGTCGACCTCGCCGACCCTGACCATCCGAAGCGCGTCGGCCGGCTCGGCCTGAATCAGCGAGATGTCGGCCACGGCCCGGTCCGCTCGCAGTGCCGCTCCCGCCGCGGCGGCGAGGGTACCGAGGGCCGACCCGAACGCCGCGAGCCTGACCGTCTCCTGCCGAAGCCCGACGTGTGCGGCCAGTTCGGCCTCCGCGGCGTCGAGCCGGCCGAGGATCTCCTCGGCGCGCTCGGCGAGCAGGCGTCCCGCGTCAGTCAGGCGGATCCCGCGGCCCGATCGCTCCATTAGCTTCGCGCCGGTTTCCGACTCAAGCCTCGCCATGTGGTGGCTGATCGACGGCTGAGCGTAGTTAAGCGCCTGCGCCGCGGCGGTGACAGAACCGTGCCTGGCGATAGCGACGAGCACCCGGAGCCTGGTGGCATCCAGCATGCACTCAACTATAGATCGAGCGAAATCCTGGCGGCAGAATCATCAACCTGGCCGGGGCGACGGTTCGCTCGCGGTGCTGGCTTGCACCTCCGCTATTCCGTCCTGCTTCGTACCGGTCTAGAAGACATCCATCGTCGACACCATCCGCGACCTGTTCGCTCAGCACCCGGTCAGCGCAGCATCTGGACCGCCCTCGCCTGGTGCCTCGGCCTGCTCATCGTCCCGTACGCCGTCGCCATGGCGACCTACCGCCGCAGAACCGCTTAAGGACGTGCCTGCTCGGACCCCGCATCGGCGGGCAAGCCCCGGCCGCGGAGCAGCGGCCAGCTCGGATCGCGCGGGCTGCGGCCAGCCGCCGACCGACGCCGCCAGGCGATGCCGGAGAGCGCCTCGAGCACGACCCGGTTGGCCAGGAACGCCGTGACCTCGGCGTGGTCGTACGGGGGCGCGACCTCGACGACGTCGATCCCGGCGAGCGGAAGCTCCATTGCGATCCGGCGGACCGCGTCGAGCAGCTGCCTGCCCGACAGGCCGCCGGGTTCCGGTGTTCCCGTGCCTGGAGCCATGCCGGGGTCGACCACGTCTACGTCGACAGACAAGAAGACCGCGTCGCAGTCGTCCACGGCGATCGCGAACGCCTCGGTCAGGCACTCGTCCAGGCCGCGAGCCACGATCTCGGTCATCTCGTAGCTGCGCATCCGCCGCTCGGCCATCCAGTCCAGGGTTTCTGGCTCCGGCCAGTAGCCGCGCAGCCCGATTTGCAGGAACCTGTCGCCTCGCACCGCACCTGACTCGATCAGCCTGCGCATCGGCGTGCCGTGCCCGTACAGCGAGCCGAACTGCGTGTTGCCGGTGTCGGCGTGCGCGTCGAAGTGGATCAGTGACACCCGGCCCCAGCCCACGTGCCTGGCGACGCCGGTCGCGTCAGGGAACGTGATCGTGTGGTCGCCGCCGAGTATCACGGGGATCGTGCCGCCGGCCGCCGCCGTCTGCACGGCCTCCTCCAGCCTGCGCAGCGAGAGCTCGGTATTCCCTGACGGGAGCTGGATGTCCCCGGCGTCGGTGATCGCGAGTTCCTTGAGCGGGTCGACGCCGAGGGCCAGGTGCGGCCGCGAGCCGTCGTGCGGCAGATAGTCGGTGAACCGGATGGCCTGAGGCCCGAACCTGGCACCAGGGCGGTGCGACGTGCCGCCGTCGAACGGGGCGCCGATGATCATGATGTCGGTTCCCGCCCAGGATGACGGGTCGGCCAGGTCGGCCGATGGCACCCCCAGGAAGGTCGCATCGGGGCCGTACAAGTTGCCTATTCGCACGTAACACCCCTCCCGGTGTACCGACCTTAACGGTCCCCGGCGGCGGCCGGCCGGGCAGGCCGGCTGCCAGGGATCCCGGCCGGCGTGGCCGATAACCTGCTCGTGCACGGGTGGGAGGAAGCGATGACCGGGCCGGTTCCCGAAGGGCTGATTCGTCGCATCGGCGGCACGCCTGGCCGGCACATCGCGGTAAGCGGCACGCTGAACTTCCGTGACACGGGCGGCTACCCGGTCACCGGCGGCGGGGTCACCGCCTGGCGGCGGCTGCTCCGCTCCGACGGACTGCACAGGATCGACGGCGACGGGCTTCGTCAGCTCGGCTCGCTCGGCCTGCGGACCGTCCTTGACCTGCGGACAGGCGAGGAGGCTCAGATCGCGCCGAGCCCGCTCGATGAGCTCGCACTGGCCGGCGCCCTGACCATGCACGTCTCGCTGGTTGGCGAGGACTTCGACGCCCTGCCGGCCGAGCTCGCGGACGTCTACGACTTCTTCATCGACACGCGCGGCGCCGCGATCGCGGCGGCCATCCGCTCGCTCGCGCGGCCAGGAGCGCTGCCCGCGCTCGTGCACTGCACCGCGGGCAAGGACAGGACAGGCATCGTCGTGGCGTTCGCGCTGGCGGCAGCCGGCGTGCCCGATGAGTTCGTTGCCGCTGACTACGCGCTGAGCAGCCTGTACCTTGACCCTCAGCACACGCCCACGATCGGCAGGATGCAGGAGAGCACAGGGCTGGGCGAGCGCCTGACCGCCGCGCTGCTCGCGAGCCCGCCCGGACTGATCATCCGCGCG
>DASUHI010000204.1:0-16488 GCA_036273575.1 Streptosporangiaceae bacterium | reverse complement strand
GCAGGCCTGGCGCGGTCGCTCGGGCACTGGACGGTCGCCGATCGCTCGAACCCTGCGTTCACGCCGCCTGGCGCGCACGGCGGAACGGCGGCGTCCGCGATGCGGGCCGCGTTCGCGAGGGCCGTGGCTGGACTGACAGCCCGCTTCCACGGCGGGCCGTCCACCTGGCGGCTCGGTCAGGCCGGCGCGAGCCCTGTCGTCTCGTCGGCTCAGGTTCCTGTACTGGGATACGGTCGCCGGGCGGCGGCGAGCAGCCCGTGGCTCGTCCCGGACACGGCCGCGGCATGGACCGGATCCGTGCAGTCGTCGGCGGCGGCTTCGGCGGAGGCTGGTGTGCCTGCCTGGCGGATGATTGTCAGCCTCGGCCCGGGCAGGGACGGCGTGATGGCGGAGGGCATCTATGCGGGCGGCCAGAGTGACAACCCCGCCTCGCCCTGGTTCACGAACCTGACGAGGCTCTGGCAATCCGGCGGATACCTGCTGCTGCCACGGGCCGGGATCTCCGTGGCCGGCGCGATGCGATGGGAGTTCCTGCCATGACCAAGCCTGTCAGCAGGTCCGAGGTCGACAGGCTCGGCAAGCGCGGTGCCTATCGGCTCGGCGTCGTCGGGCCGGCAACGCCTGGCCGGCCAGGCCCGCCGCGTCCGTTCCGCCCGTCGTTTCTCGGGCCGCGGCACCGCGGCTCGGTGCCGGGCTGGGTGCTCACGGCGCTCGGCACCGTCGCGCTGATCGCCGGCGGAGCGCTGCTCGGATTGTGGTTCGTGCCGTTCCTGGCCGGTTTCGCGGCGGGCGTGGCCATGCGCTGGGGCTGGTGGCGGCTCCGGGTTACCGTGCCAGCCGTGCTGATCATGACGGCCGCCGGGTGGGCACTCGCGCTGTGGATTCAGGCCATCCGCGGTCAGGCGATCGGGCCCACGGCGCGGACGATCGGCCTCGTGGCCGGGCTCCCGGCCGACCCCGTGCTCACGGTCGTGATCACGCTCGGCGTGAGCGTGGTGCAGGGTCTCGCGGGGCTCTGGCTGGGGCGCGCGCTCGCTCCTCGACCGGCCAGGGACTGAGGCTGAGAAGGCGGTTCGTGTGACGCTGCGGCTACGCGCCCTCGGCGGCCGCTGACTGTGGCTCGGCGGCGACCGCCCGTGCTACTCGTGGCGACCTAGTCGACGACAGGCTCGCCGCGAGCGCGCCGCCGCAGGTGAGGACGGCGCCCAGGATCTGCAGCGGGGTCGGCTGCTGCCCAAGAATCAGGGCCGCGAGCGCGAGCGAGGCGGCCGGCTGCAGCAGCAGCATCAGCGAGGAAATCGCGGCGGGCAGCCTCGGCAGCGATGCGGTGATGAACAGCCAGCCCGCGGTCTGGCTGAGCAGTGCGAGCGCCAGCAGCCAGCCGATCGACGGCCATACCGGATCCAACGCCAGGCCGCCGAAGATCAGGCCGAAGACGACCGACGCGACCGCGGCCCCCGCCGTCGCCTCGGCGACTGGCCCAGCGACGTGCGCCGACGTCGCCGACGTCGCGGACGTCGCGGACGTCGCGGACGAGCGGCGCAGGATCAGCAGGTAGCCCGCGTACGCGATGGACGTCCCGAAGCCGTAGCAGATGCCGGCAAGCGGATGCTCGCTCGTGGTGGAACTCTCGGCCAGCCCGGACACCAGCACCACGCCGATCATCACGACCGGCAGCGCGAACGCGAAAGCGCGGCCCGGCTGCTCCTTCCAGAACAGCCACGCGAGGCCGGCCACGAACAGGACCTGAAGGTTGCCGAGAACCGTCGCCACCCCAGCCCCGACATCGGCGATGGCGTGGGTCCACAAGATCAGGTCGACGGCGAGGAACACGCCGGCCAGCACTGCCCTGAGCCGCTGGGCCAGCGGCCGCGGCCCGAGCCTGCGCTGCTCGATCACCGCGAGCGCGACCAGCAAGGGCAGCGCGAGCGCCGTCCGGTAGAACGCCGTGCTCACCGGGCTCGCGGCGGACTCGGCCACGAAGACGGCGGATGACGAGATGGTCGCCGCCCCGAGCCCGGCCATCAGCAGCGGTCGCCGCGACACGGCAACGGCACCGGGATTGGCGGTGCCGTCGTTGGCTGTAATGACCGTAGACTTGTACGGTGCTGTCACGCTCTTCAGCATACGGGCCGTTCGGGCGGGTGAGTACGTGGGACTGGGTGCCGATCAGCTCGAGGCACTGAACCAGTGCCTCGAGCTTGTGAACACGGGCCGCACCGCCGGTGCTGACGCGCTGGCCAGCACCCAGGGCGTCATCGCGTTCGCGCGTCGGCACCGGGTGGAGAACCTCGCCGCGGCACGCGCCAGCGATGTCCCCCGGCTACGCGCGCTCCGCGCCCGCCTTGACGCGGTCGTGGCCTCCTGTGAGGCCGGCCGCGAAGCGAAGGCGATCAGCGACCTGAACGCGTTGCTCGCCGAGACCGGAGCGGTTCCGCGGATCGTCACCCACGACGGCAGGCCGCCGCACATCCACGTGAGCAGCGCGACCGCGCCGCTGGCCGACCGCATCGCCGCGCACAGCGCCATGGGGCTGGCCGAGCTCATCGTAGCGGGGGAGAGCGGCCGGGTCCGCACCTGCGCGTCCCCGCGGTGCGAGGTCGTCTTCGTCGACCTGTCCAGGAACCAGTCACGCCGCTACTGCGACAGCCGCACCTGCGGCAACCGCGAGCATGTCGCCGCCTACCGCTCCCGCCACTCCGCAGCCGGCCTTCCCGCACAGCTCCCGCCCGAGGAACTCCTCAAGGCGTAGCGTTTGCGGCACATACGACAGCATTCGCTACCCTTTACCGCAAACGCTCCCTGCTGCGGCGGACATCCAGTGTGCGGGTCACCGGGCAGGCAGGCGAACAGGGTTTGGCCGGGACCGGGCCGTTCTTGAGCAGGGCCTGATGCACCTCCTCAGCGACGCCGCACGGTCGGCTCCTCAGGTCATACCAGCCATACCGCAGCGTCATGAGCCCGATCGCCAATGCGGCGTTGTCACGGCGGATGTCATTCCACCTTGTGTCGCCGGGGTGCGCGGCGCGGCCATCGAGCTCGACAATGAGGTCGTAGCCGTCGTAGAGCACGTCGCGGTACACCCGCCGCCCGTCGCGGCTGCCAGGCGCCTGACGGCGGCCTCGTGGAAGGCCATGCGGCACCTCGACGTATTTGACATAGCGGTACTCGAGAGCGGAATGGACCCCTGCCCACTCGTCAGCCAGCACCTCGGCGATCTCGGCCCTGAAGCGCATCCGCGCGCGTTGGCCTAGTGCGCGGCGGAGCGCTTGCTGTGTTGTGAGCCGCCTGCCAATGCCACGAGTG
This sequence comes from Streptosporangiaceae bacterium, assembly GCA_036273575.1. Taxonomy (GTDB): domain Bacteria; phylum Actinomycetota; class Actinomycetes; order Streptosporangiales; family Streptosporangiaceae; genus Chersky-822. The sequence goes on along the minus strand of DASUHI010000204.1, from coordinate 13,182 downwards.
ACCCAGCCGCACGCGTCCTCCGCGTTGGCAGCCACGGCAGCCAGGTCCAGCACGGTCTCTTCGATGCGCGTGCGCGGCGGCATGTCGGTCGAGTGTGCGGCCTGTTCGGCACGCAGCGCGTGATGGATGATCACGCCAGGAATGGTCGCGATCCTGCGCTGACCTGGGATCGTGATGTGAATCGCCGCGCTTGGACGGTCAGCAAGCCGCTGCAGTTCAGCAGCGGTGTTGTAGCTGAGCAATGCACAGGAACCAGCGCGCAGCACCGCGGCCCACAGCACCGCGTCGCGGCTTGGCTCGCCGGTGAACGTCGCGTAGACGCCGTGCTGCAGGGCGTGCCATCGTCCGGACCGCAGCAGAGTCCCGACCATGTCCCTGCTGAGGCCGAAGGAGATGGCTTGCCGCGCGGACAGCACGCCGCGCTGGATCTGGGCGAGACGGTCGAGGTACTCGGGGATGTCTGAAGCCATGCTGAGGAGCGTCGCCTGTCATCGCGCGGCCGCCTAGCCGCCGGCGCGAGCCTGTGGATAACTCGCTCAAGGCTGTGGATGGCGGGCGGAGATGGTTGCGCGCAGCAGACCCGGGTCTCCGAGGGCATCGGTGCTGTCGACGAACTCGTCGATGGCGCCCGCGGCGGGCAGACGGCGGATCTCCTCATCCGCGATCGACTCCCGCAGGGCGGCGGCGAATCGTTCGGCGCCGATCACCTGGAACGGCCGGTCGAAGTACGGCCGCACCGAGCCGTCTATCTCGGCAGTGAGCCCGAGCGCGTTGTGCAGCGCCGCGACGGCTTCGTAGGCGACGCTCAGGTTGCGCTCCCGGTCTGGCCAGGAGCTGGCCGTCACGGCGGCCAGCAGCGCGGGCCGCAACCGCACGCCCACACCAGGCAGGCGAGCGAACGCAGATCCCAGCCACTTGCTGTACGGCGGGTAGATCCGGTGCATCAGCAGCGTCAGCCGCACGACGTCCCTGCTCAGCCGCGCGGCGACGATCGCCGAACCGAGTTCATCACCCGCCTCGGCGCAACGGCCGGGAAACGCCTCCTCCTGGCCGATCCTGGCCCACTGGCAGGCGAGCACGTACCGCCATACGTCATCGGGATACCAGCGCAGCGCCGCCCTCGCCGCCTCGAGCCCGCCGCCCAGCCCGCCGCCCAGACCGCCATCCGGGCGGCTTCCGGGCCGCCTTCGGGGCCACCGTCCAGGCCGTCGCTGAACACGGCGCCGCCCGTCATCTCCGCGAGCACCTGCGTGGGGGTCGCGAGCCAGTCATCCAGCCCGACGCCGGCCCGCGGATCGAAGCCAAGCCGGCCGCTCAGCCAGGCGCCAAGCCCGGCAACCTCGACCCAGTGGCGCGGCGCCGGATCCGCGGCCGTGACGTCGGCGAACCTCGTCGGCCAGCCCGCGAACGTCGCGGGCAGCCGGTCCGCGAGCATCGCGGTGATCTGGCCAGCCAGGTCCGCGTCCTGCGCGCTGAGGAAGACCTGGCACCTTGGTCCCCAGTTGTGGTCGGTCGACCGCGGCGAGTCGAAGCCGAGCACCTCAGAACCCGGGCCGATCAGCGCCGCCGAATGCCGCAGGCACGGCGCATGCTGCGTGAGCCGCGGGCCCACCATCTCCCGGTAGTAACTCGCGGCGAGATCGACAGCGGGACGGAACTCGGCAGCCACGCGCCCGATCCTGTCAGCCAGGCGCGCGCGAGGCGAGTTAGCCTGCCGCGCGCATGCCGTGGCCGCACGAGGACATCATGGAGGGCATGACCGACAGCGAGCTGATCAGCCGGGCCGAAGCTCTTGGCGTCTCAGCGAGCTACGTGAACTGGCGCCGCGAGCGGGTCGACGTGCCCGCCGGCACGCTGCGCGCCATAGTCGGCGCCCTCGGCGAGCCAGCCGCGACCAGGCAGGCGCAGGATGAAGGACCAGCCGCCCGGCTCCCCGGCGTGCCGCGGCGCCGCGAGTGGGGGTTCACGGTCCAGCTGTACTCGGTACGGTCACGGCGCTCCTGGGGACACGGCGACCTGCACGACCTCGCGGACCTCGCGCGCTGGTCAGGCAGGCAGCTCGGTGCCCGGTTCATCCTCATCAACCCGCTGCACGCGGCGGAGCCGACGCTCCCGGTAAGCACCTCTCCCTACCTCCCGATGACCCGCAGGTACGTGAGCCCGCTCTACCTTCGGATCGAGGACATCCCCGAGTACGACCAGCTCAACCCCGCCCAGCGCGAGTACGTCGACGAGCTGGCCGGGCCGCTGCGCGCGGCCAGCAGCACCCCTGACCTCATCGACAGGGATCAGGTCTGGGACGCCAAGCGCCTGGCGCTGGAGCAGATCTACACGGTCGGCCTGACGCGAGAACGGAAGGCGCGGTACCGCAGGTTCTCCGAACGCGAGGGCGCCGAACTCGACGCCTGGGCCCGCTGGTGCGCCCTCGCCGAGGAACACGGGCCCGACTGGCGGCAGTGGCCGCCCGAGCTGGCCGATCCCCGCGGGGCCGCCGCGCGGGCGGCGGCCGGGCCGCTTCGCGAGCGGGCCTGCTTCCACGCGTGGATCCAGTGGCTGCTCGACGAGCAGTATGCGGAGGCGCAGCGGGCGGCCCGGGCGGCAGGCATGAGCATCGGCGTGATCGGGGACCTGGCCGTCGGCGTGCATGCCGGCGGCTCTGACGCCTGGGCGCATCAGGACCTCCTCGTGCGCGGCATGTCCGTGGGCGCTCCCCCCGACGGCTTCAACCAGCAAGGCCAGAACTGGTCGCAGCCGCCGTGGCATCCGCAACGCCTGGCCGCGTCCGGCGCCGGTCCGCTCGCCGACCTGTTCCGAACCGCGCTCAGGCACGCGGGCGGCGTGCGCGTGGACCACGTGATGGGCCTGATGCGGCTGTGGTGGATCCCCGAGGGCATGCCGCCCGACCGAGGCGCGTACGTACGCTACGACCACGGGCTCACGGTCGGCGCCCTCACGGAGGAGGCGGCACGGGCCGGAGCACTGGCGATCGGGGAGGACCTCGGCACCGTCGAGCCGTGGGTCCGCGGTTACCTGGCCGGCAAGCACGTGCTCGGCACGGAGATGGCATGGTTCGCCCGCGAGCCCGATGGCTCGCCCCTGCAGCCCGCCCACTGGCGCCGCGGCTGCATGGCGACGGTAGGCACGCACGACGTGCCGACCGTTTCCGGCTTTGTCACCGGCGATCATGTCACCGTCCGCGCTCAGCTAGGGCTCTTGAAAGACCCAGAAGGAGAACGCAGGACGTCGGAGCTGAGGTTGTCCGCATGGCGGGACCTGCTGACGGCGCAAGGGCTGCTCCTGGCAGGTCGCGAGCCTTCGGCTGAGGAGTTCACGGTCGGCATGTACGGATTCCTCGCCCGCACCCCGGCCGTCCTGCTCGGCGTCTCGCTCGCGGATGCGGTCGGCGACCGCAGGACGCAGAACATTCCCGGCACCTCAGATGAGTACCCGAACTGGCGTGTCCCGCTGTGCGACAGCGAGGGCAAGGCCGTGCTGCTCGAGGATCTGCCCGATCTCGAGCAGGTCGCCGCCGTGGTCCGGGCTGTGGCAGCGCGCTAGCGCTAGCCCGCCTGAGCGTCCCGCTCCCTGCACCGCAGCGCCCTCGCCACGTCGTCGCGGCCCTCGGAGAGGAGCCTGCCGAGCGCGGCCGGCGGGCGTGTCGTGGTGATGTAGTCGGCGGCGGCGTCGACCGCGTCCTGCGTCACGACGTTCTTGGGGTACCCCACCTCGGCGAAGTATTGCGCCATGTCCACGCTCCAGTCCCGCCAGATCTCCGCGACCACGTCGAAGAACCGCGGCGCGAACGGGGCGACGAGCTCGTCTTGGTCGGCCGCGTAGAAGCCGCCGAGCGCCGCGCGGAACGAGGCGTTCGGCAGGTCGCCGGAGACGATCTGGCTCCACGCCGCCTCCTTGGCCTGCGGGCTGGGAATCGCGGCCTGGCAGTTGAGCGCGTGGCGTTGGCCCGCGTCGGTCCTGTCCCTGTCGTGCTCGGCGTCTATAGCGTCCTGGCCGGCCACGCCGCGGCTGACGAGCCTGTGCAGCAGCTGCCAGCGCAGGTCCGTGTCGACGGCGAGGCCATCGATCGTGGCGGAGCCGTCGAGCAAGCCGCTGAGCAGCGCGAGATCGGCGTCGGAGGTGGCGACCGACGCGAGCGACTGGGCGAACGCCAGCTGGACGTCAGAACCGGGCACGGCGTCGAACAGCAGCGTGCGGAGTGCGCCTGCGAACTGCGCCAGCCCGGTCTGCCGCCAGCCAGGGTCGGCGAACCGGCGGAGCGCGGCGATGGCCTGCCTCAGGAGCGTCTGCAGCATGCTGATGTCGCTGATCGTCGGCAGGCCGGACAGCACGAGGGCGAGGTAGTCCCTGGCTGCCAGCTCGGCGTCCCGGCACATGTCCCACGCAGCCGCCCAGCACAGCGCGGCGGGCAGCGAGTCGGTGAACTCTCCGATCGAGGAGATCAGGGTCCGGAGCGAGTGCTCGTCGAGCCGGATCTTCGTGAAGGTCAGGTCGTCGTCGTTGACCAGCACCAGGTCGGGAAGCCGCTCGCCGGCGAGCTCGGGGACCTCGGTCCGTTCTCCTGCGACGTCGACCTCGACCCGCCGCCGCCTGGCGAGGCCGTCAGGGCCGCGCTCGTAGAGCCCGATCGCGATCCGGTGCGGCCGCAGGACCGGGTGCGACGCGGGCGCCTCCTGCAGCACGGCGAACTCGGTGAACGTGCCGTCCGCCGCGGTCTGGAACTCGGCACGGAGCGTGTTGACCCCGGCGGCCTCCAGCCACGCCTTCGACCATGCGGCGAGGTCCCGTCCCGACGCGCGCGCCAGCGCGTCGAGGAGGTCGCCCAGCGTCGCGTTGCCCCATGCGTGGTCGCCGAAGTACGTTCGCACGCCGGAGAGGAAGTTCTCGCTGCCGACGTACGCGACGAGCTGCCGCAGCACCGACGCGCCCTTCGCGTACGTGATCCCGTCGAAGTTCACCTCGACGGCGTCGATGTCGATGATGTCCGCGGCGATGGGGTGCGTCGACGGAAGCTGGTCTTGCCGGTACGCCCAGGCCTTCCACGCCTGGGTGAACGTGGTCCAGGCGTGCGGCCAGCGGGTAGCGTCGGTGAGCGCCACCAGGCTCGCCCAGGTGGCGAACGACTCGTTCAGCCACAGGTCGTCCCACCAGCGCATGGTCACCAGGTCGCCGAACCACATGTGCGCCATCTCGTGCAGGATCGTCTCTGCCCTGGCCTCGTGCTGGGCGTCGGTCACCCTGGACCGGAAGATGAAGTCCTCGAGGAACGTCACGGCGCCCGCGTTCTCCATCGCCCCTGACTTGTACTCGGGGACGAAGAGTTGGTCGTACTTGCCGAACGGGTATCTGACGCCAAACGCCGCGTGGTAGTAGTCGAAGCCCTGCCTGGTGACCTCGAAGATCTCGCCGGGATCGAGGTAGCTAGCCAGCGACTGCCGGCAGAAGATGCCGAGCGGGATGCCGTCGTGCTCGCTGCGCACGACGTGGTACGGCCCGGCCGAGATGTGCGTGATGTAGGTCGACATAGGCGGCGTCGGCGGGAAGTGCCAGCGCTCGACGCCCGGTCCGGCCGGCTGCCCGGAGATGTCGGCTGCCATGTTCGAGATGACCTGCCACGTGTCAGGGCAGCGCACGGTGAACTCGAAGGTCGCCTTCAGGTCGGGCTGATCGAAGCAGGCGTAGACCCGGTGCGCGTCGAACGTCTCCAGGTCGGTGTACAGGTAGACCCCCTTGTCGGTGGGGTCCGTGAACCGGTGCAGGCCTTCACCGTGGCGTGAGTAAGAGCACTGCGCGCGCACGGTCAGCTCATTGGACTCCGCGAGCTGGTCAAGCGCGACGCGGTTGCCGTCAAAGGAGTCGGCCGGCAGCTTCCTGCCGTTGAGCACGGCCTCGCTCACCTCTGGAGCGGTGAGGTCGATGAACGACGCTGAGCCAGGCCGCTGGCAGCTGAACCGCACGGTCACGACCGAGCCGAACGTGAGCTCGCCGCCTGTCAGGTCGAGGTCGACCCGGTAGGACTCCACGCGCAGCAGCCTGGCGCGCTCGGTCGCTTCGTCGCGGGTCAGGTTGCTGGTCACGGTCTCGTCCTTTGCTCGACGATCGGGTACACGGTGGCATGATTTCACGCCGCAACAACGGAATGCCGTGCCGGTTCGGTCGGTTGTGCCATGTCAGGGGCGGGTGTCAGGAATGCCAATCTCGCAGAGGAGATGCTGTGACGGATCAGCCGCCGGTGCAAGTCGATTTCTGGTTCGACCCGCTCTGCCCGTGGGCCTGGATCACATCCCGGTGGATGCTCGAGGTGGCGAAGGTGCGGCCCGTTGAGCCTCGCTGGCACGTAATGAGCCTGGCGGTGCTGAACGAGAACAGAGACGACCTCCCCGAGGGTTACAAGGAGCGGATGGTCAAGGCGTGGGGCCCTGTGCGCGTGTGCATGGCGGCCGAGCAGAAGGTCGGCAACGACGCTGTGCTCCCGCTTTATACCGCGATCGGCACCCGGTTCCACAACGAGAAGGCCGAGCGGAATCGCGAGACCATCGAGGCCGCGCTCGCGGACGCGGGCCTGCCGGCCGACCTGGCGGACGCCATGGAGTCGACCGAGTATGACGAGGCGGTCAGGGCGTCGCACACCGACGGCATCGAGCGGGTCGGTCTGGAGGTCGGCACGCCGATCATCGCGGTCGGCGACGCTTCTATCTTCGGGCCGGTCGTGACGCCGATCCCGCGGGGTGAGGCGGCGGGCAAGCTCTGGGACGGCGTGCGGCTGTGCCTGGAGACGCCTGGCTTCTATGAGCTAAAGCGCAGCCGGCTGGCGCCGCCCGTCTTCGACTGACCGAGCGGGCCTCTCCTGGATTACCGGTCGCCGACGGCGCCTTGCAGCGGCAGCCTGCGCGACCGCGGGCCAGCCCGCCATGATCGTCAGGGAATGGGGACGGATCGAGGACTATCCAGGCTGCCCCCGCTCTGCGTCGGCCAGACGCGCTCAGCTCGGTGCCGCCAGCGGACGCAGCAGGTTCCTCCTGCACGATCAGCTGGCGGGTGTGACCCTGGAGAGCGCCATTACTGGAATTCATGCGCTCATGCTTGCACTAAGCGATCAATGGGTTTTAACGCGGGCAATGACGCTACTTCTGGTTCCCGTGCCAGGGTTCTTGGGTGCGCGGTCCTGGTGTCCGTGGTTCTTGTGCCCGTGATTCTCGTGCGTCTTGGGCTGGTGCTTCGGCTTGTGCGCACCGCCGCTCCCGCGCTGAGGCGCGTGCGCGGCGGTGCTGGCCGACCAGAAGACGCGCACGTTCCAGCTGCAGGTCGCGACGACGTACAGGCTGCTCACCGGCCTGCCTTTCCGTTCCCGCCAGATCCCATTGTCGCTGTGGCCATATCGCGTGACCTCCGTCCGGCTCTGGCCGGCCTGCGAGCCTTCCAGCATGAAGACGCCCGACCGTCCTGGCTCGCAGGAAAAGCGCCACGCGACGCCGTACAGGCCAGCGCGCGGAATCAGGATCGGCCTGGTCCGCCCGGCGCCGGACCCGCTGTACACGTGCACCGTCTCGCCGATTGTCAGCTTGTGCGTGTCGTGGTGCCGGGAGCCGAACTCGACCACCACGCCCGTCGTCGCGAGCACGGCGCCGAGCCCGCAGGAAAGGATCGCGATGGCGACGATCAGGCGCAACGCGCGGCGGCCTGGCGGCCGGCGGCCAGCCAGCTGGCGATGCTGCCCGGAATGACGCACCATGCTCTCCGATCGCACGGTTGCCATCGATAAGTCATCACGTGACGAGAGCGTTGTATCACGCACCGCGACCTGACTCGGGGTGAATCCACGTTCTCGCTATGGGCGAGAATGTGGTATGCGCGCCAACTACATCAACGGAAGCTGGACCGCTTCGGCCGATGCTGGCGGCATCGACGTCGTCAACCCCGCCGATGGGTCGGTCATCGACCGGGTGCCTGCCGGGCATCAGGCCGACGTCGACGACGCGGTCCTCGCCGCGCGGGCAGCGTTTGACAGCTGGGCTGCGACACCGGTCGCGGAGCGCGCTGAGCGGCTCGACGCGGCGAGGCAGCTTCTCGACGAGCGCGCCGACTCGATCGCCGCGACTATCAGCGCTGACATGGGATCGCCGCTGCAGTTCGCGCGCCGGGTGCAGGTCGGGACGCCGCTGGCCGTGCTGGCCAGCTTCGTCGAGCTGCTCGCCGGATACGACTTCGGCGGCGAGCGAACCGGCAACGCCCTCGTAGTGCGCGAGCCAGCCGGAGTGGTCGGCGCGATCACGCCGTGGAACTACCCGCTGCATCAGGTTGTCGCCAAGATCGCGGCCGCGCTCGCCGCCGGTTGCACGGTGGTGCTCAAGCCGAGCGAGATCGCGCCGCTCGCGGCCTACGAGCTGGCCAGCGTCTTCCACGAGACCGGTCTGCCGCCGGGCGTGTTTAATCTGGTTAGCGGCGCCGGCAAGGTCACCGGAGAGGCCATGGCCGCGCATCAGGACATCGACGCCGTGTCCTTCACCGGCTCGGTGCAGGCAGGGCGCAGGGTGGCCGAGCTCGCCCCGGCGAGTGTCAAGCGCGTCACGCTCGAACTCGGCGGCAAGTCGGCTAACGTCATACTGCCCGGCGCCGACCTGGCGACCGCTGTCAAGGTCGGCGTCGCGAAGGCGTTCGTCAACGCCGGGCAGACCTGCAACGCCCTGACCAGGATGCTCGTGCACGTGTCGAGCTACGACGAGGCGGTCGAGCTGGCGGTGACCAACGCCGGCCGGTACGAGGCCGGTGATCCGCTGGCCGAGGGGACCAGGCTGGGACCGCTGGCGTCGGCCGCCCAGCGTGCCAGGGTGGTCGGGCACATCGAGCGGGGCGTCGCCGAGGGCGCGCGTATCGCCGTCGGCGGGCCCGATCCGATCCCTGGCCTCGAGCAAGGCAGCTACGTGCGGGCCACTGTCTTCGCCGGCGTGCGCCCCGAGATGACGATCGCGCGCGAGGAGATCTTCGGGCCGGTCCTGTGCGTGCTGCCGTACGAGGACGAGGCCGATGCCGTCGCGATCGCCAACGGCACGCCTTACGGCCTCGCCGCCGCCGTCTGGTCGGCCGATCAGGAGCACGCGGTCCAGGTCGCCAGGCAGTTGCGGGCGGGCCAGGTCGAGATCAACGGCGGCGCGTTCAACGTCGCTGCCCCGTTCGGCGGCTTCGGCCGGTCCGGCTACGGCCGTGAACTCGGCGTGCACGGCCTCGAGGAGTTCCTCGACACCAAGGCGCTTCTGTTCTGACGGCCTGCAGCGTCAGAACCCCACGGGCGACCATGGCGCTGTGTCCCACCACATAGCCGTGGACAGTTCGGCCACGGCGCCAGGGCGGTGCTCGGTGACCTGGCCTGCGCCCGCAAGCGCGCCGAGCCTGATCCCGCCGAGGTAGGCAGCGCCTAGTGCCACGACAGGTAGCGTCAGGTCGGCTTCGGCCGTAGTCCGCTCGCACGACGGCTTGCCGCCGTCCCGCGGTCCTCCGGCCTGGAGGCGCCACCGCCCCTGGTTCCCCGGCAACAGGTCGTCGGACACGTCGATGACCAGGTCGACGGCGGCCGCGTAGGTGCGCGCCATGAGCGCGGCCGGCAGGTCGACGATCCTCACGTACAGCCCGTCGAAGAGGTGAGCCCTCGCTCGCCGCGGGTCAGCGAGCAAGTGCAGGATCGGGTCGTCGGCCGGGCGTACCCTGGCGCGCACCTCGCCGACGAGGTCCCTGGTCAGGATGTCTCCCCACAGCGCCGCGCACGCCGAAGGGTCGGTCCAGTACAGTTCGCGCAGCGTCAGCACCTGGGCTGGCAGGCCGTCGCTGCTCCACTCGGGCTTGACGGCATACAGGGCGTATCCGCGGGGACCAGACGAATCTTCGGCGATAACACATGCCTGCGGGCTGGTGCCGTCGCGCATGAACTCAGGATCGGCCACGTGCAGGTTCCACCATCCGTCGTGCCGGGTCAGCATGCCTGGCCTGGTAGGACGCAGCGTCTCGTAGACGGCCTTCATCTCGGCGAGCGCAGCCTTGGGTTCGGCGAGCCTCAGCGCGGGCGGCGACTGCGTCCCCGTGGGCAGCGGCAGAAGCTGGCCGTCACCGCGGTGCAGCGTGAAGTTGTACTCGGGCGCCGCCATCCCGTAGCCATACCGGCCGTAGATGGCCGATTCCGACGCGAACAAGGCCGCAAGCGGCTCGCTGCCGGTCGCCACGTCCTCGAGTTGCTTGCGCATGAGCGAGGACAGGATGCCGCGCCGCCGGTACGTGGGCAGCACCGATACGCCGCTCACACCCGCCGTGCTGACCACCTCGCCGCCAGGCACGGTCATGCCGAACGAGAAGGCCAGGGTCGTCCCGACCGCTTGCTCGCCGTCGAACGCCACGAGCGTGCGCTCTGGCTCGACGACCAGCCGGTCGAAGCGCATCATCTCCTCGCGTGGCCAGCGTGAGTTGAACGCGGTGTCGGAGACGCGGACGAACCCCTCCCACTCGGAGTCGTCGATGGGCCGGATCGGATAGCTGGTGCTCATGCCGTCTTCGTACCGCATGATCCGGCCTCCATGCCAACTGTTTATGGCCGGGCGGGGCTGTACAGTTTCGGCATCATGGTTTCGAGTCCCGGCCGTCGGCCCTGGTCGGCGATGTACGCCGCCGCGCAGTCCTTCCGCGGTTTGATCAGGCGGCAGTTCATCACGCGGAACCGCCGGATGTCCGCCGTCCTCGCGGCCACAGTGATCGGCATCGGCATCGCCGCGGTGCAGGTGTCAGCGTCGTGGTTCTCGCCGGGGCTCATGATCTTGCCGATCCTCGCCGGCGGCCTGCTGCTGTGGCCGAGGGCGCTGCTGATCCTGTACGCGATCATCGCCGCGATGCTCGGCTACGACGTCGCCCAGAACGACGAGCGGACCGGGTTCGGCATCGTCGCGACTATCGTGGCCACCGCCATCTACGCGTACCTGCTGGCCAGGGTCCGCGCCAAGCTCGGGCTGCTCGGCATGCGCGGCAACCAGATGCTCGTCGAGCTGCGGGACAGGATTAGGGCGCAGAGCGCGTTGCCGGCGCTGCCCGAGGGCTGGGAGTCGGAGTCGCTGCTGCGGCCCGCGGGAGGCGCCTCGTTCGGCGGCGACTTCGTGGTCTCGACCTGCGACGGCAAGATGCTGGAGGTCGCCGTTGTCGACGTGTCAGGCAAGGGCATCGACGCGGGGACGCGGGCGTTGCTGCTGTCCGGGGCGTTCGGTGGCCTGCTCGGCTCGGTGCCTGCGTCGGAGTTCCTGAGCTCGTGCAACGCGTACCTGCGGAGGGCGGAGCGCTACGAGGGCTTTGTTACGGCTGTGCATCTTGCCCTCGACCTGACCACGGGCGCCTATGTGATCAGCTCAGCCGGCCACCCGCCGGCCGCCCAGTTCGACAGCGGCAGTGGGCAGTGGCGGCTGACCCAGGCCAGGGGCATCGTGCTCGGCGTGGTGCCTGACCTGCGCGCGGGCTCAGAGCACGGGCTGCTCAGGCAGGGCGACGCGCTGATGCTCTACACCGACGGGCTGGTGGAGGTGCCGGGGCGCGACATCGACGTGGGAATCGACCGGCTGCTCGGCGAGGCGGACCGGCTGGTCACGACCGGGTTCAGCGGCGGGACCGCGCGCCTGATGCAAGGGATGCAGGAGAGCCCTGGTGCGACCGACGACCGGGGGCTCGTGCTTATCTGGCGGGCGTGACCGCAGGGCCGTCGCTGAGCCTGGCGACCGCGTGCTCGACCAGAGCGACGAGGACGTCGCGGCTTGAGGTGCGCTGCCTAGCATCGCAGAGCAGCAACGGGACGTCCTCGGTCAGGTTCAGCGCCGAGCGCATCGTCTCTGACGGGTAGCGACGGGCCTCATCGAAGCAGTTCACTGCCACGACGAACGGCATGCCGTTGCGCTCGAAATAGTCGATCGACGGGAAGCAGTCCGCGAGCCTGCGGGTATCCGCCATCACCACGGCGCCAAGCGCGCCGTACGCGAGCTCGTCCCACATGAACCAGAACCGGCGCTGGCCAGGGGTTCCGAACAGGTAGACGACCAGGTCATCACTGATCGAGATGCGGCCGAAGTCCATCGCGACCGTGGTCGTGGTCTTGCGCTCCACCCCGTCGAGCTGGTCGACGAGCGAGCTCGGCTCGCTCATGTCTTCCTCGGTGCGCAGCGGCCTGACCTCGCTCACCGCGCTGACGAGCGTCGTCTTGCCGACGCCAAACCCCCCCGCCACCAAGATCTTGATCGCGACCGGAACAGATGGCCGGTCGCCAGCCTTTTCAGAGCTTCCGTAGGGCATCGGCCACCTCCCTCAGGATCCGCACGTCGTTGAGCCCGGACGCCGCGGGCTGATTGATGGTCACCAGACCGCGTTCCCTGAGGTCGGCCAGCAAGATCCGGACCACCCCGAGCGGCAGGTCGATCTCGGTCGCGAGGTCGGCGACGGAAACCCGCGCGCGACAGAACCTGAGCAGCCGCAGGTGCTCAGGTCCGAGGTCGGACACCAGCTGAGGTGCAAGTTCTGCTCCCATCGTGCGGACGACTGATACCTGCGCGACCAGGTCGATGCTCGCGCCGCTCGGCCTGGTGCGGCCCGCGGTCACTGCGTAGGGCCTGACGACCCGCTCGCCGCCGTCCGGACGCAGGACGAATGGCCAGGGGCCCCCGCTTGTCACGTGCTGCCACCTAAGAGCTGACCTGCGCGGGTCGCGGCCGCACCCCGAGGTGCTGGCCGACGCGCTTGACGAGCAGCGCCATCTCGTAGGCGATCAGGCCGGCGTCAGCTCCCGCGGTGGCTAGCACGGCCAGGCAGCTGCCTTCCCCCGCCGCCGTCACGAAAAGGAACGCCGTCTCCATCTCCACGATCGTCTGAAGCGGGTTGCCGCAGCTGAAGTGCTGGCCGAAGCCGCGGGCCAGGCTCTGAAAGCCAGCCGCGACCGCGGCCAGGTGCTCGGCGTCCTCCCGGCTCAGATCCGCTGACGCGCCGATCGCGAGGCCGTCCCTGGACAGGATGACGGCCTTGTCGATCTGGGCCACCCTGCTGACGAGGTCGTCGAGCAGCCAGTCAAGGCTGCCGCTCGAATTCATTCAGATCCTCCTTTGCCTGCCTGGTCGCCTGCCTGCTTCGGGCTCGGCGTGGTACGGAATTCCTCGCTGGCTG
>DASUHI010000203.1:0-2337 GCA_036273575.1 Streptosporangiaceae bacterium | reverse complement strand
GCGGCGGATGGCCTGCCGGTCAGCTTTTCACGTCAGCCATCACGCTGGCGAACATGCCGGCCTCGTAGCCGCCTCCCTTCTGGCGCAGGATCACCCCGAGCCGGTTGGCCGCGTTGATCATGGCGACCGCGCCGACGAGCGCGGCGACCTGGTCGTCGTCATAGTGCTTGCGCACCTGCGCCCAGGTCTCGTCGGACACGCCCTGGCTGGCGTCGGCGAGCCTGGTGCCCTCCTCGGCGAGCGCCAGCGCGGCCTGCTCGGCCTCGGTGAACACGCTGGCCTCGCGCCAGGCGGCGACCAGGTTGAGCCGGACCGCGCTCTCGCCGGCGGCCGCGGCCTCCTTGGTGTGCAGGTCGACGCACCAGCCGCAGCCGTTGATCTGGCTGGCCCGCAGGGCCACCAGTTCCTGCACGGACGGCGGCAGCGACGACTGCGCGAGCACCATGCTGACGCTGGCGAACCGCTTGCTGAACCGCGAGCCGATCTCGTTGTCGAACATGCTGAACCGGGGTTCCATGACGTGATCCTCACTCGTTCGTTCTGATGGGTTTTGACTTTCCGGTTGAACACGAGATGCCGGCGGCCTGGCCCGTGTGACACCGCCGTCCCGATGTCACAAAACGGCGCGGCCCGGTGTCTGGTGGGTACAGACCCGGAAGTGAACAGGAGGCCTTCCATGGCTGATCCCGCCACCGAGGCGTTCCTCGCCCACCGCAACCTGCTCTTCACCGTCGCCTACGAGATGCTCGGCTCGGCCGCCGACGCGGAGGACGTCCTCCAGGAGACCTGGCTGCGGTGGGCGGGCGTCGACCTCGGCGTCGTGCGCGACCAGCGCGCGTACCTGGTCAGGATCGCCACCCGCCAGGCGCTCGGCCGGCTGCGCTCGCTCGGCCGCCGCCGGGAGTCCTACGTCGGCCCCTGGCTGCCCGAGCCGCTGCTGACCGCACCCGACGTGGCCGAGGACGTCGAGTTGGCCGACAGCGTCTCGATGGCGATGATGCTGGTGCTCGAGACCCTCACGCCGGCCGAGCGGGCGGTGTTCGTGCTGCGCGAGGTGTTCGACGTGAGCTATGACGAGATCGCCGAAGCCGTCGGCAAGAGCCCGGCCGCGGTCCGCCAGATCGCGCACCGGGCGCGGGCCCACGTGGCGGCGCGGCGGCCGCGCGGGCCGGTGTCACCGGCCGAGGCCAGGGACGCGCTCGCGGCGTTCCAGCGGGCGGCGGCGACGGGCGACCTCCAGGGGTTCCTCGACATCCTCGCGCCCGACGTCGTCTTCCTCGGCGACGGCGGCGGAGTCGTGCAGGCCGTGCGGGTTCCCGTCGTGGGGGCCGGCAAGGTGGCCCGCCTGCTGGCCGTCGCCCTGGAACGGATCGGCGCCGAAGCCTCGATCCAGCCGGTCCAGGTCAACGGCTACCCGGCGCTGATCCTCCGCTTCGGCGACGAGGTCGACACCGTCATCGCGGTGCGCATCGACGACGGCCTCATCACCGGTCTATACGCCGTGCGCAACCCGCAGAAGCTGTCGCACATGGAGCAGCAGACCACCCTGCGCCGCTGAGCTCCCTTCACCGCTCGGGACGGACGCCGTAGCGGCTGGCGTAGTCGCTGAGCTCGTCCCCGAAGCCGCGGTACAGCTCCCTGACCGTGCCCACCGGATCGGCCATCAGGGCGTCGTAGTGCACGTGGCGGCACCAGCCGGGCGGCACCTTGTCGTCGTGGCTCATCGCCGACCGCAGCACGAACCCGCACTTACGCCGCCACTCGGCGGCGGCCGGCCGGGGGTCGCGCCGCCTGGTCCTGGCAGGCCGCGACGAACACCTCGAGCGGCTCGCGGTAGCTGTCGCTGCCGAAGTCGTCACTGCCCGCCGCCTTCACCGCGCCGGCTCGGGGACCGGGACGTCGGCGACCTGCAGTACCTCTCCGGGCGGGCCGTTCCTGGTGACCCGCAGTGCCTTCACGGGCTCAGTAGCGGATCAGGCCGCGGATGTTGCGGCCGTTGCGCATGTCCTCGTACCCCTGGTTGACGTCTTCCAGTGCGTACTCCCTGGTGATCAGCTCGTCCAGCTTGAGCTGTCCCTTGTTGTACAGATCCAGCAGTAGGGGGATGTCGTGATGGGCGTTGGAGGAGCCGTACAGCGAGCCCCTGATCTGCTTCTCCATCATGGTGAGCATGAACAGGTTGCCGCTGAACTGGGTGTCGGTGGGGTGGCCGACCGCGGTGACGACCACCTTGCCGCGCTTGGCCACCATGTCCAGCGCGGGGCCGACGTAGTCACCCTCGGCGACATCGGTGGTGATGATGAAGGCGTCGGCCATCTGGCCGCGGGTCAGCAGCCC